>JAHHTK010000002.1 GCA_020024695.1 Ureaplasma sp. | reverse complement strand
TGAAAACTGCCACTGTAGCGTAAAATGTTCTTGCCACACTGAAAAAGATTGCCACTGCTGTAATGATGACTGTCATTGTGAAGAATGTGGCGATGACTGTGAATGTGGTGCTAACTGCCCATGTCATGACAAAGGTTGCAACTGCTGCCAAGATGATTGCGACTGTGGATCAGATTGTGAATGTGGTTCAGACTGCCAATGTCATCACAAATAATAAATAATTAACAAATAGAAAGGGGAGAAACTATGAAAAATCAACATAATAAACATGACCACGAACAATGTTCATGTCACGATGAAAAACAATGTCAATGTGAAAAAAAAGACTGCGAAGATACATGTCAATGTGAAAATGATGCCGATGTTCATAGTGACCAAGTCCCAGCTGACCAAGTTGAACTTGATCCAACACAAACCTTGATTAACGATTATAAACACCAAATTGAATTAGCGAACGACAAAATTAGCGAATTAAGTTTAGAAGTTATTAAGCTAAAACAAGAAATTCTTAAAGCTCAAGAAGACTACAAAGTCCGTTTAGAACAAAAAACTCTTGAAGCAAATGAAAAAGTGGCTGCCAAACGCCAAGAATTAGAAGACCGTTTAGCACAAGAAATCGAAATCAAGAAACACAAATTAATTAGCAATGATATGCAACAATTGTTTGCAACCATTGACCAATTTGAAAATGTTATTAACGCACCTAATAGTGATCCCCAAGTCAGTGCTTATATTGCTGGTTTCAAAATGTTATTATCTTTATTTGAACAAAGTTTAACTAATTTAGGTATTAGCCGAATTATGGTCAAACAAGGTGATAAGTTTGATGCCGACATTATGGCTGCTATTGATGGAATTGAATCTGATCAATTTCCAAAAGGAACCGTGGTTAGAGTTCAATCACCAGCTTATGTCTATAACGAAAAAGTGGTTAAACACGCAATCGTTATTGTTTCAAAATAAGACTTATTTTTAAGCATAAATAGTGGCAATAGGTTCTATTGTCACTATTTATCTTTATTGATTAATTAAAAATGTATTTTAACTATGGAAACATCACTTAATTCAAAGCAAATTCAAATCTTATCCCAGAAAGTCGTTAGTTGATTAAAACTGAAAGACGACTTAAGTTTTGAGATGCATCAAGACCAAATTTTGTTTAAAAATACAACAGGGATTGTGGCTTATTTTCACTTTGATAATTTGTTTTTTAGTGATGAGAGTGTGTTGATTGTTCCCCAACACCATCCACACAGTTTCTATCAGAGTGTTTGATATAAACTGTTAAAGAGTTTAGTTAAACAATATCGGAAAACCAATAATTATCGGGTTTATCTTGAATATTTAAAACAAATCAAGAATTTAGTCAATTTTATTAAACAGATGCCCGAGAGTTTTTTAACTGACCAGTTGCAACAATGGAAAACAATCTTAACTAAAACGGGGAGTCCTTGTGTTTTTTGTCAAGAAAATAGTTGTATGATTCACCATCAAAAAATGGCTACTTGTCTTTTTTGCAAAAAAACTTATTCTCATTTAAATTTCCATGCCCCCGTTAAGTTTAATAAAACTTTTATGGATTTATTTCTGAAATGAGATAAGTTAATGAGGGATGTGTTAAGCAATGATTTAACTTTAAATCTTTATGCTCATGCGATGATTATGGCTGAAAATTTAGATTTAAATTTATCATTAAAAGATTACACTAACACCATGAAAAAATATCGTAACCAAGGGTTTGAAGCCACTGATGACCAAGGTCAAGTTTATACTTTTTTCTGGTTTCTTTATGATATTGATTACAGTCCCGTTTTTGACCAAAAATATTTCATAACCTTTTATGATCGGTTTGTAGTTAAAGCTCAAGCAGCAGTTGAATATTATAGTCAACTATATCCTGATCTTAAGTTTAATTTAATTGGGATTAATCGGTCTCGCAACTTGCCAGAATTACAATTAAGTTTACACGGCAAGGATAATCATGACCCCCAAAATCTGGCAATCTTAAACCAACAAATGTATGAAACTTTTAAGCAGCCTGAAATTTTTAATCAATTTAGCCAACTCCAAAACTTTTATTTTTTCAATAACTTTTATAATAACCATGAAGTAGTTGGGTTTCCTGAAATGAATAATGAAGTTTTAAAATATTTGTTTGGGGTTTGTGATGATAATGCTTTCAGATATGATAATCAAACCAAAAGCTTTGGGTTTTGAGGCCCTGAATTTGGCTTGATGCAATTAGTGTTAGCTGAACTTAATCTCTTAACCAATATTAAATTATTAGAAACTTTTGTGTATAGTTGGGAAATTCAACTAACTAAAGCCACCTATTTTAAACCAAGTTTTATTTTGCGATGACAATTAGAAACAATTTTTGAATTTCTTCCCATCTTTTTAAAAAAACTTTTAGAATTAAAATATCAATTACAAGCGAATTTAGTTAAGAAACCTTCTTAATTGCTTGAGTTTTATTTCATTTAAACATAACAAAGATAATATTATGACTAACAAAGACCATATTCGAAATTTTTCCATTATTGCCCATATTGACCATGGGAAATCCACTTTAAGTGATAGAATTATTGAACTTACTGACACCTTATCCAAACGGGAAATGAAAAACCAAATTTTAGACTCCATGGATATTGAACGCGAACGGGGCATTACCATTAAGTTAAATGCGATTCAATTAAACTATCATGCTAATAATGATCAAGACTATTTATTACACTTGATTGATACCCCAGGACACGTTGACTTTTCTTATGAAGTGAGTCGGAGCTTAGCTGCTTGTGAAGGAGCGGTTTTAGTCGTCGATGCTGCCCAAGGGATTCAAGCACAAACTCTTTCTAATGTTTATTTAGCCCTTGAAAATAACCTTGAAATTATTCCTGTTATTAATAAAATTGATCTTCCTAATGCTAACGTTGACAAAGTCAAAAAAGAAATTGAAGATGTCATTGGTTTAGATTGTTCTCATGCTCCCTTAATTTCAGCGAAAACAGGTTTGAATGTTAGAGATGTCTTAGAAGCCATTATTAAAGATGTCCCACCTCCTTTAGATAATGATGATAGCAAGCCCTTACAAGCATTAATTTTTGATTCTTATTATGATTCATATAAAGGGGTCATTTGTTTAGTCAGAATTAAACAAGGAACGGTCAAAGTAGGTGATGAAATTGAAATGATGCAAACTGGCAAGCGTTTCTTTGTCACTGAAGTTGGGGTCCGAACTCCAAAAATTGTGAATAAAGAACAATTAAATGCTGGGGAAGTTGGTTGAATTGCTGCTTCTATTAAAACTGCTAAAGATGTTCACGTTGGGGGCACTATTACTAAAGTTAATGACCCAGCAAGTCAAGCCTTACCAGGTTATAAAAAAATTAACCCAATGGTTTTCTGTGGGATTTATCCAGTTGAATCTAACCAATTCCCAGCTTTAAAAGAAGCGATGGCCAAAATTAACTTATCTGACTCATCACTAGAATATGAATATGAGACTTCGCAAGCCTTAGGATCAGGGATTCGGTGTGGGTTCTTAGGGTTATTACATATGGATGTCATTCGTGAAAGAATTACCAGAGAGTTCAATATTGATTTAATTTTGACTGCTCCAAGTGTAGTTTATAAAGTCATTAAAACTAATGATGAAGAAATTAAAATTGATAACCCATCCAAATTTCCTGACCCCGTGTCAATTAAAGCCATTTACGAACCTTATGTGAAATTAGAAATTTTAACTCCGACTGAATATGTCGGGTCAATTATGGATTTATGTCAAAGCGTACGGGGTACTTATGTAGATATGGATTTTATTGAAGGTGACCGAAGAAAAATCATTTATGAAGTTCCATTAGGTGAAATCATGTATTCTTTCTTTGACAACTTAAAATCCATTACCAAAGGTTATGCAACAATGGACTATGAAATTATTGGTTACCAACCAAACAAATTAGTCAAAGTTGACATCATGTTAAATGGTAACAAAGTGGATGCATTAAGTTTTATTACTCACCGTGATTTTGCTTATGAAAAAGCTAAAAAAATCGTGGAACGTTTAAAACAATTTATTCCTCGCCAAGTGTTTGAAGTTCCAATTCAAGCTGCTATCGGAGGTAAAATTATTGCTCGGGAAAACATTCGGGCAATGCGAAAAGACGTTTTAGCGAAATGTTATGGTGGGGATGTCTCACGGAAAAAGAAATTATTGGAACAACAAAAAGAAGGTAAAAAGCGTCTTAAAGCCATTGGTAATGTCCAAGTCCCACAAGATGTCTTTGTGAATGTTTTAAAAGAAGATTAATTATGAAAGTCAATGTTATTAGTAGTAAAGAAAACCCATTAATTAAAAAAATGGGTTATGTTAAAAGCCATCAAGCCAATAAAAATAACAATAAATATGGGTTATTTATTGTGGAAGGATTTATTCCAATTCAAGCCGCCATTGATGCTCATTTAGAAATGGTGGATGTGTTTACGACCCAAGAATTTTATGACCAATATAAAACTGAAATTAACCAGTTAGCAATTTGTCATCGGATCAATTTAATTCCTAATAATTGTGTAAAAGAATTGTCAAATTTAGACAATGCGAAACCAATTTTTGCGACCTTTAATTATCCATTAGAAACTGAATTTGTTTTACAACCAAGAAGTGGTAAATATGTGTTATTAGACAATATTCAAGACCCAGGTAATTTAGGAACCATTGTCAGAACGGCCCTTGGTTTAGGTTTAGATGGCATCTTATTATTTAATTGTGTCAGCATCTATAATCCAAAAACCATTAAAAGTTCAATGGGAGCGATTTTTAATGCTCACATTCACATTGTTTATCATTGAACTGATTTCATGAATTATATGAAACAAAAGAAATATACAGTCTATGGTTCTTTATTAGATAGTCAAGCAACTAGTTTAAGTGAAACTAAGTTTAGTGCTAAATCGCTATTAGTTTTAGGCAACGAAGCCAATGGCATCTTAAAAGAACATTATGCTGATTTAGATCAAAAAGTTTATATTCCAATGTTTAATCAAATTCAAAGTTTAAATGTTGGGGTTGCGGGTGGAATTTTGATGAATGCGATGTTAAAAAATAAAAAATAAGCCAAGAAGCTAACTTTAAGTTAGCTTTTGTTATAAGAAAGGATCATATGTCACATATTATTGCTCAAACACAAGCAAACTTGCCCACTCAATATGGACAGTTCAAAATTTATGCTTTTCGGAACGATTTAAATGAGAAAGAAGACGTGGCATTAGTCTATGACGGACCTGATAAAGATGATAGTAAACCATGTTTAGTGCGGATGCACTCAGAATGCATGACTGGGGATGTCTTTGGGTCATTAAAATGTGATTGTGGCCCCCAATTACATAAAGCTTTGCATTTGATTGCAGCCAACAAAAAAGGGGTGTTATTATATTTACGCCAAGAAGGCCGAGACATTGGATTATTTAATAAAATTCGGGCTTATGGGTTCCAAGACCACGGCCAAGATACCATTGCCGCTAACAAGAGTGTTGGCTTTGATCCCGATTTAAGAAATTATGCGATTGCTGCTGATATTTTAAAAACCTTAGGGATTAATGACATTGTTTTATTAACCAATAATCCAGACAAAATTAGTCAATTAAGTCATTATGGAATCAATGTACAACAACGCTTAAGTTTAGTTGATGGGATCAACCAATATAACCTTCATTATTTAGAAACCAAACGGGACCAAATGGGTCACATATTAGAAAAGGATTTAAAGAGTGTGAAATAAACCAATTACCAAGTTAGATGACACTTATGATTTAAGTGAGAAAAAGGTTGCCATTGTTCAAGCAAGATTTAACCAAACCATTACTGATAATTTAACAAATGGGGCCATTGAAGTGTTAAAACATTACCACATTGATATCACTCAAGATGATATTTATTTAGTGCCTGGAGCGTTTGAAATTCCTTATATGGTTGAAATGGTCATTAACCATAAACAATATGATGCCATCATTTGTTTAGGGTGTTTAATTAAAGGTGAATCCGACCATTATGAATCTACTAAAAATGTTGTGATTGCAGAATTAATGCACTTAGCTACTAAACATATGCTTCCAATTGTTAATGGTGTCTTAAATGTCTTAGATTTAAACCAAGCCCAAGCAAGAAGTGGGTTTGGAGTTAATGGTCTTAACCTTGGTAAAGAATATAGCCAAGGATTATGTCAAATGTGGATAGATAATCATGGAAAATTCTAATTTAAACCTTCATGAACAATACATGGCTTTAGCGATTAAGGAAGCTCAAAAAGGAACTGGGTTTGTCGCTCCTAACCCATTAGTTGGGTGTGTGATTGTGAAAGATAATCAAATTTTAGCCACAGGGTATCACCATTATTTTGGTGGGCCTCATGCTGAAGTAGATGCTATTCAAAAACTCACCCCCGATCAATTAAAAGATGCCTCTTTATATGTCACATTAGAACCATGTAGCCATTATGGCAAAACCCCACCTTGCGTTGATTTAATTATTAAAAGTCATATCAAAGAAGTGTATATTGGTTGTGTTGATCCCAATCCATTAGTGAACTCTCAAGGCATCCAAAAATTAAAGGACCATAATATTCAAGTCACCACTGGGATTTTATATGAAGAATGTTTCATGATGAATCGGATTTTCATGTACAATATGTTAACTCACCAACCATATATTTTGGCCAAATATGCTATGAGTGTAGATGGCAAAATTGCCACCAGAACTTTAGATTCAAAATGAATTAGTAATGAAGCCTGCCGACATGATAGCAATCAACTGCGTGGTGAATATTTAGGGATTATGGTCGGAATTAATACCGTTAAATGCGATAATCCTCGTTTAACTTGTCGGATTGAAAATAAAAAAAGTCCGACCCGAATTATTCTTGATACAGACTTAGAAATTGATTTAGATGCCTTTGTGGTGACTGATGCAATTTCTCATCCCACAATCATTTTGACCCATAAGCAAGACAATCAAAAAATTGAACTTTTAAAACAAAAAAATGTGCAAATTATTTTAATTGATAAAGTAGAAGATAAATTCTTAGATTTAGATGAATGCTTCACTAAACTTTATGAACATCATATTAGTTCAATCATTGTTGAAGGGGGTTCCCAACTGTTAGGTTCTTTGTTAATGAAAAATAAAATTAATGAACTGATTACTTATGTGGGCCACCAATTAATTGGGGGTAACCAAGCTCTAACACCAATTGGTGGGCTTGGCTTTAGTTCTATGCAAGACACGCTAAAACTCGCTCTTTATGATTATCAAATCTTTGATAATGATATAAAATTACACTATCTCATTGAAAGAAAAGAATATCAAGATGTTTTCAGGAATTATTTCTTACATCGGCACCATTAAGAGTCTCGCTTGAGACCACCAACATGATTTAGATATAGAAGTGGTGTGAAACCACAAATTACCTAAAAAATTAATGGTTGGTGAATCAATTGCCATTAATGGGGCCTGTATGACCATTACCAAACTTAAAAAACACACTGTCACTGTCCATGTAATGCATGAAAGTTTAATGAAAACCAATTTAAAAGACTTACGGGTTGGCGACCGAGTCAATGGTGAATTTGCAATTACACCAGCTACACGATTAAATGGGCATTTAACTACAGGCCATGTTGATTGTGTGATTTGATTAATTGATCAACAACCTGATGGCCAATCAGTAGACTTAACTTTTCAAGTACCCCACCAATTTATGCCTTTCATTATTAGCAAGGGCTCAGTTGCCATTAATGGGGTTTCATTAACCGTAGCTGCTGTCAATGAAGCCAATAACACTTTTAAAGTTTGTATTATTCCCCATACCCAATTAGTGACCAATTTAATGGACAAAAACACGAAATTTTTTAATCTTGAATGTGATTACTACGTAAAAACTTTATTTAATTTGCAAAAGCATTTAAAATAATATAGTTTAGAAATAAAAAAAGTATTTCATGACGAAATACTTTAAAAACATAATGGTGCTCAAAGCGGGACTTGAACCCGCATGGTATCACTACCAACAGATTTTGAGTCTGTCGTGTCTGCCATTCCACCATTTGAGCATATAAATTTAAGATATTGTAATTATAATATCAAATAACGATTAATCAAAAAATAATTAAAACGGAGTAGCAATATGGCTAAAATTTATCAAGCAAAAGACCTTAGATCAGGCAACACATTTTTATACAAAGATAACTTATATCTTGTTTTAGAAAACTCATTTAACAAAACTGCAATGCGTGAAGGTATTGTTAAATGTAAAGTTAAAAACTTAAGAACTGGTTCTATTACCACTGAAGTTTTAACAGGTGAAAAACTTGAAGCAGCTCCATTAGACAATGCTAAAATGACTTTTAGTTATGTTGATGGTGATAAATATGTCTTCATGAACAACGAAACCTATGACCAAGTTGAAATTCCAGTTGCTCAATTAGAATGAGAAAAGAATTTCATCGTTGATGGAACTGAAGTTAACGTATTAAGTTATGAAGGTGAACTTTTAGGGGTTAGCTTACCTGACCAAGTTGTCATGGATGTTGCTCACGCTGAAGAAGCTGTTCAAGGAAACACCGTCACCACTGCTTTAAAGAAAGCTCAATTATCAACTGGTTGAGAAATTGATGTTCCTCAATTCATCAAAACTGGTGAAAAAGTTGCTGTAAGAACTGCTGACGGTAGTTACGTAGGTCGTGCAAAGTAATGATTTACACTCTTCTTACCAATAAATACGGACAAATTAGTATCGATGATGCAATGGTCAAAACCTATGTGGCCAGAACCATGGCTGAACAATTTCCACATTTAGCCATTGATAAAATTTATCTTGAAAAGATTGATAATAATTTAATCATTTTAACAATTTTATTAGCTGCGCATAAAGGCGTTGAAATCCATGATTTTAGTTATATCGGGGACTGTTTAGGGGCACATTTGTACAATAATTTAGGTCTTAATTTAAAATGTATTAATATCGGTTATAGTAATTATGGAAACTAACAAACAATCACACAACCAAGCTGAAATCGTGAATGACAAAAAATGATTAGAAAGAGTCCAAGTTGTCCAAATCATCTATTCATATTTAATTGAATGTGATGAAAATAACCCATCTTTTAGTCCTGATCAATTCTTACATGAAACGCTCCAAAAATACCGTTTAAGTGCTGATCAAGTCCA
The DNA here is from genome assembly GCA_020024695.1 of Ureaplasma sp. Taxonomy (GTDB): domain Bacteria; phylum Bacillota_I; class Bacilli_A; order Mycoplasmatales; family Mycoplasmoidaceae; genus Ureaplasma. The sequence continues at coordinate 61,443 of JAHHTK010000002.1, read as the reverse complement.
AATTTTAGACTATGCCATTCATCACGGCCAACAAATTATGGCTGATTTAATTACCCCGAATTTAAAAACCTCATGAAGTATTGACCGTTTAAACTTAGTCAATTTAGCCATCTTAATTGAAGCTGATGCTGAAGGGGTCATCTTAAAAACTCCGAAAGAGATTTTAATTGACCAATCAATTATTACCTGCAAACGTTTTTGTGATGTTGATGACTACCGTTTTATCAATGCTTTATTAGATAAAATTTTAAAATAAGCTTTTGACCAAGTCTAATGACTTGGTTTTCATTTATTAGGAAAGTTATGAATCGTTTATTAAACTATTGTTTATTATTTATTATGATTTTAATCTTTGCTGGGTTAGTGGTCCCTTTTGCGATTTTACAAGTAGCCATTAATAGTGTTGATGGAGGGGTCACCAGTACGCTTTATCAAGGGATTATGAATGCTAATGTGCAATTAGCTCCAGTACGGAATGCTTTAATTAGTGGGGTTATTTTTCCCTTACTGGCCACTATTTGTTTAGGGTTACAACAATATTTTTATATTAAAAATTTAAAGACCAAAATGGAATACCCAGTCGATAAAAAACTTATTAGAAGTTATGGTGCCATTGGAATTTGTGGAGCTGGCTTAATTATGTTGGCCATCATCTTCTTTGTCGTAGCATTCTGTGTGGGTCAAGATTGAGATGTTAAGAAATATTTATATATTGGGGGAATGGTCGTAACAGGAATTTATGGAGCTGCCATTTATATTTGAGCTGTTGTTGTAAATATGCGAATCATTTATGACCAAGCTAAACAACAAGCTGTCATTGATGCTGCCCAAAATGATAAAAACCCACCAAGTTTAACCGAAACTCCAGCTGAACCAGTTGTAGAAAATAAACCTGAAGTCATCAAACCTGTCATTAGCGAAACTATTGAATTTAGTACTGATTTTGATGATAACGGTAACAGTATTGATACAGTCGGAACTGTGGAACCCAACCAAGATGTTTTAACATCTTCAGGAACTCATTAAGATGGCTCAAACAATTAATGATTTACATTCGTTTGCAATTATGACCCTTGGGTGTAAGGTTAACACCCATGAAAGTAATCAAATTGCTAATGATTTATTAGCCCAAGGATTAGTACAATTAGATTTTGATAATGTCGCTGACATTTACATTATTAATACTTGTTCAGTAACTAATACGGCCGATTCTAAATCTCGAAACATGATTAATCGGGCTCATAAAACCAACCCACAAGCTATTATTATTGTTTGTGGTTGTTATTCTCAAGTGGCTAGCAAAGATATTAAAGATAAGTTAAAAATTGATATCTTGTTAGGAAACAAATATAAAAACAATTTAGTGAACTTAATTAATGAATATTTAGCCACCCAAAACCAAATTGTTAAAGTGGAAAACTTGATGTTAGAAAAACAATTTGAAGACACTAAAGTGCAAGAATTTCAAAACAATACCCGTGCTTTTTTAAAGATCCAAGATGGATGCAATTTCATGTGTTCATATTGCATTATTCCATTTACCAGAGGTCGCCAACGTTGTAAAAAGCATTTGAGTATCTTACAAGATATTCACCAATTAATTCAAAATGGTTATAAAGAAATCGTGTTAACTGGGGTGAATACAGCGGGATATTTTGATGATAATGGTTATGGATTTTATGATTTATTAAAAGATATTAATGCGATTGAAGGTGATTTTCGGGTTCGGATTAGTAGTGTGGAACCGTTCCAAATTAGTGATGAAATTATTGCTTTAATTTCTTTAAATCCGCATCGGTTTGCCCAACATTGACACTTATGTTTACAAAGTGGGGATGTCGATGTTTTAAAAGCCATGAACCGTCACTATACGCCTGAATGGTTTTTAGAATTAGTTAATAAAATCAAAAAATTAAATCCTTTAGTAGCCATTTCTACCGATTTAATTTGTGGGTTTCCCACCGAAACTGATCAAAATTTTGCTAACACCATGCAGTTCTTAAAAGAAGTAGGTTTTTTCAAAATCCATGTGTTTCCTTATTCAATGCGAAGTTTTACGCCAGCTGCAAGAATGAAACAACTACCTGAAGCAGTCAAAAATGACCGTGTTAAACAAGTAATGGAATTAGAAAAAGAACTTTATAAAAATTATTTAACCCAATTTGTGAACCGAAAAGTTGAAGTATTGTTTGAAAAAGATCAAGCCAACTCTCAATATTATGTCGGCCATTGTTCGGAATTTTTTCCTGTTTATGTTAAGAAAGAATTTTTTGACCATGACCCCCATAATGAAATGCATAATGTTATAATTGAAAAAATTGTATTAGATTTAGCGATAGGACATTTAGAAGATAACCATGAAAACAACTAAAAGACACAAAATTCTTTTTTCAATGCTTGGAGCGAGCGTTTTAGTATCAACAGCCGCTCTTAGTTTAACTTCCTGTAGTTTATTTAAGTCCAGCGAAGAAACAAAAAATGATACTCCAACACCAGAAAAAGATTCTGTAAGTATTCAAGAAAGAAATAAAACGGGGTTATTATTTGAACCAGTGCGTGCTTCAATGGCTCGTACCTTAAGTGTAAACGTAGGTCAAGGTGATTCAGAAATTATTCAAGTCTCTCAAGATGATACTTATGGTGGAGATGATGATTTCACTATTTTAATTGACGGGGGAACTGGTGGTGCCCAAGGTGGTAAAAAATCATCAAGTCCTGATGGCGAAGAAGCTGTTGCAGCTGCCCTTGATTGATTAAATGTTAAAGATGTTGATCTATTTGTTATTAGTCACCCTCATAACGACCACATGTATGGTTTACCAAACATTATCATGAATTATGCAACTAAAGATACCAAAGCCTTAATTGGTAAGGATGCATGAGATGCAAAAGCTGGGGATGGTAAAGGGGGAACTACACAAGTAATGAAAAAAACCCTTAAATCCTTAGCTGAAAAACAAATTCCTATTTATGATAGTGTTCAAATTACCAATGCTGTCAATCAAGGTGTCACTAAAGGTAAATGAGTACCATCAAATTTAGTTACCTTTGTTGATAATGCCAATCAAACAATTGGTTCATTCTCAGTTTTAGGCTGTACTGAACCAATGTTAAAAAACGGTAAGCCAAATACCTCAATGAATGCTTACTCAGTTTCAAATGTCTTTAGTTTCAACAACCATAAAGAATTATTTGCTGGGGATAGTGAAGGTTGCACTGATGATAAATTATTAGAATACTATAATCAAGAATTCTTAAAGAGTGATGTTTATAAAGTAAGTCACCACGGTAGTGGTACCGAAGGTTCTAATGGTTCAAAATGAATTGAAGCGATTAGCCCAACCTATGCTATTATTAGTTCAGGAACTGAAGATGCTTATACTTTACCTGACGTTCAACCTCTTAAAAATTTAATGAATGTTGGAGTTAAACCTGAAAATATTTTAGGAACCCAACCATTTGGAAAAACAATTGGTTTAGCAAAACAAACTTTAAAACCAGCTGATTTAGAAAAAGGTATTAAGAGTTGAACAGCAACTGATAATTTCTTAGCACAACATAAAACTCTTAATAACAACAACCGTGGTGGTAGTGTTGTTTATAATCCAACTACAAACTCCTATGCAAGACCAACTGGACCATTTGTTAATTTAGTTAATACAACTGATCAAAATTGAACAAATGTTGATAAATACTACGATATGGTAATGCAAGGTGTGGGTATTATGATTAACTTTGGTCAAGACCTTGACTTTAATGTTGATGTTACAACAGTAAAACCAAGTGCTTGAAATCCATCTCAATGAGACCAAAAAAATTATTCACCAGTAGCTCCAAACGGTGGTAAATGAACAAAACTTAATACTAAAGATTTAGACAAATATACAATCCCAACCATTACAGAATTAAAATAATAACTAAAGGTGATATTTATGTCATATTTATTTAGTAAAAAACCAACCTATGTTTTGTCAGAAGAAAATAATTTTGGGTGAACAGCCGAACTTACTAGTGGCAACGAAAAGTTATATGATGATACCATTTATATCCACTATGATCAAGTTCCAGCTGATGCCAGTGCTTTAGATATTATTGAACCAACTAAAAAAGGCAAAATTGATGACGACACCAAGTTCATCATTATTAGAAAATATCAAAACTAGAAAGTTTAAAGAACCAGTTTCTGGTTCTTTTTATTCATATGAAAGATAACAAAGTTAGACATTTATATATTCATATTCCGTTTTGTAACCATATTTGTAGTTATTGTGATTTTGCCAGAATTAAAACTGATGACCAACAAATCAAACATGACTATGTTAGACAAGTAGTAGCTGAATTACAAGAAACCAGTGAATTACATCAATATGAAACTGTTTATTTAGGGGGTGGGACACCCAATGCTTTGGGTGATAACGATTTAGCTTATTTGTTAGAACAATTGCAACCATATTTAGCAAATGATTATGAATTAAGTATGGAGTGCAATCCTGAACTAGTGACCGAAAGCAATGTCAAGATTATGAAACAATACGGGGTCAATCGGATTAGTTTAGGGATTCAAACTACAAATAATCAAATTTTAAAACAAATTAATCGTTATCATACCATTGAAGATGGGGCAGCAGCCATTCATTTATTTCAAAGTAATGGGATTGAAAATATTAGTGTTGATTTCATTTATAACTTAATGAATTTAACCACTAAAGATTTAAATGATGCGATTCAATTTATTGCTCAAAACCATTTAACCCATGTTTCTTTTTATGCTCTAGAAATTAAATCAGGTTCGTTATTGAAAAAATTAAAGGTTCAAATTGATGAAGAAGTTGCCGAACAACAATTAGATTATTTAATTGCCCAATTACCAACCATTGGTTTTGTCCGTTATGAAGTGTCTAATTGGTCATTACATAATCAATATCAATGTAAACATAATAAAAAAGCTTATTGACAATTTCATGAGTGAAAAGGGATTGGTTATGGAGCATCTGGATATGAGAATTGGAACAACTATCAATATTTAGGAAAAATCTGGGATTGAAAAAAAGAGGATCGGTTTAATTCAATTAAAGATCATGAAGTCAGTTATTTAATGATGAATTTACGATTAGCCGATGGATTAGATCTTAATGATGATTACAATGCATATTTATATAGGAAATATCAGGACCGTTTAAAGTATTATCATCTTGTTGATAATCATCTCGTTGTTGACGATTTATCCCTTTTAAACCAGTCAATTTTGGATTTATTTGATTAATTTAGTTAATTTTCATCTTTTTTAAGAATTTTTTTGCTTAATACACTTAAATAGTGGTATACTTTTATTTATGTATTGACTAAAGTCTAGCACTCTAATTGATACACCGGCTTAGTTGTATATTTTTATCGAAAGGTTATACATGCCAACAATCGCACAACTTATTAGAGAACCTCGTAAGGAAAAAGTAAGCAAGTCAAAATCACCTGCATTACAAAAAAATTACGACTCTCTTCACAAAATTACTCGTAATGAATCATCTCCATTTAAACGTGGAGTATGTACTCGTGTCGGTACAATGACACCTAAAAAACCTAACTCAGCGTTACGTAAATATGCTAAAGTTAGATTAACTAACAACATGGAAGTATTAGCATACATTCCAGGTGAAGGCCACAACTTACAAGAACACAGTGTTGTTTTAATTCGTGGTGGTCGTGTAAAAGACTTACCAGGGGTACGTTACCACATCGTTAGAGGTACCCTAGATACTCAAGGTATTGCAAAACGTCGTCAAGCACGTTCACGTTATGGTACTAAAAAACCAAAGGAAGCAGCTAACTAATTATTAAATTAGTAGACTAGAAAGGGATAAAAATGAGAAAATTAAAACCTCAAAAACGTGTAGTCTTAGCTGATCCAGTTTATGACTCAAAAGTTGTTACTAAATTAATTAACAACGTAATGTGAGATGGTAAGAAAAACCTTGCTCAAGAAATCGTTTATGGTGCTTTTAAGAAAGTTGAAGAAAAAACAAAACAACCAGCAATGGAAGTTTTCAAAAAAGCATTAGTAAACTTAATGCCAAACTTAGAATTAAAAGTTACTCGTATTGGTGGGGCAAACTATCAAGTACCTACACCAGTATCACCAGTTCGTCAACAAACCTTAGCATTAAGATGATTAGTTGGTTTTGCTCGTAAACGTAACGAAAAAGTTATGATTGACCGTTTAGCAAACGAAATCATCGATGCTACTAACGGGGTTGGTGGGGCTGCTAAAAAACGTGACGATGTTCACAAAATGGCAGCTGCAAACAAAGCATATGCTCACTTAGCACGTGGTCGTGTTGATAAAAAATCACTTCGTGAAAACACCAATAAAGCTGACAGCTATGTTGATCCAGCATTATCAAGTGTTAGCGAAACTGTAACTAAAGTTAGCAAATAATTTTAGACTTGAATTGATTGAATAATTAATAACTAGAGTTATGTTTCTAATTATTCAAAACCAAAATGATGATTTAGATTAAATCCAATGATTTAATGATTATCTCAACGTATCTATTAATCAAAAAATATTACAATTACCAAATAATTTATGGCAAGAGAAATACAATTAAAAGATTACCGTAACTTTGGGATTATGGCACACATCGATGCTGGTAAAACAACCACAACCGAACGTATCTTATTCCATACAGGTGTTAACCACAAAATTGGAGAAACACACGACGGTGCAAGTACCATGGACTGAATGATTCAAGAAAAAGAACGTGGTATTACAATTACATCAGCAGCGACTTATGCTAAATGAAAACACTGCGAATTAAACATTATTGATACCCCAGGACACGTTGACTTCACTGTTGAAGTTGAACGTAGTTTAAAGGTTTTAGACGGAGCTGTTACAGTTCTTGATGGCCAAATGGGGGTTGAACCTCAAACTGAAACTGTTTGACGTCAAGCTTCAAAATATAATGTTCCACGGATTGTTTTCGTTAACAAAATGGATAAAACTGGGGCTGATTTCTACAGATCAGTTGAAACCATTACAAAACGTTTAGGCGTTAAAGCGACTCCAATCCAATTACCAATTGGAGCTGAAGCTGACTTTACTGGTAACATTGACTTAGTTGAAATGAAAGCTTATTGATATGATGGTCAACAAGCTGAAGACTACAAAGTCACTGACATTCCAGAAGACATGCTTGCAAAAGCAAACGAATTCCGTTTAAAAATGATCGATGACGTTGCTGTCTTCGATGATGAAATTATGGAAAAATACTTAAGTGGTGAAGAATTAAGTATTGATGAAATTAAAAAATGTATCCGTATCGGGGTTTTAAAGAACGAACTTTACCCAGTTTTATGTGGTACTGCATTCAAAAACAAAGGGGTTAAGAAATTACTTGACGCCGTTGTTGACTACCTTCCAAGTCCAATCGATGTTCCACCAATTCCAGCAATTATGGTTGACAATGGAGCTGAAGTTTTAGTTCACGCTGATGATAATGCTCCTTTAGCAGCATTAGCATTCAAAGTCGCAACTGACCCATTCGTTGGACGTTTAACCTATATTCGTGTTTATGCCGGTGTTATTACTAAAGGTAGTTACATCTATAATGCATCAAAAGGGATCAAAGAACGTGTTAGTCGTTTAGTTAAAATGAACGCAAACGACCGTACTGAAATTGATGAAATTCGTGCTGGGGATATTTGTGGGGTTATCGGTTTCAAAGATAGTACCACAGGTAACTCATTATGTGATGAAAAGAATCAATTAATTCTTGAACAAATGAACTTCGCTGAACCAGTTATTAGTTTAGCAGTTGAACCAAAAACTAAAGCTGACCAAGAAAAAATGGGGTTAGCCTTAGCAAAATTAGCCGAAGAAGACCCAACTTTCAAAACCTTTACTGACGAAGAAACTGGTCAAACTATTATCGCAGGTATGGGTGAATTACACCTTGACGTCTTAGTTGACCGTTTACGTCGTGAATTTAAAGTTGACGTTAACGTCGGGGCACCACAAGTTAGTTTCCGTGAAACCTTTACTAAATCAAGTGAAGCTGAAGGAAAATACATTAAACAATCAGGTGGTCGTGGTCAATATGGTCACGTTAAAATTAAATTCGAACCAAACCCTGAAAAAGGTTTTGAATTCGTTGATGAAATCGTTGGTGGTAAGATTCCAAAAGAATACATTAAGGAAGTTGAAAACGGCCTTATTGAAGCAATGAAGGCTGGTCCTTTAGCTGGTTATCCAATGATTGACATCAAAGCAACATTATATGATGGTTCATACCACGATGTCGACTCATCAGGTATGGCATATAAAATTGCTGCAAGTATGGCTTTAAAAGAAGCTGCCAAATCTTGTGGTTTAACCTTACTTGAACCAATTATGACCGTTGACGTAACAACTCCAGACGAATACATGGGGACTGTTATCGGGGACTTATCAAGTCGTCGTGGTTTAGTTGGTGATCAAGAATCCCAAGGCAACGCAGTTGCAATTAAATCAACTGTTCCATTAAAAGAAATGTTCGGTTATGCAACTGACTTACGTAGTAATACCCAAGGTCGTGGTAACTACATTATGCAATTTAGCCACTATGCTGCTGCTCCTAAATCAATTAGCGAAGAAGTTGCATCAAGTCGTGCTAAGAAATAGTATCTATTTTAATAAATACGATATAATAAAAACAATTTAAAAAAACTTTATTACACGGAAGATTTATTTATGTCAAAAGAAAAATTCAATCGTAGTAAAACCCATGTTAACATTGGTACAATCGGCCACGTTGACCATGGTAAAACAACATTAACAGCAGCTATCTGTACAAACTTAGCAAAAAAAGGTCAAGCTAAAGCAATGGACTATGCTGCAATTGACTCAGCTCCAGAAGAAAAAGCACGTGGTATTACTATTAATACAGCTCACGTTGAATACGAAACAGCAAACCGTCACTACGCACACGTTGACTGTCCAGGACACGCTGACTACGTTAAAAACATGATTACTGGTGCCGCACAAATGGATGGTGCTATCTTAGTTATCGCAGCTACAGATGGTCCTATGGCACAAACTCGTGAACACATCCTTTTAGCACGTCAAGTTGGTGTTCCAAAAATGGTAGTTTACTTAAACAAATGTGATATGATGGACGACCCAGATATGCAAGATCTTGTTGAAATGGAAGTTCGTGACTTATTAAGTAGTTACGGATTCGATGGTGAAAACACTCCTGTTATCCGTGGTAGTGCATTAAAAGCATTAGAAGGTGACGAAAAATTCGTTAAGAGTATCGACGACTTAATGGAAGCAGTTGATACATGAATTCCTGACCCAGTTCGTGAATTAGACAAACCATTCTTATTAGCAATCGAAGACGTCTTCACAATTTCAGGTCGTGGTACTGTTGTTACAGGTCGTGTAGAACGTGGTATCTTAAAACTTAACGACGAAGTTGAAATCGTTGGTTTAAAACCAACTCAAAAAACCGTTGTTACAGGTATCGAAATGTTCCGTAAACAATTAGACCAAGCTGAAGCTGGTGACAACGCTGGTGTCTTATTACGTGGTACTAAAAAAGACGAAGTTGAACGTGGACAAGTTTTATGTAAACCAGGTTCAATTACACCACATACTCAATTCGAAGCACAAGTTTATATTCTTAAAAAAGAAGAAGGTGGTCGTCACACCCCAATTATGCCAGGTTACCGTCCACAATTCTATGTACGTACAACTGACGTAACAGGTGCTATCCAATTACCAGAAGGAACAGAAATGTTAATGCCTGGTGACAACAGTAAAATTACTGTTACCTTAATCGCTCCAGTTGCTATCGAAGATGGTACAGAATTCTCAATCCGTGAAGGTGGTAGAACTGTTGGTGCTGGTAAAGTTACAAAAATTATTAAATAATTTTTAAAACTTAACTCATTTATATTAAAGCAAAATCCATATGGGTTTTGCTTTTTATTTTTGAACGGGTTAAAATATTAATTACAAACATTTATTAAAGGATAATTATGGATCAAAAACAATTACAAATCGATGCTCAAAATCCTGATTACAAATGAGATCTTGATTATTTATTAGAAGGCAAGACTTGAGATGTTTTCTATCAAGAATGATTAAGTTTAAGAGATGAAATTATTCAAGCTTACCCTCATTTTTTAGATTCATTAGCTAATTTTCAAGTCTGAACTCAATTAAGTGATGCGTTTGAAATGAAAACTAATCGGGTCATGAACTATATTAGTAATAACTTAAACGAAGACCAAGCAAACCCAGTTTACATTGGTTATTCCCAAACTTTCTCAAAAGATTGTATTCCTTTAAATACAACCTTATCATCTTTTGCGAACATGGTTTTAAGTCACGAAGACCAAATCAAACAATATTTACAAAACCCAAGTTTAAGTGTTTATCGTAAATATTACGATGATATTTTAAGAACAAAACCTTATATTTTAAGTCCTGAATGTGAATTATTAAAAACCAAATTAAGTTTAGCAAACCCAGGGTTTGAAACAATTTTCTCAACCTTATTAGATAACGATATTAAATATCAAAGTGTCAAAAACAAAAATAATAAGACCATTCCTTTAAACACCATGGCTGATGTCTTTTCTAACTTAAAATCCAAAGACCGTGTTTTAAGAAAAAATACTTATTATAGTTTTGGTAATGCTTTAGATCAATATAAAGCGACTTTAACCCAAACTCTTTATTTTAACTACATGATGTTAAATGCTAAATATAAAGCTAGTGGGTTTGAAGACTATATTGCTGCTACTGCTTTTGAAGACCACATTGATAAAAACTTTATTAGTCACGTGTATGATATGGTAAAAGCTTATGGACCATTAATGAAACAATACCGTGATATGCGGAATAAATTATTAAAACATATTTATAAATTAGATAAAGTGATGCCATGAGACGGTCGTTTGGAACTTTATAGTAAAGAAGTTCACTATACCATTCCACAAGCTCAACAAGAAGCCAAAGACGCCTTAAAAGTCTTAGGTGATGATTATGTCGCATTATTACAAAAAGCCTTTGACGAACACTGAATTAGCTGATTACCAAAACCAGGCAAACAAACTGGAGCTTATTCTATCGGAGGCACCCGAGGTTTAGATAAGTTCTTTATTTCCATGAACTTTGACTACTCATTATATGGTGTTTCAACCTTAGTTCATGAATTAGGCCACAGTATCAACTCATATTTCTTTGGTCAACACCAACCAGTTTATGCTGATTGTTCTATTTTCTATGCTGAAGTTTCATCAATTTCTAACGAAGTCTTTTTAAACTACTATTTATTAAATAAATACAAAGATGATGCTTATTTATCATTAATGATCTTAGATGAAATGATTTCTAATTTCTTTGCAACTACCACCAGACAAGTTATTTTCTCTAACTTTGAAGCAGTTGCTAATGAATGAGTCAATAATGGTAGTGGCTTCACTTATGAAAAAGTGGCTCAAACTTACCGTGAATTAAGTGATCAATATATGGAAACCAAAACTGCTACTGATAAAAAATATCAAAAAGCTCCATATAACTTTGACAACTTAACTCCATTAAGAATTAGTCACTTCTACATGGGTAACTTCTATGTTTATAAATATGCCATTGGTCAAGTGGCAGCAATTGTTAACGCTTACAACATTTTAAATAACCAACCAAACGCAAAAGATAATTACTTTAAATTCTTATCAAGCGGTAACAGTTTAAACCCACTTGAAACCATTAAGTTATTAAACATTGATTTAGCCCAAGATGCCCCATGACAACAAGCTGGTGACATTGTGGCTTCTTGAATCCAAGATTTCATTAAAATTGGTCGCAAAGTCTTAAAAAAATAATTGCTTATATTCCCAAGACTTAAAGAAAACTTTAAGCCTTTTTAATTAGTAATATGAAAACTAACACGTTATATTGAACCAAATTAACAAAAGCCCAAATGCAAGCTGATTTGCACAACGACCAATTGCAATGAGACCCAAGTTTGTTGTTAGAAAATAAAACTCCCACTCAATGGTTAGATGAGGCTCAAGTTCACAAAGATTGATTAATTGCTAACCATGATGTGATATTTGACAGTCTTGAAAATTTTCAATTGTTTGTTAACCATACCCACCAATTAAATGAAATTTTAAGTCGGATTTATGCCTATGCTGATGCTTTAAGTGCTTTACAGCAAGATGATCCTGTATCTAATAGTATCTATGCCCAAGTTAGTTTATGGGCCCAGGACTATTATGATGTCTATTACAATGATGTTAATGAAATCATTGCTCATCAAGCAATTATTCAACACTATCTTGACATTGATCCAAGTCTTGGTTATTTAAAAAGAGATTATGAACTCATTTTTAAAAACCAAAAGCATACCTTATTCAAAGACCAAGAAAAGTTAGTGAATGAATTATCCAAAGATAATTCCAGTTTTGGGGCTCTATATGAAACAATCGTTGATCAAGATTTAAAATTTGCCACGGTTTATGATTCTCGCCATCAACCCCATGTATTAACTACCAGTTTAGAAATTAACCAAGCATTACAAGATTCTGACCGTGTTTTAAGAAAACATGCTTATTATGCTTTAAAAAAAGGTTATGAATCTGTTTGTCATACTGTTTGCCAGTGCTTATATTTTCATTATTTAAATGCGAATGCTTGAGCAAAAGCCTATCATTATGAAAACTATATTCAAGCTTGTTGTGAACAAGATGAAATTGAGATAGATTTTGTTAAGCACGTGTATGAGATGGGACATTTGTTTGCCCCAGCCCATCGGTTATATAATCGCTATACTAAAAAGTTATTGAAATATCGGTATGGGTATCCAAAGATTTATGGGTATGATACTTATTTAGCTGTGACTAAAGCCAACTATTATTTTGGGATTGACCAAGCAAAACAAATTGTCGTCAATGCTTTAAGTTGTTTTGGACAACCTTATATTGAATTTATTCAAAAGATGTTAGCTAGTCGCTATATTGATTGAATGCCTAAAGAAAATAAAAGTTCGGGTGGTTATACCCAAGGGTTAGGGTTTCCAACCGATTATTCACTAATCTTATTAAATTATGATTATAGTTATGGCAGTTTAGCGACCTTAATTCATGAACTTGGCCATAGTGCTCAAAACTATTTTTCCAAAAACAAACATCCTAACCAAGCCAATATGCCAATCTTTTGTGCTGAGATTGCTTCTTTAACGAATGAAATTTTATTAGCTTATTATTTATTAGATATGTTTGCTCATGATCAAGAAATGGTGCTTTATATTTATAAGCATTTAATTTATGAAACCTTTGGAGCTACGCTTGATCAAATTATTTTGTCACGGTTTGAATGAAAAGCGAATGAAATGATTGAAACGGGCCAACCTTTTAGTGTTGAGAGTGTCGCTCAATCTTATTTAGAAACCGAATTAGAATACCAAGTGCTTAAGCCAAAGGTTTTTAAACAAAAGAATTATCTTTATAAATATGGATTAAGTACGTTGTTTGTGAGCCATTTTTATAGTGGGAATTTCTATGTTTATAAATATAGTATTGGCCAAGTTTGTGCTTTGTTATTAGCTGAGAAGATTTTTCACCATGACCAAAGCACAATTGAAGCGTATTACAACTTTTTAAGTGCTGGGAATAGTTTATCACCCATGGACACGATTAAGTTGTTAGGGATTGATTTAAACCAAGTCGAGCCTTGAAAACAGGCGGCCGAAATCTTGAATCAGTGGGTACTTGATTATACAAGCATTGTCAAAAAGGTGGTCAAAACCCCTAAAAATCCTAAAAAACCAGAAAAAAACGGAAATTAAGGTAAAAATCAACAGAGATTAGGGTGAATTCAAGAAACATTGATAAAAATGCCCCTCTCATGGTTTATGCTTCTTAAAACATACTATAATAAAGGTATAAATTTATTATGGCTTTAGCCAAGAAAGAGTTGCTATTATGAGTAATGCAATTAACGTTTATAGCGAAATCGGAAAATTAAATAAAGTTCTTGTTCACTGCCCAGGTCAAGAAATTGATTATATTGTCCCAACTCGTTTAGATGAATTATTATTTAGTGCTATTCTTCAACCAGAACAAGCACGTAAAGAACACAAAGAATTTACAAAAATTCTTAACGATCAAGGTGTTGAAACAGTTGAATTAACAGACTTAGTTGTTGATACATACAACCAAGCAACACCAGAACAACGTGAAGCATTCATTAAAACATGATTAAGCGAAGTTGTTGGTGCTGCAACTGCAGAAGACATGCCAAAAATTGAAGCATTTATTAGAGACTTATCAAAAGAACCTAAGAAAATGGTTGAAAAAATGATGGCAGGTATTACTTGCTACGAATTAGGTTTAAAACCACGTTCACCAGAAAAAGAAATGTTAGTTGACCCAATGCCAAACTTATATTTCACACGTGACCCATTCGCAACAGTTGGTAACGGTGTAACAATTCACCACATGAAACACATCGTTCGTCGTCGTGAAACTGTTTTCGCAGACTTCATTTTCACATGTAATCCAGAATATAAAGACACACCTCGTTTCTACAACCGTAACGATGTTGTAGATGGTGCTCCAACAAGTGTTGAAGGTGGTGACATCTTTGTATATAGCGACAAAATTTTAGCAATCGGTTTATCAGAAAGAACTGACGAATCAGCAATTCGTTTAATCGCAAAGAACATTCAAAACGATAAAGCATGTACTTTCGAAAAGATCGTTGTAATTAATGTACCTAAGATGGGAAACTTAATGCACTTAGATACATGATTAACAATGTTAGATCACGATAAATTCTTATACTCACCAAACATTCAAGGTGTCTTAAAAATTTGAGAAATCGACTTAAAAGACCCAGAATTAAAATGAGTAGAACACACAAACAAAGGTTTAAGTGAATTCTTATCAAACTTAATCGGAAAACCAGCAACCTTAATTCCAATCGCAGGTGAAGGTGCATCACAAATGGACATCGATATTGAAACACACTTCGATGGTACTAACTACATCGCAATCGCACCAGGTGTTGTTGTAGGTTACAACCGTAACAGCAAGACCGAAGCTGCATTAATTAAAGCAGGTATTAAAGTATTATCATGAAACGGTAACCAATTATCATTAGGTATGGGTTCAGCACGTTGCATGACTATGCCATTAATCCGTGAAAATTTAAAATAATTTAAATTCATAATTTCTTGTTAATAATGTTCCATTATTAAGATAATCTCGTCCAACTCTTCCAGTTCTTGGAAGAGTTTTGTTTTGTAATTGTGATATAAATAAGTCATATTTAACTCAATAGGAGTAAAAAATGGGAAACAAACAACTGCTTTTTAAACAAATCGGTCAGTTATATTTAAAAATGCGTTTAGGGTTAATGAATAACAATATGAGTTTTGATCATTTAATGCAAGATTTAATTCATCAGATTGAAACCCAATTCAATGCTAGTATTTCAAAAGTCGTTTTATACAATCAAGATAGTTTAAAAACCATCTTTAAGTATTGAATGAGCGTCTATGGTATCCTTTATCATTATGGCTATACATTTGTGTTGATTGGTTATTTAGCTAATGATTTTGAAGTCATTTCAGCCCCTGACTTTAATTATCAAGCAATGCCCCAAGTCAATCCTGAGATGGCTGTCGATTTAATGGGAATGTTAGCAAGTTTGAAGAAAGAAGTCTTAAATCAAGACCCTTTGCAATTACAAAAGCAATTGCAAAATGATGTCTTAGGCAATTGTGTCTTAAACCTTGATACCAAACAACAATTGGATGACAATTTATTTTTAGCTCAGGCTCCCAAAATCCTTGACCAAATTAAGTTCTTAAAACAAGCCTATGAAAATAATCCTAGTGCTCAAACCATCATTGTGGACACATTATTAAAGGATTTATTACAACCTGAAAATCCATTTTATCAAGCTTTACAAACTTTTCAGGTCGCACACAACCATTATTCCCAATTTAAAAATAATGATTTGGTTCCAATTACAGTAAGTGATGATGCTTTAGAAAATACTTTCCATATTGTTCAAACCATAATAGATGTTCTTGATCATAGTGACATCTATTTTAAAGGATTAATCTTTAAAACTAGTCTTGATACTAATCAAATTGTTGATGTTCGGCAAGTGTTAGTTAATAATAGTTTAGCGTTAGCCTTGTTACAACAATACCAACCTGAATTTAATTTATTTGATGATGTATTTTATCCAATTGGTGGGATGACTGTAAGTTTTCAAGAAACCAGTTTAGCTCAATATGTGAATGCTGTGCCTGGGATTAATCTCTTATATCAATACACCCATATTAGTTATTTAGCTCAATGTGAGTTAGCAGTTTATTTAGAACAAAGTATTCATCAAATCCCACTGTTATATCTTCAAACTATTCATCAAAATCACCTTGATTTTGACCCCAAAGTTTTCACCAGTTTGAACTTTCAATTACGCAAATTATTGAAAGATTTTTATGCTACAGTCATCAAATATATGAACTCGATTAACCAAGGCAGTTTAGAAATGGGGACTGTTGTATATTCAAGTTTTTTGGATTTAGATCCATTAGTAGAAAAAGTCACTAAAAATTAGGTAAATGTTAACAAAACCCAAGAATTAAAACTGAATTTATTTAAAATCTAAAAAATTAAATTATTTTAAATCGTATTTTTTTAGTCCCAAGCATTTTGATTGGATAAATAATATAATACATAGTGGGTAAAAAATAATTTCTTTGAATAACACAGGGAGGCCATTTAAATGGGCTTAAGTATTTTAGGAAAAGACTTTTTCAGTGTTTTAGATTTCTCAACTGAACAAGTCCGTGGTTTAATTCGTAATAGTTTAAACTACAAATCAATGAACGATGTTGGCGCAATGCCAAAAGTTTTAGAAGGCAAAACTGTTTGTCAAGTTTACGAAAAAGGTTCAACACGTACTCAAAACGCATTCTTTAACGCTGTTGAAAAATTAGGTGGACACATCTACTTAATTACACCAGGAACAGGTGCAAACTTTGGTACAAAAGAAACCGTTAAAGATACAGGTTTCGTTTTAGGACACATGTATGACGCAATCGCATACCGTCCAATCGCAAAACCAGCATCAGGTAGCGAACCAGCACACTCAGCTGACGACGAAATTTTAGCAATGATGGAAGGTTCAGAAGTTCCAGTTATCAACGGTATGAGTGATATCGAACACCCAACTCAAATTATTGCTGACTACGCAACAATCGCATACCACTTCGGTAGCGTTTCAAACGTTGTAGGTAAAAAAGTTGTTTTCGTAGGTGACTACGTAAACAACATGGGACACTCATGATTAATCTTAGCTGCATTCGCAGGTATGGATTTAGTTTTATGTGGTCCTAAAGCATTAGGTGGCTTAGAAGCTATGG
The DNA here is from genome assembly GCA_020024695.1 of Ureaplasma sp. Lineage (GTDB taxonomy): Bacteria > Bacillota_I > Bacilli_A > Mycoplasmatales > Mycoplasmoidaceae > Ureaplasma. The sequence goes on along the minus strand of JAHHTK010000002.1, from coordinate 44,008 downwards.
ACAAAAACATCATGGCAAAATGTGAAAAATTATTCGCACAAAATGGTGGTAGTGTTTCATTCAGTGATGACAAAATTAAAGCTGCAAAAGATGCAGACATCATTACAACTGACGTATGAGTTTCATTAGGACACCCAATGAGCGAATGAGCAGACGCAATGGTTAAATTCACACCATTCCAAGTTGACGCTAAGATGTTAAACGCTGCTAAACCAACAGTTAAATTCATGCACTGTTTACCAGCATTCCACGGAATGGGTACAAAGATGGGTGACGAAGTTGCACAAACTTACGGAAAAGAATTCCCACAAGTTGCAAACGGTGAACTTGAATGTACAAACGAAGTATTCTATAGTCCAAAATGATCATTACAATTCACAGAAGCTGAATTCCGTGTATGATCAATCTGTGCTATTTTAGGTGCAGTTATTGGTGGAAACGCTCTTTAATAACTAACATTTAAAACTCAAAAGTAATTATTTATTGTTACTTAACTCAATTTATTTAATTAGGATTAATAATGTCAAAAATCGTTATTGCTTTAGGTGGTAACGCATTAGGAAATAACCCTGAAGAACAAAAAGAATTAGTTAAAACTCCAGCTGAAAAAGTTGCAAGTTTAACTAAAGAAGGCCACACCGTTGTAGTTGGACACGGTAATGGTCCACAAGTCGGGATGATTTTCAATGCTTTTGCCGATGCTCACAAAATTAACCCAAAAACTCCATTAATCCCATTCGCAGAATGTGGTGGTATGAGTCAAGGTTACATCGGTTACCACATGTTAACAGCTATTAGAAATAGCTTTAACGAACATGGGTTAAACGGTAAATCAGTTATCTATACTTTAACTGACACAATCGTAGACAAAAACGACCCAGCTTTCAAGAACCCTACAAAACCAGTAGGTCCATTCTATGAAACTAAAGAAGCTGCTGAAGCAGCTAACCCAAATTCAACAATCGTTGAAGACGCAGGACGTGGATTCCGTAAAGTTGTTCCAAGTCCAAAACCAATCGGATTTGTTAATACAGCAGCTGTTAAAGCTCTTGTTAACGCAGGCGTAACTGTCATTACCTGTGGTGGTGGTGGTATTCCAGTAATCCAAGAAAACGGTGAATTCGTAGGTGTTGATGGAGTTATTGATAAAGACTTCGCATGTTCAAAAATGGCTGATTTAATCGACGCTGACACATTTATCGTATTAACTGCAGTTGACCGTGTATACGTAAACTGAGGTAAACCAGATCAAAAAGCTTTAATTGAAGTTGGATGTGAAGAATTAGAAAAATACATCGGTGAAAATCAATTTGCACCTGGTAGTATGTTACCAAAAGTTCAAGCATGTATGAGCTTCGTTAAGGCAAAACCTGGCCGTACCGCAATTATTGCTGATTTAACTAAAGTTGAAGAAGCTTTAAGAGGTGAAACAGGTACTAAAATTGTTCTTTAATTAGAGCGACCATCTCTCGCATAAACATTCCATAAGATCAAATTCTTGTGGTTTTGCTTTAAGCCTTGCTTTTTATCACAATAAGATTTTTATTATGACAGAAACAGCTCAAGCTACAACATCAACATTAGTTGAAGGTGGTAGTGATTCACAACAAATTAGCATTGCTGACGCTCCTACAAGTAAAAAAATTGGATTCTTCTCAGCAATGATGGTTGTAGTTGGTTCATCTGTTGGTGCTGGTATCTTCTTCAAACAAGGTACCGTTATGGCAAACTCATTTGGTAGTCAAATTTTCTCAATTTTTACCTGATTAGTTGCTGCCTTCGGTGTAATCGCTATGGCTTTAGCACTTATCGAAATTTCAAGTGCTCGGAACGATAACTTATCACTTATCGGTTGAACAAAAGCTTTTAACTCACGTTTTGTTTACAAAATGTGTAAAAACTTCATGTTCTATATTTATTTACCATTAACATACTTCTTCATGCCATTATACGTTGTCATGTCTTTCCAAGACGGTGTTCAAGGTTTTGGTGGTGCTGGTACCTTTGGTGGAACAGCAGACTGAGCAGTCGCAATGGTAATCGCAATTTTAATGAGCTTATACTTCATCGTAGTATCAGGTATTAGTTCAAGAGCAGGTAACATTCAAAACTGAATCGTTACATCAGTTAAATTCATTCCATTAGTATTCGCAGCTATTATTGGTTTCGTTATTATTGGTATGGGTCATGGTCAAAACGATGTTGCTGGTGTTTTAGCTCCATCAGCAGGGTTTGAACCAGAAAACTTCCCAACCGATCCAAACAACTTTGCACAAATGTCACCAGGTATCGGTTTATTTATTTCAGTCGGTGCTATCTTCTTCGCATATGATGGTTTCTATGTAACAGCAGGTATTCAAACCGAAATGAAAGAACCAAAGAAAACTCCATTAGCAATTTTATTTGGTTTAATTCTTGTTACTGTAATTTACTTATTAATCGCAGTTTCAATGTCAGTTGCTAACCCAGCAAGTGGTTCACCATTTGGTCTTGAAGGATGATTAGCAAAACACGCATCAACAAACGGTGTAAACTGAGTTTATGGTTTATTCCAAATCTTAATCGCAATTGGTGTTTTAGGTATTATTAACGGTTTCGCTATGTGAGCACCACGTTTCACAGAAGACTTAATCCGTGAAGGTGAATTACCTTTCTCAGCAAAATACGCATCAAAATTAAACGCAAACAAACCATGAGTTGGTATTATTTATAACATTGTTATTTCAATGCCAATCGTTATCCTCTTCTGTATCATCGGTGGTTTAGGCTACGTTGACACAGTTGGTTATGGTACAGGTTACGGACAAGGAATGGGTCAATTATACTCATTCTGTGACTTAATGGGTACATGAACTGCTGTTTTAGCATTCTCATTCATTATGTTATCAATTTATGGTGGGGTCAGAAATAGAAAAACTAACAGACTTGTAACTGATAGAAAGTCATACTTCTTACCAATGGCTTACTCAGCAATCGTCGTTGTTGGTTTAGCATTAGCATTTACTTTCTTAGCACCATTCATTAACATGTTCATGTTATACCAAATGGCAACAACAAACGTTGCTTCAGGTGCAGAATGAACAGAACAAATTGTTTCACGTGTCTTAACAGTTGTTGTCTTCTTCTTATTCTTAGCTTTAATGATTGTTCCAACCATCGTTGAAGACGCAATCGGTAAAAAGAAATATGGTTCAGTTGAAGCATTTGACGAAGCAAAAGCAAACGAAATTGCTTACATCATTGCTGCATCAAACCCAGAAGACGTATTAGTATCAAGCGAAGAAATTGAACAACCAAGTGAAGTTCAAAATGAAACTTGAGACGTTGTTAACCGTGAACCATTAGTAGATCAAGAACCAGTTGCAGTAGTTGAACAAAGTTCATCATGCTGTGATGGTGATGACTGCCAATGCACTAGCAATTAGTCTTTCCTAAAAAGATATTTACATACGAAGTGTAGGTTCTACCTACACTTTTTTGTGTCATTGAACGATTTTTTAAGGTTTTTTAAAAATAGTCTAAAATAATATAGTATGAATAAGAAAAATGAAATTATTCCCTCTAAAGAACAACAAGATATTATTGATAGTTTAAAAGTAAATGATGTTGTCAAAGTTCAAGCAGTTGCTGGATCAGGAAAATCCACCACCATTTTTTTACTTGCACAACAAAATCCCTCAAAACAAATTCTTGTTATTACATATAACCGTTTTCTTAAAAATGAAATGAGTGAAAAGGCTAAGAAACTTAAACTAACTAATTTAAGTGTTTATACCTATCATGGGTTAGCAACATATATCCAATTAAAAAATGCTCATTTTAAAAAAGAGAGTGCAATTAATAATGATAATTTATTAAATCAATGGTTAGACAATCCTTTGAATGAAATTCAAATTATGAAATTAAAATTTGATATTTTAGTTGCTGATGAATTTCAGGATTGTAATACTTTGTATTGGAAATTTTTAACTATTCTTTTACAAACCCATCATCAAGCTAAATTATTAGCTCTAGGTGATTTTCGGCAAACCATTTATGAATTTAAAGATAGTCATGATTGATGGTTAAACAATTTAGATCAATTAATCATCAATAAGAAAGTTGATCAAAAACGCCTTTCAACTTCGTTTCGGTTACCTGCAAATATTGCCCATTTTCTAAACACTTATTGCTTTGATCAAGATTCAGATACGATTGTTAGTGAAAAACAAAATGATGTTTTAGTAAATTATTGACATTTAACTAATTTGTATGACAAACAAGAACTGACTAAAATTGCTGATTTTATTCAAGATAAAATTGACAATCATGAATATTTACCAGAAGATATTTTTATTATTAGTGATAGTTTGAACAGTGATAATGAAAGTCAATCACCTAGTCAAATGCTAGAAAACATGTTGGTGAAAAGAAATATTCCCGTCTTTTTTCCTGATGATGATCAAAAAAGTTTTGATAATAAAGTCATTAAACATAAACTAGTTTTTGCAACACCTTGAACTGCTAAAGGCAGGGAACGAAAACTTGTTATCTATTTATCATTTGGTTATATTTTTAATAACCAATATGACCAACAGATTATTGCAAAACAAATTCTGAACCAAACCTATGTGGGGTTAACAAGAGCCTTACAAGAAATAGTTATTGTAAATGCTAGCCATCATAGCCATTTCCGAACTAGTTATCAATTTATTGATTATCAACAATTAATGCATGATAAGCTTATTCAGATGCCTGAATGGTCCCGACTTAATCTCCAAAAAGATTTAAAACAAGAGTTTAAAAAGATTGATGATGAAGCCATTGAAAACCTAAATTTACAAGGTTCTAGAATTGGTAAGTTTTTATCATCGAACCTTGAAATCAAAATTAACCAATTATTAACTCAAATTAAGAATCGTCAAAAACAAAAGTTAAGTTTAATTGATCTCCCGACATATACTAAAAAACAAAACCAATTAATTCAAGATATTAGTGCCATTAATTCTATCTTGTTTACCAGTTTATCAGTTGATAAATTATTAGGATATCAAACTAAGGGAGAAGTCCTTACTAATAAGACCTTAAAAAAGACCTGAGACCATTTATGAGACCGTCTAGGCCATTCAAATTATGGTGATGATTTTAAGTATTTAATAAATCAAAAAGAAGCCTTAGAAAAATATACTACCTTACAACAAGATTTATTATTAGCTACCAGTATTTATAGTTTAGCTAATACCATCTTAAATCCGATTCACCAAATTAAAGAATTCAATTGGTTAGACAATTTTCAGGATTGAGAGTTAGTGAAACAAAGAACCGTTCAAACCATTCAAAAAGCAGTTGATAATTACGCTCAAGAACCAATAGATTATCAAAAAGCTCAATTAGAAATTGGTTTAAAATTAACTAAAACAACAGGTGGGTTTGTTAATGAGTTTTCTAAAACCTTTTTAGATTGGTTTCAAGCTCAATTCCAAACCAACTTGAAAATCAAAAAATATGATCTAGCAGGAATTTTTGATCTCGTTGCTAGTGACATCTTTTTTGAATTTAAGTTTGTGGATAGTTTAACCATAGAACATGAATTGCAAGTGGTGTTTTATTTATTTTTGTTAAATCTTTATCAAGAATATTTACACAATGATAAATATGATAAGACTTTAAATGAAGGACAACCCTATCATTTTCATGTTTGTCAAACTTATCACTTATTTAATATTCGGTCCAATGAATGGATTGTTTTTGAAAACAATCCAAGCATTATTAACCAAATTATGGTTTTAATTGTGGCTGATAAGTTGAAAAAAAGTTATGAAATCCCCGCTAATTTTATAAATGATAATAAAATTAAATATTAAGAAGCACGCACATGTGATGGAACGGTAGACGTCCAAGTTTCAGACACTTGGTTTTGGGAGTTCGAATCTCCTCATGTGCACCATCTTATATTTAAAGAAAGTTTCATATGCAACATTCTGGATTGATTGATTTTGGGAATAGTTATATTAAGTGTAAACTTCGGGATGAAATCAAGCTCTTTTCTTATGAGCAACAAGAAGAATTTTTGATAACCCTTGCCCAACAAGATTATCAAGAGATTTATTATTTTCAAACCTATTTTGGTGAGTTAGACTGATGAATTTCATGAGCCCACCAGCACCAAATTCGTTTACACCAAGTCCAAACCCAAGATGTAATACCTTATTTGAATTATGATCATCAATTAGTGATTGACCAATTAGGGATTGATTTAGCTCTCATGACTTATTATGTGCAACAAAAAATGTCATTCAATAATGTCTTGGTGATTGGTTATGGGACTTGAACCACCTGTTTAACAATTCAAAATCAACAATTAAAAGCAGTCGGCATTTTACCAGGCCTAAATGCCATGCACCAAGCAATGTTTAATCCTTGTTCTAACCAGCCTTATTTTAGTGTTCATGGTAATCAAAATGATAATGTTTTTGGTTATGGAAATTATTTATTTTTACAAGGATTATGGGCTTATTGTCAAACCCACCACTACCAATTAATTGTGGCAGGGAGTTATTGTTATTCTTATCAGAATTTGTTTGATACTTTCGATTTATTAGTAATTAGTCAGTTAGGCCTATTAGGGTTAGATTTATTTGTCAAAATGTCAAAAAAATCAAACCGATTATCATAATTTATTGTTGTATTTAAGATATAATACACTAAATGTTATTAAAACATATTTAAATAAAAAACATATTATTGAGAGGTTGATCTTATGGCAACTAAAGCAGAATTAGTTAAGGAATTACGTGCACGTACTAATGCAGGAATGAAAGACTGCATTAATGCTTTAAATGCAAGTAATGATGATATTGAAGCTGCAATTAAATGATTACGTGAAAACGGAACCATTAAGGCAGCAAAAAAACAAAGTGCAATTGCAGCTGAAGGGGTTGTATTAGCAAAAGCTGAAGGTAAAAAAGCAGCAATCGTTGAAGTTAACTGTCAAACAGACTTCGTCGCAACAAACGACCAATTCGTTGCTTTAGCAAACGACATGTTAAAAGAAGTCATGGCTCAAGCTAAAACTAGCGAAGAAATTGACCAAGTTTTAGTTAATGGCAAAAACATTAAAGAAGTTGGTGTTGATTTAACAGCAACTATCGGTGAAAAAATTGCATATCGTCGTGGGGTTGTTTATAGTGCTAGTGCGAGCCAAAGTGTTGGGGCTTACACTCACATGAACAAAAAATATGCTGTTATTGCATTATTTGATGGTTCATTAGACGAAACTGAAGCAAAACAAGTATGTATGCACATCTGTGTTAACAATCCAAAATACATTAACCGTGACAGCGTTGACCAAAATTGATTAGCTGAAGAAAAGAAACTTTTAGTTGAACAAACAATTAAAGAAGGTAAACCAGCTGAATTTGCAGAAAAAATTGTTGCTGGCCGTTTAAACAAAGAACTTGAAGAAATTTGTTTAGAAAACCAAAAATATTTAATTAACCCAGACCAAACTGTGGGTGCTTTCTTAGCTTCAAAAAACTGTAAATGTGTTGCTTTCACCCGTTTTGAATTAGGTGAAGGTATCGAAAAGAAAGAATCAGACTTTGCAGCTGAAGTTGCAGCTCAAATGAAATAATAAGAATATTTCAATTTTAAAGAAACGAGAAAAGAACTTTTTCGTTTCTTTTTAATAGAATGTGGGTAACTATGTCATTAAATACAAACAAAAAATACAAACGGATTTTAATCAAATTAAGCGGGGCTAGTTTCGGGGGTGAAAAGGATACCTTTGATTTTGAAACCTTAGCTAGTTATGCTGATCAAATTGCTCTTTTAGCCAAAGATTATGAAATTGGTGTTGTTATCGGGGGTGGAAATATTTGAAGAGGTAACTTCTCTAAAAATATGAAAATGGACCGTGCTGACGCTGACTACATGGGGATGTTGGCAACTGTCATTAACGGAATTGCTTTTAAAAACTTATTAGACAATATTAACGTGCCAGTAAAATTATTTTCAACCATTACTGTTAACCAAATTTGTGACCCTTACATTTTAAGAAATGTATTAGCTCAATTAGATCAAAAACAAGTATGTTTATTTGCTGGGGGAACAGGTTTCCCTTACTTTACCACAGATACAGGGGCAGCGATGCAAGCATGTAATATTCAAGCCGACATTATCTTAATGGGTAAAAATGGTACTGATGGAGTTTATAATAAAGATCCTAACCAACATCCAGATGCAATTCGTTTTGACCACTTAACTTATAGTGAAGTCATTGAAAAAGAATTAAAAGTCATGGATACAAGTGCTTTAACTTTATGTAAAAGTAATGACATCGCATTATTAGTGTTCAATATTAACGAACCAAATAGTATTGTCAAAGCCTTAAATGGTGAAATTAAATCAACCTTAATTAATTAATCAAGAAAGAAAAATTTATGTTTAATTGAAAAGATTACCAAACCTTTTTTAATAACGAAAGTGAACACGCATTTATTTATTTAAGCAATGAATATGCTAAGATTAGTGCTGGTCGTGCTAACCCACAAATTTTAAACGGTGTGATGGTTGAAGCTTATGGAGAACCAACTAAATTAACCAACATTGCTAACGTTTCAACCCCAGATCCAAGAACCATTGTCATTAAACCATATGACCGTTCTTTATTAAAAGAAATTGCGAGTGGGTTAAATGCTGCCAAATTAAACTTAAACTTCCAAGTGGATGCTGATGTCATTAAAATTACCTTCAGTGCTCCAACTGAAGATATGCGTAAAACCCTTGTTAAAAAAGCCAAAGAAATTTTAGAACAAGGTAAACAATTAATTCGGAAAGCTCGTCAAGCTACCCAAGATCTTTTTAAAAAAGATGAAACTGTGACTGATGATGATAAAAAATCATTTACCAAACAACTTGATGCTGAAACCAAAGTATTAAACAATAAACTTGAACAAGTATTTGAAAACAAATCAAAAGAAATCATGACCATTTAATGCTCAACCACGTTGCAATTATTATGGATGGCAACGGTCGGTACGCTCAATCGCTTGCGAAAGTTCGCTCCTTTGGACATTACCAAGGAGCTAAGAAAATTAAAAACGTCATTAATTATGCTTTAAGCGATGGAGTGTCAACTCTTTCGCTTTTTGCTTTTAGTACCGAAAATTGAGACCGTCCACTTCAAGAAGTGAATTATCTTCTTGAGTTATTTCAAAAATACTTATCAAGTCACAAGACCTTACAGTTTTTACAAGAAAACCAAATTAAATTTGTTTGAAAGGGGTTTGAATCCCGTTTTGAACCTGAATTGTTAAACCAAATTCATAGCCTAGAAGCCCAAACGGCTCAAAATACCCGTTTAACCCTCGCTATTATGTTCAATTATGGTGGTCAAGATGAAATCCTTGCCGCAATAAATAAAGCCGTTTTAAACCAAGCGATTGTCACCAAAGAGAACATCCACCAATATTTATTAACGGGAGATTTAGGTCCGATTGATTTATTAATCAGGACTGGTGGAAAACAAAGAATTTCTAACTTTATGCTTTATAATTTAGCATATAGTGAAATTCATTTTTGTGATGTCTATTGACCTCAATTCAAGAAAAAAGATTGAGATCAAGCCATGAAAAAATTTCACCGTACAACAAGAACATTTGGAAGGGTTATTCATGGCTAACTTAAAGCTTCAACACAACGAATTAAGTGTGCAAACTAAGCTGTCCATGCGACAACGGATTGTGTCGTCATTTGGAATTGCTTTCTATTTAATTGTGTTGTTTTTGCTCGCTATTTTTAGTGATAAATCCTATTTTAATAGTGACGGGACATTATGAATGTCATTTGTCAGTGAACAGGTCAGAATTGCCACTTGTAGTTTAATGTTAGTTTGATTACTACCATTGGTAATTATTTGTGCGAAAGAGATTACCAACATCTTTTTTGCTTATAAAAAGATTGCGATTAGTTTAGTTATTTTAAGCATGGTGTTTTTAGTGTATGGACCTGCGTTAACGAACTTTTTATCGTTATACCAAATTGTCCCGATTAACCAAGGATCAGGAGTAAGTAACACAGGGATTGCTGGGTTAAATGCTACTACCATTTATTGTATTGTGTTAGCGTGTGGAATTGTTTTCACTGTCTTGATTAACACCATTTTATTAATTGTTTATCACCACTTAACTTTTAAGAACTGAGTGATTTTAAATTTATTAGCAGGGATTATTAGTGGTTTTTATTTAGCTTTATTATTCTTTGTGTTTAACTGGGGTTGAATCACCTTATTATTCTTATTATTAATTGTGTTTGGGAATGACTCGTTTGCTTATTTTGGGGGTGTGTTGTTTGGCAAGCACAAAATGGCTCCGAAAATTAGTCCTAAAAAAACTTGAGAAGGTTTCTTTAGTGGTTTATTATTAACCACAGGGTTAATGTTATTAATGATTTTAGGGTTTAAATATGTGTTGAATCCAACCAATATTTTATTTAATATTTTTGGTTGACAAGTAACCCCAGAACGCACTTCTACCATTTTAGATGAAATTTCCAATAACCAATTAGGTGACATGTATGGATGGTGATTAATCATAACAGCCATCATTATTTTGTTAGGAATTATTGGGGTCTTGGGTGATTTATCTTTCTCATGATTTAAACGTAAATATCACATTAAAGACTATGGAACTTTAATTCCTGGCCATGGGGGCATTATTGATCGGATTGATTCACACTCGTTTGTTTTATCAACCTTCTTTATTGTTTCTTTACTATTAGCTTTATTTACAGGACATGTTTCTATCAATGCCAACCTTTTCTAAAATCTTTATTTTTGGGGCCACGGGAGTGATTGGTCAAAGTTGTTTAAGAACCATGCCTCAGAACGCCCAACTAGTTGGGTTTAGTTATTATCATAACCATAGTTTAGCTGACCAAATTCAAACCCAATTTCCAACTGCTCAATGTTATTGTGTACAAAACAATCACGATTATGAACAAATGATTTTAGAAACCCAACCTGATTTGATTGTTAACGCTTTGGCTGGCATGGAAGGGTTTCAAGTTTCTTTATTGGCTGCTAAACACAAGATTCATTTAGCACTGGCGAATAAAGAAAGTATGGTTATGGCAGGGTGATGGTTGAAGCAAGAATATCTTAAGCACCAGTTATTTTTATCTATTATTGATAGTGAACATACTAGTATTGAGATGTTAATGCAAAATCAATCTGAAAAAGTTATTCAAAAGATTTATTTAACTTGTTCTGGTGGGCCTTATTATCAATTAACTAAAATAAAACGGGACCAAATTATTTGTCCAGCAAATGGATTAAGTCATCCGACCTGAAAGATGGGACCAAAGATTACTTTTGATTCAGCCACTTTATTTAACAAAGCCTTTGAAATGATTGAAGCCTATTATTTATTTGAAAACGCTGAAATCCATGCTTTATACCACCCCCAATCATTAGTCCATGCCTTAATTTCATGGTCAGATAATACTGTGTCTTTTTTGGCTTCTAGCAAAAATATGGACTTTGCATCAGGGTATGTTTTAAATGGGAATAACCACCCCCAAGTACCAGTTATTGATCCAATGGACTTTCACCATTTAAATTTTAAGTTTGACCATATCTGTACTAAAAAATGGCCGCCAATTCGGTGAGCCAACCAAGTTATTAAAGATAATAACCGTGCTCTTGGCATCATTCTTGTAGTGTTAGATGATTATTTATATACTCAGTTTATGGCTCAAAAGATTAACTTTGGTCAAATCTATCAAATTAGTCAAGACTTTATTGATAAATACCAACACCAAGCAATTGAAACCATTGATGATGTTTTAAACTTTTATCAATTGTTAAAAGAAGTCATTCAAACCTTTGATAAACATAAAAAAATATAAGATATGCATATCTTATATTTCTCTTTATTATTCATCATTATCTGCTAAATCTTGTTGTTCTAATGAAGGATCAAAGTTTTTAGTACTAACTTGGAGTTGTTTTGCTTGTTCGTACCATTCTCTAATGGTCCCAATGCTAATGCATTGGGCAGGACAAACCACGGTACAAGCTCCACAGGCAATACATCTTGGATCACTTCACGCATAGCCAGTTTCTTCATCAACCACGATGGATTCGACTGGACAGATGCTTTGACAGGACCCACAACCAATGCATTCTTTAATATCAACAATTGCACGTGAACCCATAGACAATCCTTTTTAAATATGTGATTTTATCAACATATATATTAATCCTAACATATAATTAAACAAAACATTCAATAATCAGTGAGGATGTATGAATCAAGTTGAAAAATTTTATTCTATTGCTATTGATGGTCCAGCAGGGTCAGGGAAAAGTTCAGTGGCCAAAATGATTGCCAAAGAATTAAACTGAACTTATATTTCTACTGGCAATATGTTTCGGGCATATGCGTGATATTTACAAAGTTTAGGCATTAATCAAGATAATGAAGAGCATATCAATGACCATTTAAATGATTTAGATGTAGTTTTAGATAACCATCTAGTTTATGTGATTGACCATAAAACCAATCAATCCCATGAAATTAGTGAAGCGATTAAACACCCAAGTGTTGCTAGTTATGCTTCCAAAATTGCAACATATAAAAACGTGCGTAATAAGCTATTATGAGACCAACGAAAAATAGCTGCTACTAATAATGTGGTGATGGATGGGCGTGATATTGGAAGTGTGGTTTTACCATTTGCAACTTTAAAGATTTATTTAGATGCTTCGATTAAAGCCCGTACCGAAAGACGGATTCAAGAATTAAAAGAACTTGATGTGAATGCTACTTATGATTATCAAGCAATTTATGATTCGATTGCCTTACGTGATTATAATGATTCCCACCGTGAATTAGCCCCTCTAGTTTGTGTTCCTGATGCGATTGTGATTCATAATGATCATTTAAATTTAGACCAAACAAAAGATTTAATTATTCAACATTTACATCAAAAAATTTAAACCTCATCTATGGTTTAATACCCTCATAGTTCAATGGACAGAACGATAGCCTCCTAAGCTGTCAATATGAGTTCAATTCTCATTGAGGGTGCCACTTTATTATTTTTTATCAATCAAAACATGAAATTTAAATGGAAAATTTAGGTTTCATGTTTTTCATTTAAATAAGTAGGATAATGAAGCTAAACAAAGAAAGGGTATTTTAAAAATGACCAGTTTTAAAATTAGTTCTAAGGAATTAGAATTCTTACATCACTGAGGAACAGAATTAACTAAACATACTGGTGATGCTTGCTTTTATAAAGAAAGTGCAGAAGAAATTCGGATTGCAATTGAAAAAGCATACCATTCTATTAGCCAAGGTCATAGTGAACATGAAATCACGGTAAGTGATGGTGCAATTAAATATATGCATGATGGTTTATTAAAGTATCAAGCCGACCATTCTAGTCACTTAAGTAAAGTTGATAAAGAAAATTTAGCTTCTTTAATTCGTACATTTAGTTGCTAATAATTCCTAAAATAAAGCTCTAGTTTGACCTAAAGCTTTATTTTTTTGTTTTTTTGAACTCATTGGCCTGATTGTGTGTATAATTAAAGACATCTTTTAGCAATTATTTTAAAGATAATTTTGGTGCTAGTTATCAAAACAATGAAAATAATTGTTGAAAAATGGAAAGAAAAGAAGAAAAAATGAACAAAAGACACAAAATTAATTTAGTTCTCGGGACAAGTATGGGAACTATTGCTTTAACAGGTCTTGGAACCTCAATTCCAGTCATTTTAAAAGCAAAAACTGTGCAAGATAACACCTTTCTTTTAAGCAAAGAAAGAGTGGTTCAAATTAAAAATATCCTTAGTCAAGTTTATGACAGTCATTTAAAAAGTCGAACCACAACCTTTGTTGATATTACTAACTTAATTAAGGATGTAATTAAATTTGAACTAGCAAAATTAGGTATTGATAATAGTTTTATTAATCACATTCATATTCAAGCATTAGCTAAAGATGGAGTACAAACAGCAATTCAATTTAAACCTAATGTTATTTTTGGTGATTTAGAAGGATTACTGGGGTTAGTGCAAAAGACCACCAATTGATTGTTGATACCTCATTGTTATCAAATAGTCAAAACGAAATTAGTCCATCACCTGAAAATGAATTAGATAATCACCAACCTGAAACCAACAACAATCATAACAACATTAATAATCCAACAACAACCCCTGAAACACACGAAACTGAACAAAATGAACCTGAACAACCTCAAGTTCAACCAGAACCAACCATCCCTGGAATTGAAGACAATTTAGATCATAAAAATGATTCGCAACCAAACCAACCTCATGTTTCACAAGATGTTTCAAACAATAATGAAAGTGCAACCAAACCATCAGAAATAATTGACGACCATCAATCTAATTTACAACCTTTAAATCCAGATGAAACCGATGTTCAAAATAATGATGAAAAAGATTCAACTATTTCAGATAATAGTGCAACACCTGATGATTCTAAGGTAGACAATGAAATAAATGAACCTGTTGATGACATTACTGGGACAATTAGTCCAGACACTGATACCAATAGTATCGTTGATGATACACAACAAGATAGTCATAAATCTGAAACCCCTGTTGAACCTGAAATTCATAATGATACCCATAGTGATAGTGTTGTAGATACTATTACTGATAATCATCAAGAAGCCAATCCAGAACCAGTTGATCCTGTTAAACCAGAACCTATCCCAGAAATTAGTGAACAAAACAATAATAGTGAAGCAACTGATAATGAACTTGGTCATGATAATCATAACGACAGTCAAGCTGAAACTGACCAAACCATTGTCCCAGATGCTCAACCAGATCAATCAATTGAAGACCAATCCGTTACTGATAAAACTGAATCAGTAAATGAAGAAACCAACACCAATGATTCAATTGATTCAGCAATTCCAGATATATCCACTGATAACAATCTTGATCAACAATCTTCAAATGGAAACGATGAAACCAATCAGGAAAGCTTAAATCCTGTTAGACCTGATAGTATTGATGATAAAAATGTTCTACATAATGAGGTAGTAGTGCAAATACAAACAGTAATTGATAACATTCTTAATCATAATGGGATAAGAAAAGTTACTAAACAAGATTTAAAGAATCCTGATAGTTTAAGAAAGATTCAAGCTGCTATTATTGATAGTTTAAATCAATTAGGAGTGAGTGCTACTAGTGTGCAAGATATTGTCTTTATAAACCTTGATAACAATCAAGTAGGAGTCCAAATTATCTTCTTTGATTATGTACAATTTGGAGCTGATTTAAGTAGTAATGACCAGTATCTTTTAAATAAGAATCAACATAGTTTAACTTTTAGTTATGAATTAGGTGAGGGCATTGTTGACCAAGCTGGTCAAAATATTCCTGCTACTGAAATTATTCCAGCTACTCCTAATTTAGTGTTAGACCAGTCTGGTTTTGATTTAATTCAAACAATTATTCAAAATGAATTGCAAAATACATTCAGTCAGGATTTAAACACTGAAACAGGAATGTCAACAGTGCAAGATAGAATTGTTAATCAATTAGCTCAAAATGGTTTTGATAGTCAATATGTTGATCAAGTGAACATTCAATGGGATTCAAACCATATCAGTCCTAAACAAAAAGTAATGGTAACAATTAATTTCAAGCCTGATATTGAATTTAATTGCAAGCCAGAAAACAATAGTTTAATCGATTGAGATCAACATGAAGTTCAATGAGAAGGTTATGTTCAATCCCGTCCACAAGATCTTTTACACACTCAAGATTTAAATCAAATGCTAAGGATTATTGAAACACAATTAAGACAACTTTATGAATTAAATCCAGCTAAGATTCAAAGTGATGTTTTAAATAGTAACCAAGTATTCAAACAATGCCAACAAGCTTTATTTGATGCTCACCTTAGTTTTGATATTCATAACTTAAATCAAATACATTTTGATGTCAGTGACACGGATAGTCAAGGTCAAAGACATGTTCAAGTGAGCTTTGAATTTAAACCAACAGTTTATTTTGATAACACCCTTAGATACAATGGTCAATATCAACTTGAAAACCAAACTGTTCATATCATGAAAGTTATGCAATTCAATTTTGATTCAGTTTTAAGTGATGAAAATATTATGAGTTTGAATGAAACTATTCAAACAGTCTTAAACCAAATGGCTCAAGATAAGATTCAAGATTTAAATCCGAGTTTTTTAAACAATAATCCAGTTGTTTTAAAACAAATTAAAGATAATTGAAAACTTCAAGATGGTTTTTATCAAGACAATTTAGTCCAAGTTCATTTTGATGAAGTGATTTATGACCAAGGAATTTCGCAATGAAATTATCAAGCTGAATTTAGCTTTACCACTACTTTTGAAAATGAACAATATCATGATCTTTATCAAGTCCAAGACCAAACCGTTAAGTTTCAAACTCCAATAAGTGTTGATAAATCAATGGTCTTAGATAACGAAACTTGTGAACAATTAATGAAGGTTATTCATGAACAATTACAACTGGATTATTTAGATGACCCTTATGCTATTCAAGCAAAGAATTTAAATGCTAATGATGACTTTTTTGATCAAGTAAAACAAGCATTTAGTCAAGCTGGTTTTAATATTAAGCACTTAACTAAAATTCATTTTAGTCAAACAACCACTAAGAATGGCGATGTCAGTTTAAACTATAATTTAGAATTTGATGATAATACTATTTTTGATCATTTAAATAATGAATTAGTGGATGTTACTTGTCATCAATTAGATGTCAAAGTAACTGAAAGTTTTAGTTATGGTCATGTTTTAGACCAAACTAAACAAACAATATTAGCCACAATTATTGACCAAAAAATTCAAGAGTTGAGTCAAACTAAAGTTTTAAGTGAAACTGATTTAAATAAGCCTGAATTTATTAAGCAAATTTTGGATCAATTTGAACAACAAACACATTTTGATTCTAGTTTTATAAATGAAATCCATTTTGATTTACAACAAGATAATGATGTACAAACCATTAATTATGAAATTAAAGTTTCAAATGGAATTAGTATCAAATCCATTGCTAGTGATATTTTTAAAGTTACTCACCATAATTTAATTAGTGTTCAACCAGTAGTGGTTCATTGTGATTGTTTTCTTGTCCAAGACCATACTTTAATTGGGTTAACTGAATATGGAAAACAACAAGAAGTGTTAGATTTTCACCACCAAGGTATTCAAACCATTCAAAAAGGGGCTTTTGTAGGTTCAAAAGCAACCACAGTCATTTTAGATAAAGATTTGAAAATTATTGAGCCTAATAGTTTTGATGATTTAAATTTATTAGTGCTTGATGCGAAAGATGCTTATGATTTAGATGCTTCAAACTTTAATCATATTTTTAGCCAACACACTCAAAAAAGTTTATTAAAAGTAGTAATGCCAGCTCAAATGACTGATATTTCAGCCACCAGAGAATCATTGCTTTGATTACAAAATGCAGTCGATTTAACCTTACCTGATCGTTGTAGTATTCCTGCTAACTTCTTTAACCGTTATAGTTATTCAAAAACTACAATGGGGCTGGCAAATGATGCTAGTGCAACTCAAAAACCACTACAATTAACTATTCATGCCAACCAAATTGATAGTTTAGGTAAATTCAGTTTTTATGGAGTCATTTTAAACGGATTTAGTTGTGATTTAACCCACTCTAGTATCCGTACCATTCCAAGTTGATGTTTTGCATACAGTCAAATTTATCAATGTGATTTATTAACTAAAGCATCACCAATTCTAGAAATTGGTGAAAATGCTTTCTATCAAGTATCTGCGTTGAATAACTTCAACTTCCCAACTCACTTACACCAAATTAACGATTATGCCTTCTGTTCAGCACATCTTTATCCAACAGCAAATGAACCAATTCAAATGCCAAGCACAGTTCAATTCATTGGCCAAGGAGCCTTTGGATTTGATGAAATGATTAATTTAGCATTTAGTTATCATAATCCTCAATATGCCACCCATTTCTATAACCAACCATACCAAACTCAAGATTGCCAAGTAATTGATGGCAAAACTGTTCTACCAAATCAATCTGTTTTCCAACGCCTTTATATTGGTGAAAATAACGTTGGTATTGGTTATGCTTATGGCAATAGTCATGGCTTCTATTGAAACTAGATAACAATGATGATTAATAAAAATTACTTTTGAAAAACAAAAAGGTTTTCCAAAAGTATTTTTTTTATTTCTAATTCAATTTTGTTTTTTTGTATAATTAAGTTATTGTGAAACGAGAGGTTAATATGAAACAAAAAAATAAAAAGTTTTGACTTGGTATTGCTAGTTTAATTGGTGTGACTGTGACAACACCTATTTGTGCTGTTGCATTAAATGCTTGTAGTGAAGAAGATAGCGTTATTGATGCTGAAAACAACAAATCAAAGGTTTTTGATACATCTAATTTTTCCACTGATAAAGACTTTATGCCTTATGTTAGATCAGGCAATGAATGACAATTTATTGGAGGTAATGATTGAAAATGAATAAAAGTTTTAATTGTTCCTGAAAAGACAGAAACTTTAAACTTAGATTTAACTATGCTTAAAAATTTAGATATTAGATTTAAGTATATTTTTATTCCATCATCTGTTACTGATTTAACCATTAAAGCTGATGATAGTTATGAAATTGAAAACATTTTGTATGGTAAACAAGATAGTATTTCTCCTTCATTTGGTCCTAATAATTTAAATCAATTAGTTAAACTTAATGTTGAATTAAGTAATGGTAGCTATAAAAATTGAGATTTTCCATATGTTAAAAGTGGAAACGATAGTTCAGTAAAATTTAAACTTGACAATATTAGTTCTGCAGACTTTAATCTTAATAAATATTCAAATGTTTTTAATGTCGAAATTGAATTATCCAATTTGAGACGTAATAATGTGAAAATATCATTACCACAGATAGTTGATGAAGAAAAATTTAAATTAAGTATCAAAAATTGTGATTTGGATTATTTACCACAATACTACCCAGTTAGAAACAATTAAAATTGACTTATTCAATATGTGTATCATTTAAGAAAAATTGGACACTTTTTGATAATTTAGAGGTTTTTCTGAAACGTTCAAGATAAATTGGACAGTCCAAAAAAGATTTTTCTAAAGGAAAAAATGGAGAAAACAGTCAGAATGACCACAAATGCTTCACGGGATAAATAAAAGGTATAAAGTACTCATATTTAACCTAAATTTATGGGTAATTCAAATTCGGTTTTATCAGGTTTGTTAAAATATAATCAATGGATAAATTAGGCACCTTTTAAGTCTTAAAAAGTGTCAATTTTTTCTTAAACGATTCAAAAAAGAGGTTAATATGAAACAGAAAAATAAAAAGTTTTGGCTTGGTATTGCTAGTTTAATTGGTGTGACTGTGATAACACCTATTTGTGCTGTTGCATTAAATGCTTGTAGTGAAGAAAAGCCTTCAGTTGACTCAGTTTCTGGCCAACCAGACCAACCTGAATCAACTGTAACTGAAAACAATAAATCAAAAGTTTTTGATACATCTAAGTTTTCCACTGATAAAGACTTTATGCCTTATGTTAGATCAGGTCGTGTGGGACAATTCGTTGGTAATAACGATTCAAACTGAATAGATGTCTTAATTGTTCCTGAAAAGACAGAAACATTGAATTTAGATTTAACCATGCTTAAGAATTTAAATATTAGATTTGAGTATATTATTATCCCAGCGTCTGTTACTGATTTAACTATTAAATCTGATAATAATTACGACATTACTAACATTTTATATGGTCAAGAAGAAAAAAATTTTCCATCTTTTAGACCTAATAATTTAAATCAGTTAGACCGACTTAATGTTGAATTAAGTAATGGTAGTTACAGATATTGAGATTTTCCATATGTTAAAAGTGGAAACGATAGTTCAGTAAAATTTAAACTTGACAATATTAGTTCTGCAGACTTTAATCTTAATAAATATTCAAATGTTTTTAATGTTGACATTGAATTATCAAATTTGAAATGGAAATTTGTGAGCATATCATTACCAAGGATAGTTGATGAAGAAAAATTTAAATTAAGTTTTAATAATTGTCAATTTGAGCATTTACCTTGATTACCAGACAATTTAGAAACAATTAAAACTGATTTATTCAATAATTGCTATATTGAAAATATAACAATTCCAAGTTCAATTAAAACGATTGAACCGTTTGCTTTTAGTGTGAATAGTATTTGTAACCCTAGCTTTGATAATTATGATAAAAAAGCTTCAAGCAAAATTGTTTTTGACAATATAGATGTCTTTAGACCATATTTTAAGCAATCTGCGACTAAAGCGGTAGAAATGTTTAGTGAAAATCAAAATTCTGCTTCAAACGATCACAAATTAACCTTTGATTTTAGAAGAATTTCAAATGAAGAATTTTATTATGATAAAAACTTTATGTTTAATCTTTGTAATGAATTAAATACAAAAATCGGTGATGTCTTATTACCGAATTTCGCTAGTAAAGATCCAAATTATATTAGTGATAGTTGACATAATGGAAAACCACTCTTTAGAGTTGATTCTCAAGAAAACCATAATAATTATCCTAATGAATACCCAGGTTGACCATATTAAAATTCAGAAAGAATAAGCGATGAAAATTAACAAAACAACTAAATTGATCACGAGTGCGATTGGAATTAGTTTAGTAATTCCAGGGGCAGCCATTTGTTTAAATGCTTGTGCAAGTGATGAAAGTAGTTCCAGAACTTTTGATACAACCAATTTTAAGAATGAAGACTATTTACCTTATGTGAGATTACTTGAAGAAGATATGTTTATTGGTGCTACGTATCCAGGACATGTATATGAAAGATTTTTAGTAATCCCTGAAGGGATTCAAACTGTTAATTTAGATTTAACAAAACTAAAAGATTTACAGGTACGTTTTAGTTATGTTTTTATTCCTAGGTCAGTGTCAAGTTTATCAATTAAAGCTGATCAATTTTCTCCAACACCATACCTTTTATATGGACTTCAACCAGATTCATATTTATCATCATGAGAAGCTAATGTAAATCAATTCAGCGAATTGAAACTAGATTTATCTGATGGAGATTTTATCCGTTGAGAATTGCCAAGTGTTAAGAGTAGTCCCAACAGTGCTGTCCATTTTAAATTAGACAATGCTTTAGTTGATTCACTAAATTTTGATCGCTATGCTAATGTGGCTAACTTAAAAATTGAACTAAACAATATGAATTTAGAACGAAGTGATTTTGAATTACCAAATATTGTTGATAATAGTCAATTTCAGTTGCGTTTAAATCATTGTTTGTCATATCGGCTTAATCTACCTGCTAACCTAACCAGTATTGACAAGGATATGATTAGTAATTGTAATATTAGTAATGTGGATTTACCTCGGGCAGTCAATTACCTTGCTCCCAAAGTCTTAACTAAATCCAATTTATGTCATCCTTGACAACCAAAAGAACCGATTGTTAACCGACCTCTTTATGATTATCATGATACCCCAACCAGTGGCAGTGGAGATATGACAATTGCCTCTATTTATATCAACGGTATCGAATTCTTTAAACCATATTTTAACCAAGATTATCTTAAGGTCTTAGATTTATTTTTAGATGATTATCGGAACTTGTTTTATCCAAATAAAGAAATTATTTTAGATTTTACAGGGATTGAAAAGAGTGACTTTTATGATCATGATAGCGATATGCGAAACATCTTTATTTTGTTAAGAAAGAAGTTTGAAGTTGTTAAATTTCCTGATTTCTTAGAAAACGCCTTTGGCCCAGATAGCAATCCTGTGGTTGATGATTCAGTAAAACCTGGTGCTGGAATTGAAGATGATTGACAATCAAGTTCAGAACAATCAGATTCTAACAAAGATGAAGATCAATCAGGTTCTCAAATTTCATCAGAGCACACACCTTGACTATACATGGATTAAAACCATATCTTTAAAACAAATTTTTTAATATTTTTGTTCTATTCGCCCTTGAATAACCCATAATTCATATTGAAATTTTTTCAGGGTTATGTATAATAAACGTGTTATATAAATTAGGGGTATAGTTCAAGGGCAGAACAACGGTCTTCAAAACCGTCTATATGGGTTCGATTCCTATTACCCCTGCCATTTTATAGCTAAAAAGATAGTTATGACTATCTTTTTTTCATAGAGGTATAGTTTAAAGGTAAAACCGTAGTCTCCAAAACTATTAATGTAGGTTCGATTCCTACTACCTCTGCCAATTTATTAGAAACATACTTCTAGCTTGGGTTTCTAATAAATGGCATAGAAATCTTAAGTAGAAAAAAGGAAATACATTCAGTATTTCCTTTTTATCTGTCGTTATTTAACTTTACTAGGTAAATCTAAGTAATGTCTTAAACAAGTTTGAGCTGGTGATGAAAAACTAAATAAATTAAAAATATCGTTGAGTAAAGATATTCCTTGTTGGTCGGGATTATGGTGACAAAAATAATAGTCCATCCCATAAATAACAGGGTATAGATGGGCTAGGTGTTGGTGTTCACTTAAATCAAATTGCAATTGTTTTTGAATTTCAAGTGGCATTTCAGTAGCAAAGTTGATCAACAGTTCACCGTGTGCCAAACAGTTTCGTAATTCTTTTACCATTCTAATCATGGCTGCTAAATTGCTAATTTGATTATTAAATTGGGGTCATTTTGCCACAATCAATTGTTTTAAATGGTCATTTAAGTGGTTAAATAAATCAATAGTCGCTCCAAAACTCATATTAAAGATTAATAATCGCACTGGTGTTAATAAATCTTGTTCTTGAATTTCAGTTTCATTTTTATGATAAATTTCTTGCATTAAGGTTTGCAATTCTTGGTTTTGTAAAGGACAGAAAAAGCGGTTTGAAAAATCAAAAGCCACATTATATTCTTGGGTATAGTCTAAGATAGTGTCAATAATGCTCGCCTTAAAGCGACGCTCAATATCTAAACTTAAATCTAAAAAGGCTGAAGACAAAAGTTTTTCTAACCCAAACAAAGCAATGAGATCAGACGCCTTAATCCCTTTAATAAAACTATAATTTAACCCAACTGACATATGAGGATCATAAAAATAACTCCCTAATTTATTAATAATAAAGGTTGGACTATAGTTTTTATAAAGGGCTACAAACAAGACTTTTTTATTAATAATCAGGTTGTGGTGCACACTTAAATTATTTAAATATTCCTTATCATTTTTGGTTAATTTATTTTTCTTAAAAATAGTTGTTTTCATCATAATTTATTATTAAAATATATATATAATTTAGTTTAATTATGCAACAAAAAGATGCCTATAAAGTTATTTTAGCAATTGAATCAACATGTGATGAAACATCAGCATGTATTTTTTGTGGTAATTTGATAGCTCATACCATTTATACATCATATCCCTACCAAGCTAGTTATGGTGGGGTGGTTCCAGAATTAGCTGCTCGCTACCACTTAGCATTTATTCATGAAGCTGTGGAAAAAACATTGAAGATGGCTGACATGAACTATCAAGACCTTGATGCGATTGTGTATAGTGCTGAACCAGGGTTGCCAGGGTCAGTGATGGTTGGCAAAGTCTTTAGTCATCAATTAGGTGATGTGTTAAAAGTTCCAGTTATTGGGCTTAACCATTTGTATGGCCATTTGTTTTCAGGGTGAATCGGTCAAACTCCCACTTATCCTTTTTTAGGTTTAGTAGTTTCTGGGGGTGAGACCTGTATTTATTTAGTAAACTCGCCTGTCGATATTGTTAGATTAAATGATACGGCTGATGATGCTGTGGGTGAAGTCTTCGATAAAGTGGCACGGAAGTTAGGTTATCCTTACCCAGGAGGACCTAAAATTGATGGTTTTTTTGATGAAGCTAAAGCCAATATTCATTTTATTAATTCAGATGCTGCCTTTAATCGGTTCAGTTTCTCTGGACTAAAAACAGCAGTTATTAATTATATTTATCAAAAACAAATTCATCACGAACCCATTGATGCCATTGCGATTGGGTCATCTTTTCAAAAGTTTGCCATTGGCGAAATTATTAAGAAACTCAAATATTATTTAAATCAATACGTTATCCATGTCGTCTCGGTCGGAGGGGGCGTGGCAGCTAACTCTTATTTAAAACAAGAATTAGCAAAATTAGATGCCCAAGTGCATTTAGTAGAACGAAAATATTCAGGTGATAATGCAGCCATGATTGCATATTATGGAAATTTAGTGCTTGCTTATCGTGACCAAAATTCAAATGAAAGGTAGCTTATGATTGAAGTTAAAAATTTAATTACTAGTGAGTCGGTCGGTCCTGGCCACCCTGACAAAATTTGTGATCAAATTAGTGATGCTGTCTTAGATGCGTGCTTAAAAGTTGATCCCCATGCGAAAGTGGCTTGTGAAGTCTTTGCTAGCAACCGTTTAATTGTTATCGGGGGTGAAATTACCACTTCTGGTTATGTTGATATTGTCCAAACCGCATGAGACATTTTAAAACCATTAGGTTATGATGAAAACGACTTTACCATCATCTCTAATGTAAATAAACAAAGTGCTGATATTAACCAAGCTGTTGTTAAAAATAATGGAGAAATTGGGGCAGGGGACCAAGGGATTGTTTTTGGTTATGCTACCAATGAAACGCCAGAATATATGCCTTTACCAATTGTTTTAAGTCATGAATTAGTTAAACAAGTAGAACAAGCTCGGTTAAACCATGTTGTCAATTGATTAAAAGCTGACACGAAAAGTCAAGTTACCATTGATTACAGTAATGAAAACCAACTTTCAATTGACACCATGTTAATGAGTGTCCAACATGATGAAAATGTTTCCCAAGCTCAAATTGAAAAATTCATTAGTCAAATTATGGACCAAGTTGCTGCTCAATACCATTTAAACCATGATTTTAAAAAGATTATTAACCCAAGTGGCAAATTCATTATTGGGGGTCCCATTGGTGACACTGGCTTAACAGGTAGAAAAATCATTGTTGATACCTATGGTGGCATTGGTCGTCATGGTGGGGGTGCTTTTAGTGGTAAGGATGCCACTAAAGTAGACCGTACTGGTAGTTATATGGCTCGTTATATTGCTAAAAACTTAGTTGCAGCTGGATTAGCTGATAAATTAGAAATTCAATTAGCGTTTGGAATCGGGATTACTAAACCGATTGCAATCAATGTACATACTAATACTAACCACGTCCCATTAAGTCAAATTTATGATGTTATTAACCAATGCTTTGATTTAAGTGTTTCAGGCATGATTAAACAATTAGAAGGTAACCAACCTCACTTTAAACAAACCGCTACCTATGGTCACTTTGGCCGAACAGATATTGATTTACCATGAGAACGTTTAGATAAAGTGGCTCAAATTCAACAAATGATGCAAAACAAATAAGGAGAAAGAAAATGATTATTGCAGAATTACACAAAAACTATCAAGAACTTAGTGATGTCATTGAAGTTATTGGTTATGTAAAATCAAATCGTAATAGTGGAGCGATTGGATTTATTTCATTAACTGATGGAACTTGCTTTACTCCTGTTCAAGTTGTTTATAAACAAGACACCATTGGTTTCGATCAAGCAAGTGCGGCCCGAACTGGGGCAACCATTAAAGTAATCGGAAGCATTAAAATTACTGAAAACGCTGCCCAACCATTTGAAATTGTCGCTCAAGAAGTAGTTTTATTAAAACAATGTGATGAAGACTATCCATTACAAAAGAAACGTCACAGTGTAGAATTCTTAAGAGAAATTGCCCACTTAAGACCAAAGACCAATTTATTTAGTGCTGTTATGAAAGTCAGAAGTGTTTTAGCATTTGCAATCCACTCCTATTTCCAAACTAACAACTTTGTGTGAGTCGCTTCGCCATTAATTACAAGTAATGATGGGGAAGGAGCTGGCGAAACTTTTAAATTAGTTGATGATCCAAAAGATCCATTCTTTATCAAGCCAGCTTGTTTAACCGTAACAGGTCAATTACAAGCCGAAGCTTATGCTCAAGCTTTTAAAAATGTATATACTTTTGGACCAACCTTTAGAGCTGAAAAAAGTCATACCAACCGTCACGCTGCCGAATTCTGAATGGTCGAACCAGAAATGGCAAATACCGATTTAAACGGTTTAATTCACGTTGCTGAAGATATGTTGAAATACGTCATTCGGGAATACCAACAAAAATGTCCTGATGAAATTGCTTTCTTTAACCAATGAGTTGATAAAGATTTAAACACTCGTTTAGCTAACTTATTAGAAAAAGATTATGCTAAAATGGACTACGCTCAAGGAATTGAAATCTTAAAACAAGCTGTTGCTAATGGTTTTGAATTTGAAGACAAAAACATTTTCTTTGGTATGGATTTAGCTAGTGAACACGAACGTTATTTATGTGAACAAGTAGTGCAAGGTCCATTGTTCTTAATGAACTATCCAAAAGAAATTAAAGCCTTTTATATGTACCAAAACCCAGATAATAGAACTGTAGCTGCTACTGACTTATTAGTCCCAGGAATTGGGGAATTAATCGGTGGTAGTCAACGGGAAGCTAGTTATGAAAAATTAACCGCCCGTTGTAATGAATTAAACATGTCACTCGAACCATTACAATGATATTTAGACTTAAGAAGATATGGTTATTACATGTCAAGTGGCTTCGGTTTAGGATTTGAACGTTTAATTATGTATGTAACTGGGGTCAATAACATTCGGGATGTTATTCCTTTCCCACGAACCACTGGTAACTTATTATTCTAATTATGAAAACCACCAAGCATTTTCATTCCCAATGAACCACTAAGGCTTCAATTCCCAATTGATTAACATTGATTAGAATTGCGTTAGTGCCAATTGTGATTATCTTTATTTTAATCAGTAATTTGACCACCATCGCACCAGGGCTACAAACTCCGTTATACCAAATAACAATGGATGGGATTGTGACAATCAGCATTAATGGGAGTTTTTTAACAGCAGGAATTTTCTTTATCATCGCTTCCATTACTGATTTCTTAGATGGGTTTTTAGCTCGGAAATATCATTGGGTGTCTGACTTTGGGAAATTATGAGATCCTTTAGCTGATAAATTATTAACCAATGCGGTCTTAATTTGTTTTGGGGCTTTAAATTATCTTCCAATTTGACTAGCCTTAATCTTTGTCATTCGGGACATTGTAATTGATGGATATCGGATGCTAGCAGCAAAATCACAAGTGGTGGTTCCTGCTAACTGATATGGCAAAATTAAAACCATCTTCATGATGGTTGGGATTGTGTTTATTTTCTTTTTAGGTACCAATGTTTCTGGCTGATATTATTGAGCTATTAACAACTTATGTATTTATTTAGCAGCGATGTTAGCCATCGCTTCAGGTATCATTTATATGGTACAAATTAGTCGCCAATTAAAACAAAAACAAAATTCATTAGAATCCCAAGAAGGGCCAAATGATGCACAACAATAAAGACAATAACTTTGGATTTTTGTACTTAAATGAATTACATTATGGTCAAAATCCACAACCAGTTTATAGTCTTGATCACCAAATTTTAGGATATGTAGATGATGATTTGAAACACAATCATCATTTCTTATCACAAATTTTGCAAGCAGGACAACAAGCGTTTCAAACCCAAACCGATGATGTTTTATTAAGAAAAAATCACCTTAGAAAACTTGGTGAATTATTATTAAATCACCAACACGAATTAGCGACTATTATGGCTCAAGAAATTGGGAAACGTTATAGTGATTGTGTTGCTGAAATCAAACGCTCGGTGCAATATTTAACAGATACTATTCGCTATTATGATTTAGTTTTTCAAACTAAAACCGTCATTGATGATGAAAATTGAACCCATAATTTCCACAAAAAAGGGATTTTTGTAAAAGAACCATTAGGAGTAGTGTTAGGAATTGTTCCGTTTAACTTTCCTATTAATTTATTAATGACCAAATTAGTCCCAGCCTATTTAGTCGGGAATGCCGTCATTATCAAAGGTTCACACCAAGCACAATTAACTACCAGTTATGTAGCTAATTTAGTTTATCAAGCAGGCATTCGCAATAATATGGTTCAAATCATTAATATTGAAGGAAGCGAAGACCTTTATCATAATGAAATTGTAAAAATGATTACCTTTACAGGTTCAAGTAAGGTTGGGAATTTAATTGCTCAAACAGTTTCTAAAACCAAATTAGTGTTAGAAATGGGTGGTAAGGATTGCTGTTTAGTACTTGATGATGCCGATTTAGAAGCGTGTGCTAACGATATTATTAAGGGAGCTTTTAGTTATAATGGGCAACGGTGCACAGCTATTAAAAAAGTCTTAGTTAGTCAGCATAACCATGATAAGTTAGTAAAACTATTATTAACTAAAATCAAACATTTAAAAGTTGGTCCTGCTTTAGATGATTGTGAGATAACCCCCATGATTGATCACAAAAGCATTAACTATTTATCAGGTTTAGTTAACGATGCTTTAACCAAAGGAGCGACTGCTTTACCAGACTTTAAAACTGATGATTTATATGTTTATCCTTGTTTAATTGTTCATGTTAACAATGACATGGAGATTGTTTGACAAGAACAATTTGGGCCAATCTTGCCAATCCAAATTTATGATGATGTGACTCAAGCCATTCAAGTCATTAATCAAAGTGAATATGGCCTACAAGCTTCCATTTACTGTCACCAAGAAGCCGATTTTCTTAAATATGCCGCTTTCATTGAATGTGGCAGTGTCAACTGAAATGGCATTACTTCAAGAGGCCCTGACATCTTTCCGTTTAGTGGCATTAAAGAATCTGGGTTCGGAACCCAAGGTATTGGTGAAGCTCTCGAAAGCATGGTCAAGACTAAAGGGTATATTTTAAACAAGTAACTAAGACAACAAAAAACTCGCTGGTTTTATCCAACGAGTTTTTCTATTATCACAAAATGAAATTATTTTGCAGATGCTTTTGCACCTAATTCAACGAATTTTGCAACTAATTCTTTTGCTTCTTCTGGTTTCATATCTTCTTTTACGATTGCACCAGCTTTTTCAGCCATTGTTTTAGCTTCCATTAAACCTAATCCTGTAATTTCACGGATTAATTTAATAACACCAACTTTGTTTGCGCCAGCGTCTTCTAATACAACGTTAACGCTTGTTGGAGCTTCTTCAGCAGCACTTGCAGCTGCAACAGCAACTGGAGCAGCAGCACTAACGCCGAATGCTTCTTCAACTGCTTTAACTAAGTCCATAATTTCTAATAATGAACTTTCTTTTAATGATTCGATAATTTGTTCGTTTGTTAATTTTGCCATAATTTTTTCCTAAATTATTCTAGAGTGTCTTATTGTTGTTCTTTTTCAGCTACAGCTTTTAAACCGTATAAGAAGTTACGGATTGGAGCAGTAAGGCATGATAAAAACATTGAGTAAAGTCCTTCACGACCTGGAATAGATGCAAGTTGATCAATTTCGCTGCCTGTTACAACTCTACCGTCAACAAATGCAGCTTTAGTCTTGATGAAGCCGAATTTTTTAGCTGCTTCTACAACATCTTTAATAGGTGCGATTTCATCACCTGAACCAATTGCAATTGCGTTTGGGCCACTTAAAGTGTCGAAGCCTTCAAGGTTAGCTTCTTTTAAAGCACGACGTAAAATATTGTTTTTTAATACGTGTAATTTTGCGATACTTTTGTTTAAAGCAAATCTTAAAGAGACAATTTGGTCATCAGTCAAGCCTGCATATTCAAAGATGATAAATGATTTAGCATCTTTTAATCAACCTGAAACTTGGTTAACAAGTTCAATTTTAGGTTGGATGTTTTTTGACATGGATGTATCTCCTTTTAGAAATAATCAATAGCACTGATAAGTATATCCTTCGGTAACAAGTTAGGGTGTCTATCGTAGATAGAGACCAGTTACTGTCTTCAGCATATTGACTTATTCATTATATATGAAAAATCCATTTTTAAACGAAAAAAACAGCGAAAAAAATGAAAAAAATAAATTGTTATATTCTTCTTAAAATTTAATAGATTTTAATGATTTCTATGTTTATAATGGTTATATAAAACTTAACGCAAGGTGATGATAATACACCAATCGCACCGTGAGCCTAAGTTACTTTTATTTTAAAATTCAAAATTAATTTAATATATTTATAGAAGAAATATGACTAATAATAAAAAACAAAACCCAACGTATTTATACGCCTTAGGTGGGCTTGAAGAAATCGGCAAGAACACTTATGTCATTGAACAAGATGATCAACTTATCATCGTAGATGCAGGGATTAAGTTTGCTCCTGATGATATGCTTGGCATTAATGGGATGGTCGCTAATTATCAAACCTTGATTGAAAATCAAGACAAAATTAGTGCCTTAGTAATTACCCATGGTCATGAAGACCACATTGGGGGAATCCCATACTTATTAAAACACGTACCGATTAAAAAAATTATTGCTCCAGCTTTTGCAATCAAATTAATTTGTAAGAAATTAAATGAATTTAAAGGGTTAAAATTACCTGAATTTATTGAAGTTACCGACGAAAATAATAAGTTCACGTTAGGTTCTATTGACCTTGAATTTATTCGGGTCTGTCACTCCATTCCAGACGCTTATTCTATCTTTTTTAAAACACCAAATGGAACCGTCTTTGAATCAGGTGATTTCCGCTTTGATTTAGGGCTTGGAACAAGTGAAACCAACTTCAGTCAGTTATTAGATGTGCGTTCCCAAGACTTAGACGTTTTATTATGTGAATCAACAAATGCCGAAGTCCCTGGTTTTAGTGAAAGTGAAGCTGTTATTTTTAACAACTTATTTAATATTATTAAAGAAGCACCAGGACGGGTCTTTTTATCCACCTTTGCTTCTAACATTAATAGAATCCAAAAAGTCGTGGAAATGGCGTTAATGTTTAATCGAAAAATCTGTGTCATTGGAAAATCCATGGACACCAACATCAAAATTTCTAAAAAAATGAAATTGGTGAATTTAACCGATAACGATTTGATTAAACCAGCTGATATTAAGAAATACCAAGACAATGAAGTCTTAGTTTTATTAACTGGTAGTCAAGGGGAAGAAATGGCTGCTTTAAATGTGATGGCCAAAGGAAAACACCCTAAGGTTGCCTTGAAAAAAACCGATACCGTGATTCTTTCATCGAACCCAATTCCAGGCAACTATGCCTCAGTGGAAGCGATGGTTGACAAATTATATAAATTAGGGGTGACCGTAGTTGAAAACACGCCTAACTTAAAAATTCATGCCTCAGGCCATGCCACCATGCAAGAATTACAATTATTGATGCATTTATTAAAACCACATTGAATTTTCCCAATCCATGGGGAATATAAAATGATGCGGAAAATGCAAAAATTAGCAATGGATACAGGCTTATCCAAAGATCACATCATTATTTCCACCAATGGTCATAAATTAATGTTGTTGAACCGTGAATTATCATTAACTGACATTGATGTACCAGGTGATCCAATGTATATCAATGGGAAAGATATTAAAACTGACTCGTCAGCTTTATTAAATGAACGTCGGATTTTATCAAATGAAGGGATTATTGAATTAGCAATTTGTTATTCTAAACAATTGAAAAAGATTGCTAACATTGAAATCGCTACCCGTGGTTGTTTCATTGCTAAAAATAAAATGCCTTTATTAAAGAAATTAAAAGCCATTTTAATTGATAACTTATCAACCGAAATTAATTTACACCCAGAAGATAACGTGGATAATTTAGCCAACTATGCTAAATCTATTACCAAGTCAACGATTTGAAAAAGTTGTCGGAAAAACCCGTTAATTTTTGTCACCTTCTTAGATTATGATTACATTGTTGATCAAATGCACGAAGGTCACTATCTCAATAAAACCGCTAAGAAAGATATTATCGCAATAGAAACAAAAGTGTCGGAACCAAATTCAGTTCTTGATGAAGACAATGAAGATATGGTCAGTGATAATGATTGTTGTGTCGCCATTGATTTAGATGGCATCAATGACCATACTCATAAACCAACCAGTTCTGATCAAACTGATGGTTTTGAAGGTTCTCAAGACAAAAAAATAAAGGAGAAAAAACACTTCAAAAAGAATTTCAAGAAACCTAATTATTACAAGTATAAACACAATAAAAAGAATGGGGAATTTAAAAAGCACACTAGCAAACCACAAACCCCAGTCAATACTAATAATTAAAAACCACTAATAAAAATAAACTAATGTAAATGTAAAGGATAGTTATGTCTAAACCAACTCAAGAATTCTCAGCTAAGGCCTTATATGAATGACTTAAAGATGACCAAGGCAACGATGTCATCAAAAAACCAGTTTATCGTCCTTTAAAGGTCGCTAACTGTATTGCAGTCGGAGGAATGATTGCTTTCGGAAAATCCACCTTGGTCCAAGCGTTATCACGCCGTTTTCCTGGAGCACGGGTTGTTTATGAATTAGATGAAGAAGATCAATTACCAAATCTTTTATTATCAAAAATGTATGACCGTAGTAACGACATGTTATATGGTTCTTTATTCCAATTGTATTTTGTTTTAAACCGTTTTGATAATTACAAAAACAATTGCAATGCTGAAAAATTAACCATTTTTGACCGTTCTATTTTTGAAGATTGATTGTTCGCTCACGAAAACATCTCCCGTCCTGAAATCTTTGATTATTATGCAAGTATGTGAAAAACCATTTGTAAAGAATTAATTTATGATTATGGGATCCCTAAGTTATATGTCATTTTAACTGGAGACTGAGACTTATTTACCCGTCGGATTTATGAACGGAACCGAGCTTGTGAAGTTGAAAACTTTGCTAAGAACGAAACCTATTTCAAACGTCTTCATAATTTATATCCAACTTATATGGTTGATGTCTGTCGTCAATACGGAATCCCTTACATTTTAGTTGATGCCAACTTAGAATTAGAAGAAAAAGTTGACTTAGTGGAAAAGAAATTAGAAGAAGTGAATATTAATCTCATTTCATTAAAATAGCTGAATTGTATGCTAAAATAATTCATTAAACTTTATACGAAAGGTAAATTAAAATGTTCGATAAATTTGCAAATTTATTAGCTGGAAAAGTGGCTTTAGTCACTTCTTCCACAAGAGGAATTGGGTTAGAAATCGCCAAAACCTTTGCAGCTTGTCAAGCGAAAGTTTATCTTGGTGTACGAAATCTCGAACAAGGAGCCAAGATTGCTGCTGAAATTAATGCGAACGGTGGTCAGGCTGATGTTGTTTATTTTGACGCTTTCAAACATGAAACCTTCACTTCAATGATTGATGAAATCATGACAAAGGAAGGCAAACTTGATATTTTAGTGAATAACTTTGGCCACACCAATGTCCAAAAAGATATTGATCTCTTAAGAACTGATGGTAAGGATTTCTTTGAAATTTTAAATAGTAATCTTGCTACAGTCTTTTATCCAACCCAAGCTGCCATTAAAGCGATGGTAGAACACAATATTAAAGGAAGTATTATTAATATTTCTTCAGTTGGGGGTAAATTACCAGATTTAGCACGGATTGCTTACGCTACCTCTAAATCAGCTGTCAATGCCTTAACCCAAAACATTGCTACCCAATATGCTAAGAATGGTATTCGGGTCAATGCGATTATGCCTGGTTTAATTGCTACTGACGCAGCAATGAATAACATGAGTGAAGAATTCATTCATAGTTTCTTACAAAACATTCCGTTAAACCGTTTAGGTCAAGCTGAAGATATTGCTCACTTAGCAGCTTTCTTAGCAAGTGATTTAGCAAGTTATATTACAGGCGAATTAATCTCGGTCGCTGGTGGATTTGGCATGGCCACCCCTTTATATGGTTTCTATGCTAACATGAAAAAAGCTGGCTAGAAAACCCTTTTCAATTTTATAAATAGGTATCATCTGGTATCCAGATGATACTTTTTATTAATTCCCAGCTTGAATTTTTGAAAACCAATTAAAACCGAAGAAGTAGTTTTTAATTTCATTTATAATTAAACCAATAAAGTTAAGGAAAGATAAAATATGCAAAAAGAAACCCTTTTAAAGATTTTTGAAGAGATTTATGATTCTATTTATAAAGATATTCAAAAAACCAATCGCCTTTCAATGAAAAAGGTCTGTGAAATCCTTGAATTCAAAATTCCTAATGCACAAGACCATATGGATAACGTGCTTAATTTTTTAGATGAGTATCTAAATCTTTATTTATTAAGATTTATGGTCGCTAGCGAATATAACTTTTGAAAAGAAAAAGGTATTGAATTAATTGATAAAGGGATTACTTATGAAACATTCTTTATCAATTTTGAACACAATGGCACTATTTATGAAGGTTTTTTAAGCGATCCTGTTTGAGGACACAATGATAATCAAACTATGGCTGTGTTAGCTGAAACCATTGTTGATGAATATGGTATTGCAAAAGCAAAAAATCCTGACAAAAAAGTGGTTGGGGTCTATGCTTTAGGCGAAAAACGTCATTTAGGTAAACAAAAAAGAATCATTAAGGCCTTGACTAAAGCGATTGAAGACCATAATCAAAAATTTCAAACCGACTATAAGATTGATGATTTCATAGCTACCAGTGCGAACGAATTTGTTGAGTTCCTTGGTTGAAAAGACGATAAAGAAGAATATCATGCAACACTTTCATTAGCGATTGCAACAGGCTATATTCAAGATGAATTTAGTCGATATATTAGTTTAAATGTGGCATCATTAGGTCATGACATAATTAAAGCTACTTTACCAATTGATCAAGCAAAAGAAAGCACCAAATTTGTGCTTGAAGAATTAGACTTCAATAAAGTTTATGCTGATATTCAAAAGAATGGTGTTGCTAATATTCCAGGTAGAGGTTTTGCTGGATATGCAAGTCGAAAGGATGCTAAAAATGCTGCTTTATCTAAAAAGAACCAAAACCTAAACCAAAAACAACCAAAAAACCAACTAAAAAATCTGCTGTAGTTAAAAAAGAAAATTCAAATGTGATTCGGGACAAAAAACTCTCTCGTCAAGAAAAAGAATTATTAAAATTAAAAAGCTAAAAAGCCAAATTTAAAAGCATTTTAAACCTAATTTTTATTTTTTAATCTTCAATTTAAACAAGATTTAATGATCAAGATTCAAAAAACAAAAAGAGGCGAATTTATTAATATATTAATATATTAATAATTTTTTTGAAACCCAAAACCGTCTTAAATTTATTTGGATTAGTTCTATTTTGTCTATATAATCAAAGTGTAAAAAGAAAATATTTAGTACAAAACAAAAAAATAGTCGTTTTAAAGTCAAAAATTTAGAAATAAAATTAACTAAAGATGATGTTGTTGTATCTTTAAGTCTCCTAATTTTATTTTAAAATTTATGATAATCGTAAATCTTTTCGTGTTGTTGTTGGATGATTTATTGATAAAGACAACGTTATTTGATTGCAACTAAAGAAAATATACCTCATAATTGATTGAGTGTTCAGGTTAGCTGATACTTACTGAACAAACCCTTGTCTATAATATACTTGCATTTTATTTCTATTTATCCTTTCTTTGTTTTTTTAATTTGCTTTTATAGTAAGACATATTGATATTTACTTTCCAACTTTTTCTCTTTTTCAAGGAAAGTCCACATAATAAAAAATAGGCTAATGAATTTCTAGTCTATTCGTTAACAAATATTTTTTTAAAATATTCTTTTCTTCCTTTCATACATTCGCATCCATTCGTTTGAATGGGTGCTTTTTCATATAAATATGAAAAAGAGGCTCAAGTGATAAAAAAAGGTTGATGTCAAGGGCTTTTTATTGTTTTTGTTACTAAATCCTATT
This sequence comes from Ureaplasma sp., assembly GCA_020024695.1. Lineage (GTDB taxonomy): Bacteria > Bacillota_I > Bacilli_A > Mycoplasmatales > Mycoplasmoidaceae > Ureaplasma. Next base: position 8,078 of record JAHHTK010000002.1, on the reverse strand, counting down.
AAAATTTAAATATATGTTTTCTTAGTGAGGAATTTAATAAGATATGCATGATGATCAAATAAGTGACCTCAGTGCCCGCCAAAGTCAGGCAGAATTAGACCATTTACTAACTTTATTTAAACAGGTGATTACCAACATCGTCAAACAAAGCAAGGTTGGTAATTTTGTCGATATTGAAGCAACTTATAATAACTTTATTCAACACAATAAACAAGCCATCGCTAGTCTTGATGTGCAAGATAAACAAAACTTTATTCAACAATTATGTTTAATGTTTGTCCAAAGTGTCGGGATTGATGCTAATGACCAACAAATCTCTGATTTGATTAATAATTCTGGGGTGTTGGATGATCAAGCAACTGTTACTGAACCCAATCCTAGTTCAGGAACAGATTTGAATAATGCTCTTGATTCTGATAATTCAGTACTCAATGAGACTGCTGACAATCTTCAAGTTGATAAACCAACCACACCAGTAATGGTACCCAACCAAACTTTATCTAGTAGTTTTGGGGTTAATAGTGACTTACGTCCAGTGAAACCTTCACGATGAATGTTTAATCAATATAAAACCTCATTCTTTAACGTGCAAAACAATCAATCAAATCAACAGATTAACACTAAAACCTTAACTTGATTTGGTAAACTCAGATATTTTTTATATAAGTTTACTTCAATTTCAGCTAACTCAGGTCGGTTCTCGTTTGCACTAGTCTGTGCCATGATCTATAACATTATTATTTTAGGGATGGCTTTATCGAGTTTAACTCCGATTATTGCTACGATTGCTCATATTGGCTGAACCGCAGAACAAGTTCAATTAAGAAACTATTACATTAACCGATATGGGTTATATATGTTTGCTTTTGCTTGGTGTTTAATTCTAGACTGAATCATTAGGCTATCATATGCTGATTTTAGTAATCCTTATGTGTCAACTAAAAAAGCCTTTTTATCCTATTTATTTAGTATTTCTAACTTATACCAACTAGCGAGTGTGATTGCCGTCATTACCATTTTATTTCTAGATGGTAAGAACTGAACCCAACAAGTAGATACTAATAGTCCTACCAAACAAATTGTCACCATCCTGTTTTTATTAAATACCTTAGTTGTCATTCCAAGATTTGCTGAAAACTTCTTTTTTGGTAAAAATCTTTTATTATTTAAAAAGATTATGAAATCAAAATGAAAAGTGGTCTTAGGAGCCGTGGTAGCTCTGGTTATCTTATTATTAATCTTTTCATTTGCGATTTATGAAACTGAAAGTGCTTATTATATTCAACAAGGTTGGTTGAACCCTCAAACAGGCTCTTATGATTTAGATGCTTTCACCCATGGGTTACCATTCCAATCGATTTGACAAGCTCTTTGATATAGTTTTGTCACCATTACCACCATTGGTTATGGCGACTATGTCCCTTATTCAACCGCTGGCAAAATTATTGCTGTCTTTTTAGCAGTGGTCGGGATTAGTTATTTCACTTTCATTATGGGGATTTTGGTCAACATCTTTACTGATTATTCCTCAGCTCGCAAAAATGATGAAAACCGTTTAAAAGAAATCCAAGAAAAAAATAACCAATTAAAACAATATAATTACTTACACCAATTAATTGTGAATGACTTTGTCAAAGCAGGTTTAATTAGTTCTGATAAACTTGATAAGATACGGGCTGCTGAAAACCAACACTTATCTAAAGCGAGTGATATTTTAGATGAAGTAGAAATTAATAACCGTGGTAATTTAGTGTGAAACAACCAGCAATTAGGAACACGGATTTATAACAACAAAGATATTAAGAGTGTTGAACAAGCAGTTTATAAACCAATTAATGTCCCTAACACCCAAGGGCCAAGTAACTTAATTTATAGTTTTGATGACCAATACTTAAGAAGAATCTTAAGATACAAACACTTCTCAGTTTTAATTACGAAATTAGTTGGCACCACTGAAATTGATCAAATCTTTATTTGTAAAGAACACTTTAACCGTGAAGTTTATGCTTGCTTAAAAGTGGCTGTTTCTGTCATTATGCCCAAACAATTAGCTTATGATGCGTATGTCACTTTTAGTCAGTTTGAAGGTAAATTACAATATGATTCTTGTTTTAAAGATGATGATTGTGTCCAAATCTCATTAATTAGTGAAGTCATTCCGTTCCCTAAATTAAACCGTTTAAGTCAATATGGGTTAAATATCCATGACTTTACTAATTACCAATTCCTAACTCAAGATAACAACGAACCGATTTCAAATTAATGATTGGAGCTTATATGAATTTTGAACAACGTTTCCATAATGTACTTGTTTGTTTACAAGACTTAAAAGACAATAAGATGATTATTGTTCCTGACCGTGAAGACAGAGAAAATGAAGCTGATATCATCACCCAAAGTAATATTACCCCTGAAATGATGAATTGAATTGCAACCTATGCTAAGGGTTTAATCTGTTGTCCAACTACCAAACAAATTGCTGCTCAAGCAGGATTAGCGAAAATGGCTAACTTCCCAATCTTAAGCTGTGATACCCCTTTTACTATTTCTATTGATGCTATGCCAACCACGACAGGAGTTTCTGCTTTTGATCGTGCCTTGACTGTTAATACATTAGCCACCGGCAAAGCCACCTTAGCTGATTTTAAAGTCCCTGGTCATATTTTCCCTTTAATTGCTAATGACCATTTATTAAAAGCGAGAGATGGCCATACTGAAGCCACCGTCACTTTAATGAAATTAGCAGGTTTAAATGAAACTGGAGTCTGTTGTGAAATTATGGGTGATGATGGACATATGATTTCAGGAGCTCAAATTCATGATTTTGCTGACCGTTTCCAATTAAATGTTGTCACGATTGATGAAATTAAAGATTATTACTATTTCTCACAAATCTTAGTGGATTTAATTTCATTTGACCAACATAAAATGGTAGTCGTGGACCCATATAGTCAAATTCATTACAGTTTGGAAATCTTTAATTTAGGTCATCAAAATATAAATGAAACTTGTTTTGATGTCTTAATCATGAACCAATACCAAGATGTTTCCAAAAACTTAATGCAAGCTAATGCCGTTTCAAATTATTTATCAAGAACAAATAATCCATGTTTAGTTTTTGATGTTGCCCAACAAGATATGCACCAAGCCTGATATGTTTTAAATAGTATGTTGCATTTAGGCCAAATTAAAAATCTTAATTTAGCTCAACTTGATGAAACTTGACAACACATTTTCCAATTATGTGATGTCATTACTAAATAAGGAAAGGAAAGAAAATTATGCGTAAAATTGTCGCTATTGGTGGTAGTAAAGATGCCACTCCCTTAGATAAGATTAATCGGTACATTGTTTATTTAGCTCAAAGTGAAAATCCAAGATTTTTATTTATCCCAACTGCTAGCAATGATAACCCAAGTTATATTCAAAAAATTCATGATCAATTTCAACAATTTAATGTTGTTTTTGAATCTCTAAATTTATGCACCCAACAATATAGTCGGGAACAAATTCGCACTATGATTAATAATGCTGACATTATTTATGTTGGTGGGGGTAACACCAAAATGATGATGGAATTATGAAAGAAATTACATGTTGATACGATGTTATTAGAAGCTTATCAAGATGGTAAGGTTTGTTGTGGTTTATCAGCAGGGGCTATTTGTTGATTCAAATGAGGCCATTCTGATTCAAATTCATTTACGGCTGAAAATAATGCTGCTTGAGACTTTATTGCTGTCAATGGGCTTGGCTGTGTTGATGCAGCGATTTGTGTGCACTATGATGAACCTGGTCGGAATGGTTTTGATCAAATGATTAATGAAATTGGCAATGTTAATTATGGGATTGCAGTTGAAAACAATAATGCCGTAGTGGTCTTAGACCAACAAGCCTTCCCTTATAGTGAAGATGACCAAATTAATGCTTATTTATTTTCAAAAATCCATAAACACCAATATGAAAAACAATTATGAGCGAAAGACAATAACATTGTGTTAGCGAAGGGAGTCAAAGATGGCAATTAAATTATTTGATGATGCATCCAACACCTATCAGATTTTAGATAAACAATCCATTAGTATTTATAACTGTGGGCCAACTGTTTATAACCACATCCATTTAGGGAATGCTCGCCCTATTATTGTCTTTGATGTTCTTTATCGTTACTTAAAATATTTAGGCAAAGACGTCAACTATATTGTCAACATTACTGATATTGATGACAAAATTATTGATGCTGCTATCAAAGAAAACAAGGCTGAATTAGAATTGAGCGATTATTATACCCAACAGTATTTAGACATTAAAAAAGCATTGCATACCTTACCAATGAATAACCCAAAAGTAACTGATGTCATTTATGAAATGATTGATTTTATTGATGCGATTATTCAATCAGGTTATGGCTATGTAGGTTCTGATGGGGATGTTTATTTCAACACCACCAAATTAGATAGTTATGGCTCAGTATCCCATAAAAAGTTAGATGAACTGAAAGCGGGGGCTAGAATTGCGACTAGTGAAGGCAAATTAAACCCAACTGATTTTGTGTTGTGAAAGAAAACTGACAAAGGGATTCAGTGAGAATCACCATGAGGGTTAGGCCGCCCAGGCTGACACACCGAATGTGTTTATTTAATCAATAAGTTTGCCAACCACCACGTTGACATTCACGGGGGTGGGAATGACTTAAAATTCCCTCACCATGAAAATGAAAACGCTCAAAATATGGCTTTATTTAACCAACCATTAGCCGATATTTGAATGCACATTGGAATGATTAACATTGATGGTCAAAAGATGTCTAAATCCTTAAATAACTTTATTTTAGTGAAAGATTTATTGGATAAATATCCATACCAAGCTTTACGTTGATTTATGTATAGTGGCCATTATGCTAGCCCAATTAATTTCTCTGAAGCAATTATTCAAGAAAACATTGAAGCTATCAATAAAATTGAATTAGCCATTAACCAAGCTAAAACCCATTTATATATGCACCATGTTGAGTTAAACCAAGTGCATCAATCACACTTACCAACTAGTGTCATGGACCATTTAGATAACAATTTATCCTTACCAAATGTAGTCAGTGATGTTTATGAATTAGTGAAACAAATCAATATTAGTTTACGAAATAAAGATGATGTCAGTTTATTAGCCAGAGTAAATGAATTATTAGCAACTCTTGATGTCTTAGGAATTGAATTTGATAATAAACATACTGAAACTAATTTAAAATTAATTGATGAATGACAAGCTGCTGTACAAGCCAAGGATTTCCAAGTCGCTGATCAAAAACGTGCCTTATTAATGAACCAAGGAATCTTATAAGATGGCAGGACAATATCAATTTGGAAAAAAAGCTCTAATGGATGCTCTTAAAAACCAATTAGAGGTCCAATGTGTTTATTTAGGAGCGTACAATCAAAGTTTAATCCAAACCTGTTTAAATCATCAGATTAAATATAAAGTAGTAGAAAAGTCGTGATTTAATCGGTTTGAAAGAACTTTAAACCACCAGTTCATTGCTTTTGAATTAGCACCTAGCAAAGCGATTGATTTATCTCGTATCAAAATGAATTTAAATCAATTTTTAGTTCAAAACAAAAATAAACCTAACTTAACTGTTGTCATCTTAGATGAAATTGAAGACGCACGGAATTTTGGAGCTATTTTAAGAAGCTGTGCAGGGTTTGAAATTGATGCTGTTATTTATAAAAAAGACCACCAAGCTCCTTTAAATGATTTGGCTATCAAAACAAGTATGGGAGCGATCAATTATTTAAACTTAATTGAGGTAGCGAATTTAACAGCTAGTTTAAAGCTTTTAAAAGAACATGGGTTTTGAATCTATGGGACTATGTTAGACACCACAGCTCAAAGTTTATATAAGACTGAATTTAGTGCACGCTGTGGGATTGTTTTTGGTAACGAAAACAAAGGCATTAGTGATTTAGTCGCCAAAAACCTAGACTTTAAAACCTATATCCCGATGACAGATGCTGTGCAAAGTTTAAATGTCTCAGTGGCAACTGGCATCTGTTTAGCTTATATTTATCATCAAAGAACAAAGAAATAATCCGTATGAAAATTGAAGAATTATTACAAAAAAATGATTTAAAAAACTATTTAAATAAGTTTTTTGACCGAGTTAATTTAAGAAAATTAACCAAGACTTTTCCTGACATCTTAGTTGAATATGACCAATTATGGCAATGAAAAGACTTTCAAGTAAATTTAACAGGCAACACTTATCCTAAATTAAATGATTACTTAGGGATTATGACGAGTCAAACCTTGAAAGCCTATTTAAACTTCTATGCATCAGGGACTGTCATTAACCAAGCGTGATATGCGAACTTAAAATCGAAACATAGTTTGGTGGCCTATTTAAGTCAAGTGTTAACGATGGCTTTAAACCGTGTTGTGAATAAAAATGACCCTTTTAATAGCTGTTTAGTTGTGTTAGCAGCCACTCTAGTATTAAATGATCAAAGTGAGAAGTTCGCTGAAATGTTTAAAACAACTAAAGATTTAAATAGTGACTTTGATGAAATCGTGTTTCGGATTCAACAAAGCATGCACGCTTTAGCTCCTCTTGAAAAGATGTATCTGAATTGATTTCATCAACAATTAAAACCTTGATTAGAATATACAAAACATTTAAATCAAGACAACCAAACCCTTTATTTAAACCCAAGTTTAGTCTTAAATAAAATTAATGATAGTGCTGATGTGATTATCAATCGGGATTTAATTAATTTTTGTTATAGTGATCAAACTCAATTACCAAGTGAATGGTTTGAACAATTATTAATTAGTTATTGTTTATGAAACTTTAATCATGGAGACCATCAATTAGATTATTTAAGTTTATTTAATTTAAAGCATGGGTTTGCTTATCATTTAAACTTAGCTGATTTAGATAATTGATTAAAGAAATACTTTAGTTTAAGTTTTCATGATTTAGTTAAGAAAGTAATGGTTATTATTAATGCCAATAAAAACTAAGATGAATGAATACGAACGCTTCTACAATGACCAAAATTATCAAAAGATTATTGGCCTTGATGAAGCAGGGCGTGGGTGTATTGCTGGACCGTTAGTTTGTGCAGGGGTCATTTTTGAACCTGGTTATGATAATCCATTAATTAAAGATTCCAAACAATTAACTCCAATGCAACGGGCCATCGCAGCACGGATTATTAAACAAGATTGTATTGCCTATAATGTTGTCGTTCTTAGTCCTCAAGTTGTGGATGAGATGAATCCTAAACAAGCAAGTCGGGCTGGCATGCAAGAATGTGTGAAGACATGTAATGTGAAACCTGATTTTGCCTTAGTTGATTTTGAAAAATTAGACCTAACTATTCCAAGTCTTTCAATTGTTAAAGGTGATCAAAAAAGCGTTTCTATTGCTGCAGCATCTATTTTAGCTAAAGAAGTCAGAGACGCCTTAATAGTTCAATATGACCACCAATACCCAGAATATAAGTTTAGAAAAAACAAAGGGTATTTAACTTTAGAACATCGTCAAGCACTTGAAAAATATGGTCCCATCAAAGGCTTACACCGTTTTAGTTATAAACCGATTAAAAAAGATGCCTAAAGGTGGTTAGCAACATAAAAATCCATTAAATAAATATCTATTGGATTTTATGTTTTTGTGTGTAAATTAAAACAAAAAACAAAAACGTGTTTCATTCAGGATTAACTTACACACAAAAGCATTCAAATATTAAATAACTTTTTATAAATTTAAAAATAAACCTTTTTGAAACTGATTTAGAAATATCTAAACAGGCATTTCTTTATCCATTCCCTTCTTATACTGCGACTCATGGAACTTATTATCGGTTCCGTAAGAAAATTTAGACTGAAAAGTCAAAGACATCAAAACCTTTAAAAATAAAGAACAAGCTAAAAATAAAATTAAATTGCCGAGGTTTTATCTTGGCAGGAATTCTAAAAGATTAGGCACTTTTAATTGTAGTCATCTAACCAATAAATAAAACAAATCTATCCACCAAATCCACGAGATGCAAGTCTGGTGGATTTGTTATCATCTCTTC
>JAHHTK010000018.1 GCA_020024695.1 Ureaplasma sp. | reverse complement strand
TGGTTAACAATATAGATTGGATAACCACGGTCTTTTAAGAACTTATAGAAATCGTATTCAGTAATTGCAGGTTCGTTGCCATTTTTGTATTGATCATCAATTAAGATAGCTAACCGAACCTTGTTTTCTTTACTATCAAATAAAGCTAAGGGAATCTTTTGTTCTGAAACAGCAAAATCAGGAATAAGGCTTCAATAGTCAAGGGTCATTAAATCCTGTAAGAAGTGATAAATTTGACCCTTAACACTCACAATATCATTATCACTTAATTGAGCGTCTAAAGGCACGTAATCGCTATTCTTGATGCTTGCTTCAATTCCATCACAGTAGCTAATAAATTCACCAAAGACTTTAGTATGTTTATTAGTGGTATTTGTGATGTCGCTACCCACAATAGATTTAAAGACATTCATATGTTCTTTAGCTCTAGTGATAGCAACGTTTAAACGATTTTCACCCCCTGGGCAAGATAAAGGTCCAAAGGCTTGTCTTAAAACTCCATCAGCATTCTTAGCATAACAGACTGATAAATAGACAATGTCAGCTTCATCCCCTTGAACATTTTCAAGGTTCTTGAAGGTAATTAAATCGGAGTTTCAAGCATCAGTTAATCACAATTTGTTATAGGTCATTTTCTTAAATAACTTTTCAATGTATTCTTTTTGAGAAACACTAAAGGTAATGACTAACACCGTCTTTTTTAAATAGTGATCTTTTTTAGTATAGTTATTAATTAAGTGGTTTACTAACGCTTCTGCTTCATAGGTATTGATACGGTTTTCATAGATACCTTCAGGTAAGGTATAAACTTCTAAACCTGTTTTTAAACAACCATTCTTAGTAGCTGTTTTTAAGGTATTGCTATAAATATATTTATTAGAGAAATCAATTAACGAAGCATTATCAGAACGGTAGTGGTTCTTTAAATAATAAGTATTTCACAAGGATGATTTGGCTTGCTCAAATAATGAATCAACTTCATCATCTTCAAAATCATCATCTTCATCACTATAAGCTAAGTTTTCAAAGTCTCGACTCATAAAAAATGAAGTTGGTTGTAATTGTTTATCATCCCCAGCAACAGTATTTAAAGTGCACCGATAAACTAATGGAATGGCATTTTCCACAAACATTTGACTAGCTTCATCAAAAATACCATAGTTAAAAATGTTTGGTTCACATTTGGTGGTAGAACATGTTTGAATAGGTGATAAACATCAAATTGGGAAGATGTTTTTTAAACAGTCAAAATATTCCCGAATAAATTTATTAATGTCAGGACGGTTTTCATGTGAAGCCTTACTAAACATTTCATTGTATTTATAACGTTCTTCCTGACTCATTTTTTGATATTTCGTTTTAAAGTTTAAAAGATAGTTTTCAACAATCTTATCAGCATTGTTTTCAGCTAAACCCTTTTTGGTTTTTTCATAGTTGGTTCAGAGTTTATTCAATAAATTTAATTGTTGGTAATCACTCTTTTTTAAATCTTCAAAGAAGTGTTTTAAGTTTAAACAACTATTGAAAGAATTAAAATCTTGTCAGTTTAATTCTTTAATATAAGCAATTTCATTTCAGTCTAATTTGATGATATTTAAACTTCTTAACCCATCAATAAAATCTTCCCATTTTTTACGGGTTAAACTTGGCGTTGGATCATGTTTTAAGAAGTTGTCTTTCCGACTAAATTTTAAGAACTTTCCTAAACTGCTATCTTTTTTCTTCTTTTCATATTTGCACAAGAATTTGTTAATATCATTTCTGGTAAAACTATCAAAATCATTAGTTGCTAATTGGCCAAATAAAAAGACATTGTTGTTATAAAAATCACGTAAACGGCATAACCAATCAAATTGTTTTTTTAACCCTTCTTGATGGTTATTTAAAGCAATACTTAAGATCTTTTCAAAGTATTGGTTTTTGCATAAATTTTCAAAATGAACTAAGTCAATTGTGCGTAATAACTCTTCAATATTTTCAATGCCACCATATTTATTAGCCACATCAACGATTTTCCGAGACTGAATTAAAAATCCTAATAAATTATCATATTCAGGGGTGCTGGCTACAATCTTTTTCGTAGTAACACCATTATTGATACGGTTATAAATATTAACAATCTTGTCAAAGAACTTTTGTTTATCATTAATGTCATAAGCTGATAATGATAAACAACTTAAAGAACCTAACCGTTTTTCAATCACGTTTAAAGCTGCAGCTTTTTCACTACAAACTAAAACGTTTTTATTTTGGTTCACAATATTAGCAATTAAGTTCGCAATGACTTCAGATTTTCCAGTGCCTGGAGGCCCATAAATTAATGTTGGGGTCTTTAAAGCTGAAGCAATTGCATATTTTTGATAAATGTTTAAGGGTTTATTAATTTCTAAAACATCATCTTTATTAATTACTTCTTTTTGGAAAGAACTCCGATCAACCAACATATCCATAATTTTAAAAGGATCAACATTAGAGTTGGAAATCTTTTGGTAGTCTCGCATGACTACTCCACCAGTTGGATCATATAAATCTAAAACAGCAGCAGGTTTAATTTCAAACACTTCACTAGGGTCAAAAACTGCTTTTGTAATGGTTTTGTTGTCAAAATCACTTGGATTAACATAGTCTTTTAACCAGACCTTATAGTGGTTAAATCAATCTGAATCCCGAGGAATAGAACTTGGAATCGATAACTTTAATTCTTTATTAATTCAATAATTAAGTTTTTCATTAATTGTAAACTTAGTGGCACTATCCATAATCTTTTGTAAGACAATGCTATTGTTTTCTGTTTTTCTAACTTTTACTGGAATGTTGATTAAAGGAGCAATTACGGTACTATCATGTTTACCAACTAAGAAATAAGCTCCGATGAATAAAGTTCAAACAGCATTTTCTTTATATTTTGATTTTGCTTCTTTGGATAAGTTATTAAAGTCTTCTAAACTGTTATTAGCACTAGACAAAAAGATGTTAGCAAGTTCTGGTTGGCCCCATTTCTTTTTAATTAAATCTAAGGTCTTTTTTTCAATTCGCATCCCCTTAGTAGTGATTTTGGTTTCAAACTCACTATAGTCATGACAGTTTAAAAGTAAGTTATGGATAATTTTGTTTTTAACCTTAACTTTAATTTCAAGATTTTTAATACTGTTATCAAAAATAAAGTTTTCTAATTCACTAGCTGAAACCCAGGTCCGTAAGTCAATAAAATTCTTATTAATTTTAATGTTAATACATGGTTCTTTATTTAAATGAAAGGCAGCCAGAATTTTATTTTGGATAAGTTCATCTTTATTCATTATTTAGGTTCCTTTAATCAATAAGTTTTGAAAATTTGATTTAGTGCATCTAACTCTTTTTTATCTTTAATAGCATTTGTTTTGAGGTAATGATTCATCGTGTGGTGAGCGAAATCATCAATTAAATGACGAGTTAGATAATAGTCTTTCATAATATCATTATATTTATTAATATTTAATGTGAGTTCACTTTGACAATAAGTGTTTTCCATTACTTTATTTAATTTTGGTTTAATGTCGTTTTGAGTAGCGATTTCACCAATACAAAGGCCTAAAACAGGGATGATATGGGCAGGTAAATTTAAGATCTTTTGGACTTGTGTGATGTTGTAGCGTAATGCTCCAATAAAACAGGTTCCCAATGACTGACTGATAGCATAATCTTGTACCATGGTGGCCGCAATGGTAGCGTCAGTAATGCTAGACATAAACTTCTCATAATTAAAATAAGTATCAAGGGTTTCACCAGTCACTGATTGACAATAATCTAGGGCAAAATTATCCATTAAAAAAACAATAAAGACCCCACAATCAGCAATTTGTTTTTCAAACTTATTTAAAGATGCCAACTGTTGTTTTAAAACCTTATCAGTCACCATAATTGCACTAAAATCATGACCATTTAAAGCAGTTGGAGCACAATTAATAACTTCTTTTAATTGATCAAGAAATTGAGCACTAAAAGTAGTATTTTGAAAATCTCGGACACTGGTACGAGTTTTAAATTGTGAAAATAAATGGTTTTCATGGATATTTTTCATAAGAATTCCTAAATTTGTTTTAAACTATATTAGTATGAATAAAAAATGGAAAAACCTCCCACTTAAAGAAAAAATCAAACACTGATATGCTTGCTCACCATTTGAACAAAGTGCTTTAGCACTTGCTTTAACTGGTTTAGGTGGTGCTATTGCTATCTTTTTTGATGCTTTAATCACCCAAACGGGTGGTGTCTCAAAAGGATTTAATTTAATCCCGAAGTTTGTTTTGGTTTTTATTGCATTATGTTTATGAATCAATGTTTTTGTGCGTCAAGTTTTAGATCATAACCGAGCTAAACTTGAATCTCAAGGGGTGGCAACTGCTGCAATGATTCCCACGTGATTCATGACTTTAATGAGTATCGGAAGTTGCGTGGCTGCCATCGCTACTTTTGATTTAAAATATGATGGCATGCAAGATTTAAACCGATCAGCAATTATGATTGCTGGAGCCGTACTAATGTATCTAGGGTTAGCAGCAGATTTTTGTTGATATATCTATACTATTATTTTATATTTTGTCAAAGAAAAATTGACCCCTTTTAAAGATTCATTAGCCCCTTGATTAGTTCCTTTTGTAGGAATTGGAATCTTTGCAATTAATGCCCAAGGATTTGACAGTTTATATATGCCATATGTATTGGTGAATATTGTGTGATGATTTGCTTTTGCTAATTTAATTTGGTTGTACCCAGTCTTGATTTATCGGCACATTAAATATCCACTTAAATCACATCAATTAAATACTGTAGCTGTTTTTGGAGCTGCTCCGTGTCTAATTTTAATGGGATTTATTAATGGAATTTTAATTGGACCTGGCACCAATATTAATCTAGCTAAAACTATTAATGCCTATGGCGGGGCTTGAATTATTATCACTGTTTTTGCTATTAATATTCCCATTGCAATTGCTTTATTTATTTTCTTACTGATTTGGTTTGCTAAAGTAGCTCACCGACAACCAAACTATGGGACTGGTGGTTATACTTTCCCAATCGCTGTGAATGCCTCTTGTATTCTGGCGGTGGCTAACCTTATCATTCAAGCAAATAAACCAGGTGCTTCCAACTCCTATTTTCAAACCTGACCCCAAGAGCTAGGGATTGCTTTCTTAGTTTATGGGGCTATTGTATTATTCTGTGCCATTATCATTATTGGCTGAGTAGCAATTACTTTTGTACACTATTTCATTAAAGACTTTAATGCTAAGAAACCCTTCCAAGAACATCTTGATGATATTAACTTTTAAGGTTGCGTTTGTATTTAAAAACGTTTGGTTTATTTCTTAATAAATAAACCTTGTAATGATGTTGTAATAAGAAATGATAATAAAAACTCATTTCAAAATAAGGTCCATTAATTAAGACCTTTTTATTAGGATTCAATTCAGTTAAACACGACTGATAATCTAATTTATTAACCAGAATAGCCCCTGGTAAATGACAGGGTAATAATTGGTTTGGAGCACGAAACTCAACAATTTGTCATTGCTCAGGTTTAAATAATAATTTCTGAAACCGTTTCCACGAAACGGTTTTAATATCCATTCGGGTTCTAAATACTGATTCACAACAATGTCAATGTTGTCTTTGATACTTTTTCATATACCTTAAATGATAAGATATATTTTTAAATCTACCAAGATAAAAACACCCTTGATATGCCATCAAAGGTGTTTTTAATTTTATTAGGCTTTGGTTTTATAGAAAGGGTTGGTAATGAGTTCGTGGAACTCATTCCGTTGTCATTGTTGATGAATCAGATCAAAATGGTGTTCCACATTAAGTCTTTGGTTGATATACTTTTGCTTTTTAGTTTCATAAACACTAATGCTGTTCATAATATTTAAGGCTTTTTTGTTAGGTTTATTTAAATCAACAGGAGCCTTTGTAATTTGCACTAGTTCTTGATTTTTATTCATCTTTGTTTTTGGAACTGGATGAACTAAAGCATCTAGTTTTTCATTTAATTTGGTAATTAAATGGTTTAATCTAGCTATCTTTTTATCATATTTATGTAACTTATGATTTTTGATTGCAATAATTTTTTCATCAATGGTTTGGTTGACAAAATATGGTTTGTATTGAATGTAATAATTCATTAAATGATAGCTATAAATCAAGGCTTGAGTGTCTGAATTATATTGGTTTTCAAGTGCAACAATGTTTTGATTAAGACTCTCAATTAAGGTTTGATTTTGACTCATTTCTTGTTTAATTAATTGATCTTTTTGAGCCTGAAAACGATTTAAGGTTTTGTTTTTCTTTAAGGTTAATTGTTCTAATTTATGGAAATAATACTTTTTATTTTTTAATAACTTTTGTTTGATTTCATCATCATTATGGAAGTTCTTTTCACTTAAAGTATTTAAATATTCAGTAGCTGATAAGCGAAAATCCTTTTGACTTTTTCAAATCCGATAAGCTTGGCAATTAATATCTGCGAGTTTGAAAAATAATAAGAATGAAATCTTATTTTGACGGAGTTGGCATGGTTTAAAATCTACCACTTGATAAGTCTTATTGTCCATAAATTCCCTTTCTGAAATAGTTTTAATCGTCATTAGATCAATCTAATGCTAAAGCAACTGCTTTTTGTCATTTCTTGGAATAATAATTAACTTCTTGATTAGTTAATTGGGGATTGAATTCTTGGTTAACTTCAATCTTTAATTTATTGATTAAGTTTGGTTCTAATGTTCAAGCACTTAAATAGGCACAACCTAAAGAAGTGGTTTCAAAGTTTTTGTTGGTCATTAATTTGGCTTGTAACATATTAGAAGTAAATTGCATTAAGTAGTTGTTTTGGCTTAGACCACCATCACAATATAACGAGACTAAATTAATTCCTAATTTGGTCATTGTCGTTAAAACATCAGTAACTTGGTATCCAATTCCTTCAAGGCTGGCTTTGACAATATCTTCCCGACGAGTTTTAGCACTAATTCCCACAATAGTCCCTTGAGTTTCAAGGTTTCAATAAGGAGCCCCTAACCCACCTAAAGCTGGGACAAAGAATAGTTCCTTACTTGGTTTAGAATCTTTGGTAATATCACAATAGAATTGTAATTCTCGGGGATCATAAATAATTTTTAAATTGTTTTGCAATCAGTTAGAAACATTCCCTGAGTTAAACACCGACCCTTCCAGAATATAACTCGTACTTGCATCATCATTACCACAACCTAATGAAATAATTAAACCACAGCAATCTTGTTGAAACTTCTTGCCAATATTCATTAAAATGAAACAGCCAGTGCCAAAAGTAGCTTTTGCTTGACCTTCATTTAAACATAAATTACCAAACAAGCTTGATTGTTGGTCCCCTGCTAAGGCTGTAATCGGAACATTAGCTTCTTGACTTTTAGCTAAGAAACTACCATAAGTGTAACCATAGAAATAACTAGATGGATGGACTTCAGCTAAAGCACTTCTTGGAATACCAAATAAATCTAATAAGTCTTGATCTCAATCTTTGGTATGAATGTTAAATAACATGGTTCTAGAAGCATTTGTATAGTCAGTAGCAAAGACTTTAGAATCAGTTAATTTATAAAGTAATCAGGTATCAATGGTTCCAATCATTAAATCATTGGTTTTCATTAATTCTTTCGCTGCTGGCACATTATCTAAGATTCATTTAATTTTGGTAGCAGAGAAATAAGGGGTTACGACTAACCCAGTTTTGTCGTAAATCATTTGTTGGTAATCTTGTTTTAAAGATTCACAATAGTCATTGGTTCGGTTATCTTGTCAAACAATGGCATTATAAATTGGTAACCCTGTTTTTTTGTTTCAAACCACAATGGTTTCCCGTTGGTTAGTGATTCCGATGGAGATTAAATCTTTTCCTGTTATGTTTAAACTCACTAAGGCTTGTTGTAAAGTGGAACGAGTGGCGTTTCAAATTTCTAATGGTTCATGTTCAACCCAACCAGTTTCAGGATAGGATTGGGTTAACAAAATAGATTGTTTGGCCACAATTTGAAAGTTCTTGTCATAAATCACAGTTCGACAAGAACTGGTCCCTTGGTCTAACACGGCATAGTATTGTTTGGACATATAGGATCCTTTCGTTTTCTCAATATATACTACTAGTTATATAGAATAATAAGTTATTTTGAATCTTTTTGAAAGAAAGATAAAGAAAAAATAGATATCCATTGATATCTATTTCTACTTCTTAAGAAATTTAAATTGAATTATTTGTTGTTTAATAATGCTTCAACAGTTTCATAAACACGGTCAAAATCAACTGGTTGACCAACGTCTTCGTTGTACATTGCTAATGCTAATTTGTTATCTGGGGTTAAAACGAAAACACTTCTAAATAAAGTCATGTATGGTTCCATTAAGATACCATAATCTTTACCAAATTGGTTGGTACGGTAGTCACTTAAACAGATTGCGTTTGCTTTGTTGGCACAACATCATCTGTCAAAAGCAAATGGTAAGTCAACTGAAACGTTTAATAAAACGACTTGATCATTACCTTCATATTTGTGTGTGAAGGTACGAGTTTGCATGTCACAAACGCCTGTGTCGATTGATGGAATACATGAAATAACTTTAATTTTGTCACCGTAGTCTTTTAAGGTTTTGATTTCGCTGTTAATATCAACTAATTCAAAATCTGGTGCGTATTGTCCTGCTTCTAATTTGTGTCCGTATAATGTGAAATTTTTTGCTGCAAAGTTTGCCATAAAATAGCCTCTCTTTCAAAACTTAATATTTTATTTTACATAAATTTTAAAAAAATGCTGAAAATTTTAAAATTTTTCCAAAATAAAAAGGTGGGTAGCAAAACCGACCTTTTAGAATTGATTATTTTCTAGTTGAACTAGATTTAGTTTGGCGAACCACTCTGGTAACGAATCTGACTTTGTAAATACAACAAACAACAAAACAGATTGATGTTAAAAGTCCTAATAAGAAACCTGTTACGGCACAACCGATAGTTGCATCACTACCACCTTGGCAAGCGATAACACCTAAGATAGAACCGATGAAAGCAAAACCAGAGACTAAACCGTTAGTAATTAAGTTTGCATTTAATGGTAATTTAGTATCAATAAATGTAAAGATTAAACTAATGATACTACCAACGAAGGCTAATAATAAGAAAGCCCCTCCAGCATAGCCGAAATCACTTCTGGAGACAAAGAATAAGATCATACTAATTAAGGCTGCAAATAAACCTGTAATTAATAAAATTCTACCGATATTTTGTTTTTTACTCATAATTATTACACTTTTTATTTGAACTAATTTTATTGTAATTTATTTTTATAATTTTATTTTATTTTGATTCAATTATTGATTAATTCAAGACATTTTTCTAATTGGTCACCAAATGGGACATGTCCAGCTTGATCAACTAATTCAAAGTCAAAGTTTTGACCTGATAAATAGGAACGTTTAGCGTTTTTTCATAACAATAATTTATCATTTTTGCCAAAGATGACTAACGATTTAATTGGGTTGTGATCTTTAGCTTTCTTTAAGTTGATTTTGTTGCTTAAAGAAGCCATCCGATTAAATAAAATCTTGTTATTTTTGTGAGTGACTGAATAACGTTGGGACGCATCAATCAATAACTCATGTTCTAATAAATCTAAACCAAACACACTGTATGGTTTTTCATAAAGAATAGGTAAGATTTTGATTAAACCTTCTAATGACTTAGGATTAATTCTTAAGATGTTAAATAAATTTACCCCGTTAGAACTGTTCATTGGATCAATTAAAATTGAAGTTTTAATAATCCCTTTTGGGGCTAAATTATTTACAAAGCAGGCAATCCCCCCACCCATGGAGTGACCAAATAAAATCACATCATGTAAATCTTTATCAATTAAAAACTTGGTGACATGGTAGGCATAAACTAACGGATCAATTTGTTTTTTATGCACCACGGTTGCATTTGTAACCGTTGGTAATTGAATTGCATAAATATGAAAACGGTCCTTATAAACATTAATTAAAGGGTTATAAACATAATAGTCATCAGCATAACCATGGACCATTACCATGACTGGTTCATTTTCAAGACCAAATTCTTTGTAATTCAATTGGTAATTATTAACAATATCTAATTGTAAATTACTAATTTTAAGAAGTGGATTTATTTCCATTTTTGAGCTCATCTGCAAACTCCTTTTGATATTTTTCATAATCCCACAAGAAATGGTTCTTATTTTTAGTTAAATCTTGAGCTAAAACTAAGACTTCGTTTTTATAACGAGGGATTTTGATTTTTTCACCTTCTGGTGTTTTTTGGGTGACTTTAATAAAAGCTTGTAATATAAAAATTATATTATAGACAATGACAAAAAACACCCGAGCCGTGTCATTCCCTTGATTGACCCGTAATTTATAAACCCCATCTTTAAACCGTTTAATATGGACTTGGTCAAAATTCATACCATATTTTAAAAGCAAATCCATTTCTCTTAAAATTTTGATTTTCATTTTATGACCAATGGAGTGTCAAAATTTTTCAAATGGACATTGGCCACTAGGTTTAATATAAAAAGCAAATTGATAATGACGGTGGGTTTGATCAAATTTAGCCATTTCTATTTAGCTTTCTTAACTTGCAAATAAAGTTTGTTACTCCTTGCAAATTCAATGTCTTTATATTTTTTAATTATCTTCATTGCTTCTTTGTAGGTGAGGTTAGAAATGGTTTCATGGGTGTAGCCATCAGTTTGAACGATTCAATTGTTAAACGAATGACAGGTGAGTAGAATGTGACGGTCTTTTTTGAAGGTTGAAATGATTAATTGGTCATTATTAAACATCATCTTAGTTTCATTGTCTAAAATTTGAAAAAGCGATTTAATATTAATGATTTTCATAAGTTAAGCATTGACTCACTAAATGATCAAATTTAGCTTTCGTTAAAGTTTTATCAAGAGCAACTAAGGCTAAGATAATGATTTGGTGTTGTTGATGATCAAGACAATAAGCTAAGCGAACCTTGAAATCATGGTTAATATTTAATTTATATTCATAAACAATATGTTTTTGATATTTCAAGTTTTTGACCAATTTAATCTTATGGTAGCTTTCATTAATCATCTGACTGATAGATTGTGATGATAAATGTGGTCAAATTAAATCTTGTTGATTTTCGTATTTCTTTCAAAAATTTTTAATCAATTTATTATCTAAACAGTTCACGGTGTAACTGGTATCAATAATAC
>JAHHTK010000017.1 GCA_020024695.1 Ureaplasma sp. | reverse complement strand
ACCGATTTAATGAAAAACAAAGCCGATATTGGTGATACTAAAGTTCAAGATGCTATTTTAGAACAATTTAACAGCATAGAAAACCAACAAAAATTAAAACAACAAATTAAAACCCAAACCTTGTTTAATACCGATTTAATTGAAAGTATTTCTATTAGTGAACCCTTCACTCAAATCAATAAAAATACCCTTTCAATTAACGGTACAATTGTGTTAAGCAATGATGTGAGTGTCAATAAATTGTTATTAAAGGGAATGACCAAGAATCCAAATAACAAAACTTGATCATTTGGATTACAAGTAACCCACTGACAAGACACTTCCCGTTATCACATTAATAACTATCACTAAAGTTTAATCAACGAAAATATACCAAAGGAGACCTTGGTATATTTTTTAATTTACAAAAAAATGGAAGCAAGTTTTAATTGTGCATGTATCACAAATTAAAGCTTACTCCCAAAAGGATTATGTTTAGTTGTGGGTCTTACTAATCAACAATGACGTTTTTACCAAAAGTCATAATGTAGTTGAAGAAAAGAGGGTTTTTATCATTATGTTTGACTTTGATAGTGACATCTTGTGGACTATCAAATAAATGACTATAAAGGTTTTGGTTGTATAAGGTCTTATTTGAAGAAACAGTTTTGGTATCTAATTTTTGACCGTTAACATATACTTCAAATTCAGTTGGAAGGTTATTAGATTGACCAACAAGTGCAAAACCTTCAAGGTTCTTAAATGAGACTTCAATGAAGTCATTAGCACTGGTCGAAACAGCATACATGTTGTTGATAGCTGATGAGTTAAGTTCGTCATTATAACGGAAAGCTCATTTTCCTTGAATACCAACGTGTGGGTTATTCATGGCAATTGAAGAACCATATGGACGGTTTGGATATTCACCGATTCGCATTCATTTTAATAATAAGCCATTGGTCTTAGTTGAAAGGTCAATTTCTAAATGGTCAACTAACATAGTTTGGTTTAAATTAATGGTACTAATGCTTCCGTTACGGTTTGGATATGCTCCATCATATAAATGAACTGGATTAGTATTAGCAGCAGTTGCAAAACCATCTACTTTTACAGTTTGTGCCCGATATTCAGTATGTTTTTCAGTAACGTTGCCGAAATATAAAGTAGATACTTTAGTTGGTTTTTTAAATTGAACTTTATATTTAAATTTAACCCCTTGACCTGCTGGAGCATCTAATGAGTGTCAAGTTTCAATAAAATCATTGTAATTATTAAGTTTATTTACAAGACCATTGGTTTCATTATTACTTGAACTTAAAGTATAACTTTGAGTATCTAAAATCGGGGTTTCATAACTTGAGAAGTTAACATTAGATGAAAAGTCTTTGTTAAAGATTTCACGGTCAATTAAACGAGGTTTATATTGATAGTTTGGATCATTAATAACTTGTCTTGGACTTGCTCCTGAGACTACTTGGTGGAAATCAGGACTAACAATATTATTATAGAAGTCTAAACCTTGACCATCAACGGTAGCAGTCATGTTGAAACCACCCCCACCACCATAGTTAATAACTAAGAATTCAAAGTCAAGTTCATCATTAACATTTAAATCTTTTTCATAAGTCTTAGCAAAATTCTTAGCATTATCACGGTCTTGGTTATTAATTGGGACATTTTCACCATTGACATACATTCTGACTGCATCGTCTCAAGTGTTTTTAAAGACGTAATGACCAGTTTTTGGGGCTATAAATTTAAATTTAATTCTTACCCCTTCATATTGATTTTGGTCTAAGAACATATTAGTTTTAAATGAAATTAATGGTAAACGGTATTTAACATCTTGACTGGTTTTTAAAGTGTTAAATCATTCATCTAATTTACGTTGGGAATTACTTGGTCCAAATGGAGCAAAGGTTTCAATGATGGCTTCATTAACCACTTGGCGGACTTTTACTTTTCACTTAATGGTTGGAACATAGTTAGATGATTTACCATCTCAAGTTCCAGGGATAATCGCCACGTCAAATTCATCAACCCCAGTAATGTTATTTGCTGGTGGGGTATAAATAACTCGTTTTGGATTATGTGGATCTAAAGCTAAGCTACCACCTAATTTTGAGGTAGTTTCAAACATTAAGTTGTTTCAATTAAAGTTTGGGTTAGTAGAAACAATAAAGTGTTCAAAGTCAAAATTATAAGGTTTACCAGCAGGAATTTCATATGGGTTAACGACATCGTGAGTATAGTTATAGGTGCGAGTGTCTTTATCGTACATATAAATACCTGATGCATATTGGTTCCCTACAAAATCAACTGCAGAATATTTAGATTCTAAATTAGCAATGACTTGTTTTTGTTGTTCATTTGGTGGGTTTGAACTGGTTGGTCAAGTATCACATCAGTGGTTATTACCATATTGATAGAAGGTTGGTCAGAAGTTTAATTTGAAGGTTTCTGATAAACGTCTAATTTCATCAAAACCTGTTCAAGAACCAGCACTAGATGGGTGGTTAATGACATCATCTCTTAAATAGTCAACGTATTGTTTGCTACCTAAGGTAAATAATAAGATGGCATAGATTAAATATTCATCATCAACTTGGCCAACCCCTGAAGTATATTTCATTACTGTAAAGGGGTTATTTAAACGGGATCAACCTAAGTTATTATTAGCTTTGTTTTGTTCCCCACATCAGTTTAATTCACTTCTAAATCGTCCAGCATCAGAAATCACACTTAAGTCAAAGCCTGAAACTTGGTTGGTTTCAGGGTGGGTGTTTCTTCTAAAGAAAGCACTGTTTTGTTGGAAGTTGTGGTTAATTTCGTGGAAGACCCCTCACGCATTAGCGGAGTTAAAGACATTGATTGGAGCATCACAGAACATGGTACCAACCCCTCAGTTGGTTGGACAATAGAAGGTCATACCACCACCTCAAGCAGCGGCTCCCCCTCAAATATCGTCACAGAATTCCATATCTAAACGGTGTAAACTACGGTCCCGACCAGCATATAAGTTAGATAAATATAAGAAATCATCTCACTTTTTAAAATTATCACGTGGATATTTTAAACTCTTAACAGAACGGTGACCCACAGTATTGTAGTCAGTAAAAGGAATGGTTAAGGTGTTGTAAGGAGTAATCCCTTGTAAGACAGGAGCTAATTTTTGGTTTTGAACATCAATAATTTGTTGAGCTCAATCTTTTTCAGTGGTGAAACCATCTTGATAGAACATACATTTGATTGCACCATCAACAGTAAACTTTAAGTTTTGCGGGATGGAATCTAATGGGAAAGAACCAGTTTTATTTAAGGTAGAACCAATTCTTAACCCTAATGAACCTCCAAAAGGCGAACCGACTTTAATTTGACGGTTGGCATCGTCTAAAGCTAATCTGAACGCACTTCTCACATATGGATAACGGTTAGAAATTCGGCCCGAGTCACTTGGTCCATAGTTGTCTCAGAAGTTTTGGTTAATAGTAATATCTAAATCACTTCAGTTACGTGATTTCATTAAATCTCAAGTATCTTGATCAAAGGTGAAGGTGACAACTTCACCTGCTGGTGCATATAAACCAATGGCTTCATGACCAGTAATAGCAGTTGAAACTTCATAGTGCATCTTAGTGACTGGAATGTTATCCATGTTGTTTAAATAGAAACCTTCACTGGCACGGTGACGTTTTAAGGTACCGTTTTTGATTTGCGTTTTAATTCAGTTAGGGTTGTTATAACGAACTGGATTAGTGGCATTTCCACGATCAGCTGCTGGGACTTGTTCGTCCATTAATAAAGCAGTTGCATTAATGGTGTCAGATGGATTATTTTTATTATGGAAAATTCCTCAAGATTCTTTATCAGCCTTATTTGGATTATTTTTATTTGGACCAGCTCATTTATAGTTAAAGTTTTGAGCAGGATAAACAAACCCATAAGTGTCATGATAATCATGATACATTTGACTATCATAAAGGCCAGGTTTAGCTGGTCTTGGACTTTGGCTTAATTCAACCCGATTAAAGACCCCAAAGGAAGTAATACTATCATTTGCCACTTGGGATTGACTATAACCTTTAATAGCTGCATCCACACTTTCTTTATCATTAGAACTATCACTGATATTAGGTAGTGCATCAGGGTTAGGTTGAGCGTGTTGTGAAACACTAATTTTATAAATATCTGATGGGAAACTAAAATCTTGATAATAAGCAGTGGCTTGAATTTCACAATCATTATAAGCTAATGTAACATTGTCTAATTTTAAAACCCCGTTGGCAATATTTTTAATAGGGACTCATTCTTTGTTTGGTTGACGAATAGTTCAACTATATTGAATTTCATTGGGATCATTAATAGCAAATTGGTGGGTAGCAATATTACTATAAACAATTAAGGTATCGCCAGGACGATAAACATTTTGACTAGATTCCAAACTTAAAGAACTTACAGGGTTAGTTGGAGCTACTGTTAAAGTAATGGTGTTAGATTTTTTACTAAGATGAGCTTGGTTCGTAGCTTCTACATAGAATTGGGCTTGGTTGTAAGTGATGTCAATGTTTGGGAATTCATAGCTTAAACCATCAGCAGATTTATAAGCCACTATTTCATTGAATTTAGATTCATGTTCTTTTTTACAAAATCATTGATAACTTAAAGGTTGGTTACCTTTATAGTTGGTATTTAATGTTAAGGTAACATTATCTCCAGCAATTATATTGGTATTAGCTACGGTTAAGTCCAATTTCATGCTACTCATGTTTGGAATAGTTTCACCTGTTTGCGGGTCATTAACACTTTCACTACCACTTTGACTACAACTAACTAATAAAGGAGTTGCAATAATTGAAACTCCAAGTCTTCCTGTGATGATTCAAAGACCTTTTTTAACTTTTGTTTTCATATTTAACTCCTATCTAACATTCTTGTTTGGTTTAGTGATTGCGTGGTAGTAACCGTCAGCTTTTTGAGTATCACCATCTTTGATAAAGTATTCACCGTTACCATCATTTTTTAAGAAATAGTCTCTGGCGGCAATGGTTTTAAATCTAAATGTTGCGTTTCTTGGATAAACGTTTTGGTATTTAAAGACGTTACCGTTTAATCGGGTATTGCCTGGGTTATTAAAAGTAATTACTGCTCCATCAGCACAACCTAAGAAACCAGCCTCACCAATGCTTTGAATCTTACTTGATAAAGTAATGATTTTTAATTTAGCACAGGTATCAAACATACGGGTTGGAATATTTGTAACACCTGAGGTTTCACCAAAGGTTACAGATTCAATATAACCATCGTTTTTAAACATACTTTCTGGGAAATTACTTAAATGTTTCGAATTGAATTCAATCCCTTTCAAGATTGGTCAGATACCATTAAAATTCCCTGCTAAGGCTGTAATGTAATCGTTAATGACTAAAGTACCGTCATTTAAATCACTTGCTTTAAGACCATTACAGTTAATAACTTGCATTCTAGCTAAATAGGTATCCATACCTGCAATATCGACTTTAGTATTTGGATTTTTACCAATTGGAACTGTATGGTTATGAACGGCTTGGTAATAGTATTTATTAGTATTACCTTCTTTATTAAAACCATCACAAGCAGTCATTAAGAATTTTTCTCTAATTTGATCACTACTAAATTCAATGATTAAGTTATTAGGGAAGATAGCCCCTTTATTAAAGATGTTCTTACTAAAAGTAATGGTATTAGGTGCTCCTGCGGCATGGATTTTGACTTTTCTTAAGTTATTACAGCCTAAGAAACTTTCTACTCCAAAGTTAACAATCTTACTATTTAAATCAAGGTTGATTAGACCAGCACAGTTTTTGAAAGCATTTGGTCTAATATCCGTAATTGAACTACCAATGCTTGATCAACCAGCTGGTACTCCTGAATTAACAGTATTAGTATTTTGAACAGTAGTTAAATGGTCACAACCCATAAACGCACTATCACCAATAGTGGTAATGTTGGTTGGAATCTTAACTGTGGTTAACGCATCACAGTTATAAAACATACCATATGGGATTAAATTCATTGTAGTGTTATTAAATTGAACGGTATTGAAACCTTGACAGTTTTCAAACACATTTTTACCAAAGGTTGTTAAAGTGCTTGGAATGCTTAAGACTTTGGATTGATTACTTGCTTGACCTTGTACGTGTAAGTTATACAATTTATCACAACCACTAAAGACTTGGTTACCAAGGGTAGTTAAGTTAGCTGGAATTTCTAAGTTTACTAAACTCTTACAGTCTTTAAAGGTTTTGTCTTTTAATTGGGTAATGTTACCACCAATATAAACATTGGTTAAACTACTACAGCCTTCAAAGACACTTGTTCCGAAATTAACAGTGTTATTAAAGATACTTGCATTGGTAATACTTGCACAGTTTTTAAACGCAGCATTTCCGATGGTAGTGATTGAGTTTTCAAAATGGAAACTACTTAATTTTTTACAGTTGTTAAAAGCGTTGTTTCCAATTTTGATTAAATTATGAGCAACATTTAAAGTAACTAAATTGCTACAATTATAGAAAGTATCATCTTCAATAGTAGTAATGACATCTGGTAAGGTTAAAGATGTTAAACTCGCACAGTTACTGAAAGCCCCTTTGCCTAAAGAAGTTAAGGTATTTGGAATTGTAATATTACTTAAAGCGATACAGTCATTAAAAGCATATTTTCCAATGGATGTTAAATGACTTGGAATATTTAATTGACTTAATTGTTTCATACCACTAAAAGCATAATCACTAATGGCACTCATATTAGTATTTAAACTTAAAAGGGTGATTTTAGTATCATAGAACGCATAAGAACCAACACTATTTAACCCATTGCTGGTAGCAAAACTGACATCTGATAACTCACTACACATTGCAAAAGTATGGGGTTGAATATCAACAATCGTGCTTGGGAAATGTAAGTGGTTTAACTTATTACTAAATTCAAAACAACCAGTTCCTAATTTAACTAAACTAGTTGGGATCGTTAAATTAGTTAAACTATCACAATGGCTAAACGCATAGTCACCAAAACTAGTGATACGGTTATTTAAATTAATATTTACTAAACTCGTACAGTGTTGGAAAGCACTATTCCCAATCGAGACAATACTGTCAGGTAAATTAATAGTTTCTAACCGTTGACAATATAAGAAAGCATTGTTTGGAATAACACTAATTGTGGAACCTGTTTCAAAGTTAATAGTTTTAATCTTTAAATCTGGATTTAAAGACCCAACTAAACTTGTAATGGTTTTAGGAATAGTTAAGGTTTGATTAGTTAAATATGGGTGGCCTTGATTAATGGTTGATAAATCAAAACTAGAAGCCGTTAAGTTACCATCCCAACGAATGTTTTTTCATTGGTAGTCATCAAGACCATAATGGGTTTGATCATGATCGGTTTTAAATTTAGCTGGTAAACTTAAATCAATTAAGTTATGACAGTTATTAAAAGCATTCTCACCTAAATAAGTTAAAGATGGGGTGAGATTTTGAATGACATTGACACTTTGTAAGTTAAGACAACCACTAAAGCTATAGCTTCCAATTTGTTCTAATGTGGTTGGTAAACTAATAGCTTGCAAGAATTTACAATTTCTAAAAGCTTCATCAGGGATGGTTTTAATTGGAGAGTTAGATTCAAAGACTACTTTATTGATTTCCATATCAGGGTCTAAGTGACCTTTGATTTGATAATAGGTGTTTGGAATCGTTAAGACATTGCCGTTGACAAAGTCACAGTAACGGGTGACTTGGCTTAAATCAAAAGCATAGTATTCTTGGTTATTGCTTGGGTTTAATCAACCAATGGCTTGATATTGATCATTGCTTAAGCCTAATTGAGAATGGTTAGCAAAAGTGGTTGGTAAACTTAAACTAGTTAAGTTAGGACAGAAACCAAACACATTATTACCCATTTGAGTGACTTGAACAGGAACAATAACTGATTGTAACTGATTGTTTCCATAAAAAGCTTGGTCATTAATACTGGTGACTCCATAAGGAACCACTAAGGTATTACCTAAGATGTTTTCAAAACTAGAGACTAAGGTTTTAGTTTTAGTATTGATTAACAATCCATTACTAAAACTAAAGGTTTGGTTAGTACTTGGAATATAGACATCAAAAATATTATCACAATTCACAAATGGGTTTTTGTGAATGGTATTGATGGTACTTGAGAAAACGATTTTATGGATGTCAAGGGCTGGGTTTAAAACTCCAGTTAAGGTATGAATTCCTTCTGGAATGACTAAAGCATGATTGGTGATTTTTTCGAAATTATTTGTGACCAAACTTAAATCTAAAATATCGTTTTGGATGGGATTTGTTTGTTGGTCACCCATTGGGATTAACTTTTCATTGTCTTGATTAAAAAACAAAAAACCTGAGGTTGCTCCAATGGCAATACCACTTAAAGCAACTCCTGTGGTCATAAAAGATAAAATTTTGTTTTTTCGTGTCATATTTTTTGTCTTTCTAATGTAAAAATTATTGCTTATAAGATGCTTTAATTAAACATTATATAGTATTTTGGTACATATAATAATATTTATAATTAGTAACTAAAAAAGTTAAAAAAACAAAAAAATTCAAAAGAAAGTGTTTGATATACCAATGAAAAAGAAAGTTTGATTATACGCTTTAATCCCTAGTCTTGCTCTGGCTGGTGGGGTCAGTTTAATCGCTACGAGTTGTTCTAAGACCACTACTGAAACTTCAACTGTTAACCCAGAAAGTCCAATAAAACCAAGTGAACCAACTCCAACTACACCAGTAAAACCCAATCCAATCCCAACAGTGAGTGCCAGTCCAACGGCTAATTTACCAAATGCCATTGATTTAGACAACCAAATTGAAACTATTAATAATCAAGTGCAAAGTCTCAAGCAGGTAAATAATCCTGTTAGTTTATTTAATACTAAACAAACCATTTTAAAGACCTTAAATCAAAACTTTAGTAGTTTAGTTCCAGGTTATGATGTTGTTTTTGATATTAATTATGATTTAGAAACTAATGGAAATATTTATCAAATCAATAACTTAAAGTTTCAATTAAACCCAAGTTTTAATTACAACTTATTACAAGAAGAACACTTAAAGTATTTTAGTTTTGATAACCAAACTAAAATCTTAACTTACCGCACCAGTTTAAATACTGCCATGAGTATTGAACCCTTTAACCCTGGTTTAAATAACTTTGATCCAAATACTAATAATCAATATCAAGTTTATTTAAAGGTCAGCAATAGTCATTATTTAACTGATAAGGGATTAAGTTTAGATGTGATTTGTCCAAGCCAAATCCCAAGTGGTTTTAGTTTAAATCAAAGTCAATTAAGCTATCAAGTTTATTATGCAGCTGATTTAGATGCCACTAAATTTAGTCAGTTTGAAATGTTAAACAGTGACAGTCAAATTGTGGGAGCTTTAAGTGGTAGTTTTAGTTTAGGTCAAAAGTTACACTTTGAACATTTAAACAAGAGTGGGATTTATTTAATTAACTTTAAGTTTAGTCAAGGACAACAAGAAGTAAACTTATTGTGTGGGACTAAAGTCTTTGATCAATTAAACCACGTCAGTACAGGTTCTTATGACCAAAACCGAAGTTTTAATTTTGAATTAAATGATACTGTTACCACCGATTTCAACATTGGTAGTCTTGGTTATAATGGAGTCCAATTATCCAACCAAGACTACAAACAATACCATGTGATTCAAAAACACTATCGCAGTTATGATTTAAGTGAAATCCAACGGGACGGTTTATATAACTTTAATGTTTCTTATCAAGATACCAACCCTTTAACTTCTTTATATACTAATAGTACTGTTTATAATTTAACCACAAATGTTCTTAACCCTTTAAAAGGCTTAGAGTTTGTAGTTAATAATCAAGATTATTTTAATAATACTGCGACCTTATCATTACAACAAACAACCAAAAGTTTATATGGACAAAGTTTAAACAATGATAATGTCCCTGCGTTAATTGATTCAGTGAATACCGATTCTAAACAAGCAATTGTTAACTTATACCAACAAAACCAAAGTGATGCCAATAAGACCTGAGAAATGGTCAGTGATGTTAAAACTAATAACCACTTTAGTCAGGTCACAAACTTAAATACGGTGTTAAACAGAAAAATGCCAGTGTCCATCACTTTAAACAAAGACAGTATTGCTGCTACTGGAACCAGTTATTTATTAGCAGCTGCTTCTGGTAATGGATACCGTTTTAATTTTGATCAAAGTCAATATTTTATGGGTTATCAAGCTCAAACGACTAATGATTGAACCATTAACAAGAGTGCTGACCAATTAGCTTTACCAGCGAAAAATTGTACTTATCAAATGGTTAAAGGTCACCAATTAGATGGGTTTGCAAATGATGCCAATGTTGCCAATAATGCTGTCATTATTGGTAGTCAGTTGCAATTTAGTGCTTCAGTAGCTGATGGTGTATCAGCCAATGATATTGCTTGACAATATCAAGTCAATAATGGTCAATGAACTGATTTAGATAGTAGTTGGGTTTCTATGAACCAAAACCAATCAATTTTAACGATTCCAAGTGAATATAATACACAGTTCAATAGATTTAAATTACGAGCTATTTCTAAATCTTGAACCTGAGTCCCTGCTAATAGTAGTGAGGAATATATTAAGACCACTACCCCGAAATCTATTTTTGCTATTACTAATAAAACCTTAAACGGATTTGTTAACAATTTTGGGGAAGATAAACAACGGGCACTATCAGCGATTTATTTACCTGATAGTTGTAATACCACCAAGCCTAGTCTTTTTGCGAATAAAAATACTATTAAAGGGGTTTATGTCCCAAGTTCATATACTAGTTTAGGTAATAATGCTTTTAATAACTGTGCTAACTTAAAATTTGTGGATTTAAATCAATCAAAATTAACTGCTATTCCTAACGCTTGTTTCAAAGATAGTAGAAACTTACAACATGTTTATTTAGATCAAACTAAGATTGCAACTGTTAATAATTTTGCTTTCCAAAATACAGGGTTAAAAGAATTTATTGCTCCAGCTACCTTGACCCGTCTTTGTGAAGACTCAATGCAAATTAAAGCCCCTCAATATGATGTTGACTTATCAAAATGTCGCAACGTTAGAATTGATAAAGGTGCGTTCTGAGAATCAACTGGTTTAAATAACCTTTATGGGACCCAAAACATATCTAACTATGGTGAAAATGCTTTCTATAACACTAAGAATATGAATCCAAATGGGAATGGTTGCTATATTATTGGTGAAGGCACCACTGCAATGAATGTTAAAGGTTGTTTAAACACCAATAGTAATAAAATCAAATATTTAGTTATTGATTCCAATCAATTTAACTATGTTGATAAATGATTTGGAACCTGTCCAAATTTAACCACCATCTTATTTAAAACCCAAGCCATTGCTGATAAATGAACTAATCAAGGAAAAGCGAAGATGGTGGGTATGAATAATCTTGTTTATTCCAAGAAATCAACCTATCAAAACTATATTGTTTATCAAACTCCAAATGGACCTGATTTAGCGACCTTAACACCTAATAGTAGTCATAGTAGTAGTCAAGTCAGATTAGCAACTGATAGTACTAATACCAATAATAGTGTCCGTGCTAGTGCTAACATTGATTTAAGTGTGACTATTCCTAGCCATTTACCTTATGGATTAGCTGGAGTTGAAGCTAGTCAAGTGGTGGTCAAAGTTAGTTTATTCTATGCCTCTAGTTTAGATGAAATTAATTTAAATAACTTTAGATTAGTTGGTAGTGAAGCTAATGAACATCAAGTGAGTTATGCTCAATTAGGCATTAATCAAGGTTTAGCACCTGAATATCATTTAGGTGATCAAATTCACATTAATCATATTAATGCCAAAGGTAGTTATTTAGTCTATTTAACCTATGTGATTAATGATGCTCAATACACTGGCTTAGTTTCCCAATATAACCAAGTAACGATTGCTCCTGTCATTCCAAATAACTAGGTAGCATTGAAATATATCAAGAAGATCAATTCTTGATATATTTTTTGTTCTAAGATAGATAATGATTCAGATTCTTAGCTTTGCTTGAGAAAAAAGATAGCGATTAGTTATCAAATTTGTCCCTTTAAAATATAATTTTAAAAAGGATTTAACTTCAAGTTAAATTCAGTCCCATCAATATGTATATATAGATAAAGGTGCACAACCAATTTGTGGAAGAATGTTTAATCTCCTTACGTGCTTGTCCTGCTTGTATGGAGTTTGTGAACATCTTGATGCGTGAATTTCACTACATCAAAGAAAATGTAAGAATTGGGCAAAGTGTCGGGGAAGAAGTTGATGAATGAATCAAAAGAACCTCAGCTGAAAAGATTGTCCAATTCTTCAACCGTCAAGAAGAATTGATCCAACAATTCGCTTGTAACAAGTTTATTGCGTGTGAAAAACACGAAGAATTCTTTGAACAACTTCAACAAGCTCGGGAAGAAATTAGCCACCTTCATGCCTCTTTAGAAATTATGCAAGTGATTCGTGAAGATGATAATGATGATGGCATTATTGAATAAAAAAACAAAGAAAGTAAAAACAAGTCATGTCAACAACCATGGCTTGTTTTTGATTGGGGATGGGGTTTTTGAAAAAAAGCACCATTTTTGTAATTCGTATAAAATAAAATGTAAATTTATCACCTATATAATAGTAAAAATAACATTTAGATTTTACAAAATAATAACATAATAAATTACTTCTTATTTGAATTATTTAAAATTTCGCTGATTTTATCTTTGTCAATTCAAAAGCAACATTTTGTATATTGTTTATTCTTAACAATATTATCAATATATTTTTTATCCTCATCATTTAAAGATTCGTAATCAAAATCTAATTCAACATTAGTACAATAAGGAAGACTATTCGTATCATTTCTGTTTTGGCCGTGAGGGCGGACGTGAAATCCTAAATGTTCCTTTGATTTTGGTAAATTATTGGAGAATTTTGTTTTGCCAGTTCCATTTTTACTTGCAGAAATGACTAGTTTGTTTGAGAAAACTTTTTTAGTTTCTTCAAAGACCTTAATTGCTTTCTTTAGTTCTTCTTCACTAAATTCATGTAATACAATGTTTTTTAAATAGATTTTTCCATCAATATTTTCCGTAGCAAGAAAAATAAACTTTTTCTTCATTAATTTTTGAATAAATGTTTCTTCTTCATCGTAATTTTGATTAATAATTTTTAATGGGTCAAAAATTGGAAATGATACACTTTCTTTTGGAATATTATTCTTATTTAATGAAATACTTTTTAAAAGATAATTACGAGAAGATAATCAATCTCTAAAAGTATTTGTTGAAACTAATTTAATATCCTGATCTTGTGTATTATCTGAAATAAACTGTTGTAAAAACTCAGCAGTTTTATCTGCGTTTCTAGCCTTATTTTTATTTGGCTGATCTTCTTTATAAATAAATTCATTATTATTTTTAGTCTTAAGATATTCCATAATTTCTGATAGAACGGCGTCTAAATTATTAAATAATTTATGATTTGCTTCAGTTTCTTGAAGTTGAAATGAACCAGATTTTGGATTGTAATTTTGTTCAATAATTTTATTCATATATTTTTGTTTAATAGCCCAACCACGAGGTTTAATTCAAACCCCGTTGAATTTAGTTCTAATTTGGCTATTTTGTCCCTTTGTACACATTTCTAAATAGGTAGTCAATGATGAAGAAATTTCATCAAATTTTTCTTCTTTACATTTGTTTTTTAATATTTTGTAGTCATTAATAAACACTTCTTTAGCTTCTGGTTCTATTTGATCCAGACTAAAAATGAAGCCACCTAGGAATTGATAATCATAGATATTATGTTGCTCATTATTCACTCAATAGCAAATAAATAACACATTATTGATTTTTTGAATATTATGATTCTGGTCAAATTCCTTAGTTATTAATTCATTGAAATCAACCTTTGAAATTACCATTCTTTCTTTAGCATAAGGAATGTTATTTGCCTTAAATTTAATTGGAATTGTTTTAATTTCAACTGTCCCTAAATCTGGTGTTGAAAAATTGTTATTACTAAGACCAAGGTATTTTTCCACCAATTGGCCAATAAGCCCTTTATTTCTTGGATCAACATTTAATTGATATTGGGAAATAATTTCTCCAACTGATTTATATTTTAAGTTTTCAATTTTGTTGGAGATGGTTTGAAAACTTAATTTACTGATTATTTTAGTCATGTTAAATCCTTTTGAAATACAAAATTTTGAGGTGGTAGAATTTGTTAAGAAGTAGTTTACATATTATGTTATATTTATATATATAATTAATCTTATGAAAAAAAGCGTCATTGAACTTTTTGCCGGTGTTGGAGGGTTCCGAGTAGGGTTAAATAACATTACTGGATTTGATGAAAATGGACGTGCTATTGAAAATGGAGATTGAAAATTTGTCTTCACTAATCAATGAGAACCATCTTCAAAAATTCAAGATGCCTTTAATTGCTATTCCACCCGTTTCGGGCAACAACATAAATTAGCAAATGTTAACATTTGTGATGTTGATTTCAATCTAATCCCTAATGCCAACCTATTAGTTGGTGGTTTTCCTTGTCAAGACTATTCAGTAGCTAGCACGCTTACCAATTCAAAAGGAATTGAGGGGAAAAAAGGGGTTTTGTTCTGAGAAATTAAACGGATTTTAGAAACCAAAGACATTCCATTTTTCTTGTTAGAAAATGTTGACCGTCTTTTAATTTCACCAAACAAGCAAAAAGGACGTGATTTTGCTATTATGTTAAAAGTCTTCCAAAAATTAGACTATTTAGTGCAATGACGTGTTGTCAATGCCGCTAATTATGAATCAGTCCAAAAAAGAAGAAGAGTCTTTATTTTTGGATCTAAATTAAATACTAATTACGCTCAAAACGTATATAGCGAAATTAATAACGAATTGGAAGAATATTTAGCTAAAAAATCATTTTTTAGTACAGTTTTTCCTTATAAGAAAGCCTCATCAACTTATAAATTAGATTTAGGCGCTGGCACTAGTGATAATGAAATTATGGAAATTTCAGACAATTTCGTCGGTCGTTTTTATAATTATGGAGTTATGATCAATGGTCAGGTTTATATGAAACATGTTGAAAATAACAGTGATTACCATGTTGCTTTAAGTTCAATTCGTGATTATAAAACTGATAAAGAAATGTTTTATTTATCTGATCAACAAATTGAAAAATTCAAATATCAAAAAGACTCAAAACGAATTTTAAGAACTGATAAGAAGACAGGTTTCCAATATTACTATACCGAAGGAAAAATGAGTTTCCCTGATGAATGAAACAAACCTGGACGTACACTTTTAACAAGCGAAACCTCATTATCACGATCAACTCACATTGTTCGTGAAGAAAATGGAAAATTCAGATTTTTAACCCCTATTGAAGCCGAAAGAATGCAATCCTTTCCAGACAATTGAACTAATACTGGGATGACAAACAAAAGACGTTACTTTATGATGGGGAATGCTCTAGTCACAATGTTAGTTAAAGAAATGGAGAAAGAGATTTCAAAAATTTTTAGAGAAGAACGAAACCAATTTAATAAATAAGATCATATTAGAAATAATATGATTTTTATTATCCCTAAATTGAAAAGATTGTGTGGTAATAATCTTGTTTACTTTTGTAAATTGTATCTGTCGTAGCGTTGTAATAAAGAGTTTTGAATCTTTCTGTTATTTTAAGGAGATATTCTTCTTTATAGTCAATATCGTATTCTTCTTTCATTAAATTATTTAGTTTAGCGAGACTGTTGATATTTCTATCACGGCAAAGATCCTCAATATAATCAATTAATTCGTCTTGATTTTCCTTTAATTTTAAGAAATATTCGTTAAACAAACTTTTTTTAATGATAAAAGGTTCATATTGATCATTAGAATGATTTTGAAGAAGCATCAAAACTGATTTTTTTGATAGTTTTCCAGAAGAAGTTATCGGATGATCAATTTTCATAACCATATTTAATGATACGAATTTGTTGTTACCAATATATTCTTTAGCAATGTTTAAAAAACTGTTAATA
>JAHHTK010000016.1 GCA_020024695.1 Ureaplasma sp. | reverse complement strand
TCTAAATGTGAATTAAAAATAATTTGTATTTAAAATTAGTGAAATTGAAACATATTCATATAATATAATAGTTTATTATATAATCGAAATTTATCAAAGAAATGGCATAACATTATGGCACAAATTAAACATGGAATTCGTCTTCAATGTAGTAATTGTAACCAAATCAACTACTTAACAAAGAAGAACGCAAAAAACGTAACTGAAAAATTAGAATTAAACAAATATTGCAACAATTGTCACTCAACTCAAGTTCATAAAGAAATTAAAGCAAAGAAATAATTTGAATAATGAACGCTAAGTTACAACAAATTGTTGATCGTATTAATGAACTTAAAGTTGACGGGGCACTTATCTTAAGTGACGTTAACAGACTTTGATTGACTAACTTTGCAAGTACAGCAGGGTATGTTTTTGTAAATAAAGATGGTCAAGCAACCTTATTAATTGATGGCCGTTATTTTGAAAAAGCAAAACAAGTTGCTGAAAATGTTAATGTAGTTTGATTTGGAAACCCAGCTGCAAAAATGACTGGAGCAGAACAAATCGCTGCAACCTTAAAAGACATGAATATTCACACATTAGCAATGGAAAAAGAATATGCAACCATGGCTGATGTGGATACGTTTGCTAGTTTCGTTGGCAAAGATCATATCGTCAGTATGGAAACTGTTTCTTGAAGAGCAATTAAGAACGAAAAAGAACTTAACGCTTTAAGAGAAGCAGCTCGCATTGCAGCTGAAACTGCAAACTGAATCCAAACTGTTGCAAAAGAAGGAATGACTGAAATTGAAGTCGCTAACATGATTTCAATTCACATGTTAGAATTAGGAGCAACTAAAAACTCCTTTGATCCAATCGTTGCAGCAGGTGAAAATGGTGCAAATCCTCACCACCATCCATCAACAAAAGTTTTAAAGAATGGTGAAATGGTTACAACTGACTTAGGTTGTATCGTTGATGGTTTCTGTAGTGATATTACTAGAAGCTTTGTTTTAGGTGGTCACACAGATAACCAAGAAATTTTAAAAATTTACGACATTGTCAAGAAAGCTCAATTTGCTGGTATTGCTTTATGTAATGGCCAACACACTGGGGCTGAAGTTGATCAAGTTTGTCGTGATATTATTGGTGAAGCTGGTTATGGACAATACTTTGTTCACGGAACTGGTCACGGGGTTGGGATTGAAGTTCACGAACAACCAAACACCAATAAATCAAATCACCAAATTCTTCCAATTGATAGCGTTGTCACAGTCGAACCAGGAATTTATGTCCCAGGTGTTGGGGGTGTCAGAATTGAAGATACTGTCATCGTCAAACCAAACGGAGCTGAAATTATCACTGGTTTAGCAAAAAAATAATAAACATCTGCAAAAAAACAGATGTTTTTTTGATACACTTATATTAAAGGAATGTTGTCATGAATACAATTAAATTTAAAATCATTGCTAGTTCATTAGATTCTACTATGACTACCAATTTAACCGATGTTGCCAGCGATTATGAATCAACCATTAAAATCGTGGCTAATAATAAAGAAGCCGATGCTAAGTCATTAATTAACGTAATGGCTTTAGGAATTACCAACGGAACCGTGATTGAAGTTAATGCAACTGGTGTGGATGCTATCCAAGCCGTTGCTCAAATTAAAGATTACTTAATTAGTAATAAAATTGCAGAAATTATTGAATAAGTTTTTTAATATTGATATAGTTTGTGAAAGAGGCTTGATTAACTAAAAGTGGTTAGTCCAGCCTCTTTTGCTATTTTTAACAAAATAAAAAAGGTAAGTTTCTATGTTAAACCAATATATTGATCAAACCAATTTAAAACCGAATGCCACCGTGCAAGATATCGATCAATTAATTAAAGAAACTTGACAACACCAATTTTATGGGATTTGTGTGAGTTCAGGTTGAATTAAATATGTAAGTGAACAATTAAAGTGAATTGTCGCTTTTCCAGCGGCGAGTTTTGAGAATCGCCCCACCTGAGATTTTGTTAAAAATAATTGAGAACAACCCATCCAATTACCAGCCCAAACCAAGATTAAAGTTGTCTGTGTGGTCGGGTTTCCGTTAGGAAATGAAGCCACTGATGATAAGGTCAATGCTGCTTTAAAAGCAATTGAAAATGGGGCTGATGAGATTGATATGGTCGCTAATATTGGGATGTTTTTATCACACCAAGACGATTATGTCAAACATGAAATTAATTTAATGAAACAAAAAATAGGCCATCGAATCCTTAAAGTTATTGTTGAAACTGGTTATTTAAATGACCAAGAATTAATTCAGATGGTAAAATTAATAAATCAAACGCAAACAGATTTTATTAAAACTAATACTGGATTTGGACCCCGTGGGGTTTCCTACCACGATTTAGAAATTATGGTCCAATATTTGAATCCAGAAAAACACATTAAAGTGGCAGGGGGAATTAAAACCTATGCCCAAGCCAAAAAATATTTTGAATTAGGAGCTAAAAGAATTGGCACCAGTAGTGGGGTGCAAGTAATTCACAAGGAGTAGTTATGATTATCGCTAAAGAATATTCAAAGATGAAACCAAATTATGATGTTATTGTGGTGGGAGCTGGCCATGCTGGTCTTGAAGCTAGTTTAGCTTGTGCTCACCTTGGTTTTCAGACTGCTCTTATTACCTTAAATGAACAAGGAATTGGTTTAGCTCCATGTAACCCAAGCATCGGAGGACCTGCCAAAGGGGTAGTCACCCGTGAAATTGATGCTTTAGGGGGCATGCAAGCCATTGCTGCTGATATGAACCAATTACAAATGAAATTGTTAAATAGTTCTAAGGGACCTGGAGTGTGAGCATTACGAGCTCAAATTGATAAAATAGAATACCACAATTGATTTGTGAAAGTCGTTGGAGAAGAACCTAATTTAGATGTTATTTATGCTGAAGCAACGAGTTTAATAGCTGATAATAATCAAATTAAGGGTGTAGTACTGAATAAAGAAATCAATATCAATGCTAAAGCTGTCATTTTAACTACTGGAACCTATTTAAAATCAGTTTGTCACCAAGGTGAAAAGCATGTTGAATCTGGTCCTGATGGGTTCAATCGAGCTGAAAATTTAAGTGATAGTTTAGTTGCTTTAGGATTTAAATTAATTCGTTTAAAAACAGGTACGCCACCCCGTATTTTAAAAGATAGTGTGGATTATTCTCGTTTTGAATACGAACCAGGCACGAATAAGCAATTATCATTTAGTCACTTTAATAAGCACTTTATGCCTTTTGAAGAACAAGAACCTTGTTGAATTTTACATACTACTGACTTAACGAAAGCAATTATTGAAAAGAATTTAACCCGTTCAGCCATGTATGGTGGTTATATTAAAACTGCCGTTGGACCTCGTTATTGTCCAAGTATTGAAGACAAAGTCGTTAAGTTTAATGATAAGCCTTGTTATCAATTATTTATTGAACCTGAATCTAGACACCTTGACACCATTTATTTAGATGGATTTAGTACCTCCATGCCAGTTGATGTCCAAGATGAAATGATTCGTTCTTTACCAGGTTTTGAAAACTGCGTTGTTAAAAAATATGCTTATGCAATTGAATATGATGCAATTGATCCAACTCAATTGTATCCATCATTACAATCCAAGTTAATTAAGGGATTATTCTTTGCTGGTCAAATTAATGGAACCAGTGGGTATGAAGAAGCAGCTGGCCAAGGGTTAATCGCTGGCATCAATGCAGCTCAATTCATACGGGATAAGGCTCCGTTAATCTTAAAGCGTCATGAAAGCTATATCGGGGTGATGATTGATGATATTGTCACGAAGGGA
Source organism: Ureaplasma sp. (assembly GCA_020024695.1). GTDB lineage: Bacteria > Bacillota_I > Bacilli_A > Mycoplasmatales > Mycoplasmoidaceae > Ureaplasma. Next base: position 15,745 of record JAHHTK010000016.1, on the reverse strand, counting down.
ATTACCGAACCCTACCGTTTATTAACTAGTCGGGCTGAACACCGATTAGCGTTAAGAAATGATAACGCTCTTGATCGTTTAATTCAATATGGTTATGATATCGGGTTAGTTAAACAAGAAAACTACGATATATATTTAGCTCAAAATCAATTGATGAACGATTTAATTAAGCAATTAAAAAATATTTATGTTGGTCAAATTAAAGCTTTAGGTGATGTTAAGAAAAATAATGTCACGTTATATGAATACTTAAAGCGTCCTGAAGTCAAGATTGAAGAGGTTTTAACCTATATCAATATTGACCCTCAAACCATTGACCAAGAAATTTTAGACAAAATCCAAATTCAAGTGAAATTTGAAGGTTATATTAAAGTCCAAAATGAAAACTTACAACGTTTATCTAATTTAGATAAATATGACCTTACAGGAATTCATAATTACAAAGAAGTTCCCAATATTACACTTGAAGCCATTGATAAATTAAACAAAATTAAACCAATTAATCTTGACCAAGCTAGTCGGATTAGTGGGATTAATTTAACCGACATCGCTCGGATTAAATACTATCTTGATGTCATAAAAAATAAGGATCAATAAGATGACGAAAATTGAATTTCAAACTTATTTAAAAAGTCATTATCCGTGAGTAAATGACCAAACATTTGCTTTAATTGATCTTTATACCGAAACTTTACGTGAATACAATCAAAAATACAATTTAACCCGTCTTGATAGCGAAGACAAAATCTATAGTGAATATTATTTAGGTTCCATAATTAACTTTGCTAGTTTAGACTTAATTCAAACCCAAACTCCATTAAAAGTTATGGACATTGGGTCAGGGTCAGGGATTCCTGGAATTTTATTAAAAATAATTTTCCCTTGAATTGAATTAACTATTATTGAATCAAATGCCAAGAAGTGTCAATTTATGCAAATCTTGTCAGATAAATTAGGGTTAAAAAACCAAATTATTAATGAAAGAGCTGAAGTTTATTTTCGCACTCAATCCAATGCTAATGACTACGATTTAATTACCAGTAGGGCGGTCGCTGCGTTAAATAAAATTCTTGAATTATCAGTCCCTTTCTTAAAAATTCATGGCTATGTCTATCTTTTAAAGTCCAAAGGTTATGAAATGGAATTAAAAGAAGCTCACCAAGCTATTGATAAATTACATATCACGTTAAGTCAAACCAATATTGTTGAATTTGAAGACAAATTATATGTTGGTTTATTATTCCAAAAAGACCAAAAAACCGATTCAATTTACCCACGGGATTGAAGAATTATTTCTAGCAAACCGTTATAAAAAAATATTTTATTTGATAAAATTTGACTAAAAAATAAATATTTTTTAAGAAAAAGAGGGTAAAACCTAACAATTAATGTGCTTTTAGTTTAAACTTTAAATATCATACCTTTTTTTATAGGTGTGGCTATTTGAAATTTCTGAATTCATATAAAAAAGAAAAGATCTGTAGGAAGAAACGGTCTTTTCTAGTTCGTTTTATTTATAAAAGGAGAATAACATGCGGTGAAAAAAATGAGCAATCGGAGTCGGAACAACAGTAGCAGTCGTCGTGCCTGCTGCCTTGTTAATCTCCGTTGCGGCTACCCCAAGACCTCCATTAGCATCCAGTAGATACTTATTGAACTTCGCACCTGAACAAGAAGTTCAAAAAGCAACTGATCCAGAATATTGAAAACAACTAACTCCTGATCAAAAGAAGTTAGTCGCTTCTCAAGACTACCTTGACCAATCAATTGAATTAGTCAAGAAGGTTTTAGATGAATATCAAAAAACTGGTAAAGATCCACATTGAAACTTAGAATATACTAATTTAAATTCATCTCCAACTAACGATGAATTAAACTTTTTCCAAGAATTAACCAGAGCAATTCTTTATATTTCACAAGGTCGGATTAACTTCAAAATGATTCCACGGACCCCAGCTTCAGTTGACCAAGGCTTTAACAACAAAGACCAACAAATGGTTACTTGATACTGAAGCCCTGACTACGATGGTCTTGGAACCTGATTAGGTTACAATTTTAGTCCTGACTTCTTAGTCCCAAACATGTGACCTTGATTATGTGCCCAATTACAAGGGGCTCAAAATATAACTTCAACTGGTGCTAAAACAACTTGACAATCTAGTTTAGCGACATTTTTAGCCTCAACTGAAGTTTCAACATCATATTTTGATGGAATGAAAGAAAATGGCCAACCGCGTTTCAAACCAATTTCATTTAAAATTGGTCAAATGGTGGCTGCCTTAGATGATAATATTACTTCCTTAAAAAATGTCACTACTTTACCAATTCCAACTTTTGATAAAGATAGTGTGATGTTAGTTCCAACTGTCAGTCAAATGTTTGCTTTTGTTGAAAAATTTAAGATTCGTGGTACCAACGGTATCTATTTATCAATTCAAAACGCAACTGCAGCGTGATCTATGGTTCCAAGCAACAACCAACCAAAAGGTTTTATTGGAACAAACGGACAAATTCAAAACTATGAACCAAGCCTTGTTATTGACTTTGTTAACACTTTAAACTACAACCCTAGTTTTATTCCATTTATTGGGGATGGGCCAAACTCTAAGAACCCAAAATTAGTGCGTCATGGTGCTAACGCTCCTGACAACCCAAAATCTCTTATTAATGACCGTGACTGATTCTTACAGGCTGATGTTGATGGTAATTTTCCATTTAAGAAAGATACATTTTCTTGACAATCACTTTCAGATCCATTCGCTCAAAACTTAACTGCTTGAAATTCTTGTTTTACTGATAACACTACCCAAGCAGGGAAATCTGTCTTTGTTAACTTATATTCTTGAACAACCGTTAATAACCCAACGGATACAATCATTGATTCACAATTAGTAGCTGAAGGAACATCAGAAAACAACATGTTTGCGGATGAAGTTGACCAAGTGATTAAGTGAATTGCTGCTGGGGGAGTTATTCCTGAAGAACCAGCTAACGACGCTCAACCAATTGATGGTACTAAGAATGTTTATTCTGTTGTCTTACAACCTGTAATTCAAAATGGCGAAACAATTCCAGCCCCTCAAAACTTATGTTTAGTGCATGAAAATGGCCACTATGCACCTCGTTGAAAATTTGACTTTAAAATTCGTCCAATTCAATGAGTTGATACCAAAGGAAATGCCATTGAAAATGAATTCCTTTCACCACGTGACTTCTGAGCTGGTTGAAAGAGTTATCAATTAGCAGTTGATGGAGAGTTGTCTCATAACGACTACTTCATTGATATGTTAGGGTTAGATATTGATACAACCATTAAATATGGTGAAAAACAAATCAAATTAAATAAATATACCAATGATAGTCAAACTAACATAAATGATGAAAGTACCTGAAAAACCTTTTCAATGTTTATGACTAACCCAACCTTACCAGGACAAACTTGTGAAGACATTTTAGCAAACCAATTCTTTGCGGCTCTTCCATTTGATAACCCAAAGGTTCAAAACATTGTTGGTTATAATTCACCTTCTAAAATTGTTTATACTAAACAAGGTAAGATTGATAAAACCGCTACTTTTGCTGGTAACAACATTTATGGGTCAGGTTTAGCGACTGATTCATTTAGAGATTTATGATCAGCAGCGTCTTACTATGTCTTAGACTGTAACCAATCTTCATTTACCTTACAAATGAACAAGCGTTACTTTGATGCTTTCAAAAAAGAAGCTCAACATCCTTCAACTAAGGATCACTTAAATAAATACTTACAATTTAGTGAAGCTAGCGAAGCTCCATTTGGTCCAAACGGTGAAATGGTCAAGATTAAAAAGATTGACAAGATTAACTGTTCATATTTAGGTTACAACATTAAAACAACCTATGACCAATTCAAAAATGGTTCTCGTGATATGGCTCAAATTCCAAGTAATGAAATGGCATCACTTGGAATGCCAGTTAAAGGTAGCATCGACAGTAGTGATGGCACCAATAATAAATTAATCAAAGATATTTTTTCACCTTTAGTTGCTCAAGAAAAACAAACTAAATTAATGCCATATAACACCAACGTTTTCACCAGTACCAAAACCAAACAAGGAATTACTGTGACCCAAGCTCAATTAACTGCCCAAGGTCAAGCCAAAGGTATTAATCCAACTGCGTGAGGTTTAATTCCAGGCGAAACTGACGTTTATGGAAACACAGTGAAATGAAAACCAGTTCCAATTGATGGCAATTGAGAAGATAATGGGGTTCAACCTGAAATTGGTGATCTTGAACCAATCTTAAAAGAACATATTCCAAGTCAATACTATGACTTAATTGTGAAAAACTATAACAGTAATGCTCATATGAGTGAATTAATTAAAGTCTTCAATACCAACCAAGGCCAAGCTGGACAAACCATTAATGGTCACCCAATTAGTGGCCCTGAAGATATCTTAAAATTCTCGTCCATTATTATTCGGAACGGAATTAACAACGCTATTAACTGATTAGATATGGCTGATGTTTGTTATCCAAACAACAACAAGTCACCTCAGTTATCCTTCACTCCTTATGGAGTCTTTAATACTAATATGACTAATAATGCTGGTCATAGTGATTCAAAATGGAAGTATTACAATTTAGCGTGAGAAAAACCAGGTCAAGATGGTGATTGAGCAAACATTCAATCATTAGCTGCTGGTATGAATAGTATCGCTAACCGTGTTGGTGGGGTCTTAAAGTTCACCAAACAAGACTATATTACTGCGTCTGCTATCATTACACCAAATGATACAAAAAATAAATAAAAGCATATGGAGAGTTTAAAATGACTAAGTACATTTTAAAACGGATCTTATTTGCATTTCTTGCCTTGTTTATCCTGTTGGCATTGGTCTTCTTTCTTATGCAGGCCATCCCAGGTTATCCAATTCCAAAAGATCCAAAATGAACCGATGCTGAATACTATCAGAGATTGTATACAGCGGGTCTAACAACACTGGATGGGACTCCAATTAACCCTTTAGTGCAATTTGCTAACTTTATTGCTAACTTATTTAAAGGTCAATGAGGACAAGTCTTCGTTGGTCAATATGTTGGTCAATCAATTCCAGACATTTTATTTGGAACCCCAGGTAATCCAGGAAAATTAGCTTACTCGATGATGATTGCTGGTCCTGCTTTTATCCTTTCTTCCTTAATTGGGATTGGGTTAGGAATCCTTGCCGCATACTATCGGGGCAAATGAGTTGACACCTTTATTAACGTAATTGCCGTTTTATTTATTTCGGTCCCAAGTTTTATCTTTGCGTTATATTTATTTAAATTAGGTGGCTTATTAGGTTTAGGTGATGGGGGAAACTTCGTCATTCCTGATGGCACCAACACTGGTAAAGTCATTGAATCAATGTTAATGCCAGTTCTTGCCATGACCTTATCTTCAATTAGTTCGGTTTTATACTATACACGGAACGAATTAGTTGATATTTTCAAACAAGACTACATTAAGACTGCTTTATCTAAAGGGTTAACTTTTAGAAAAATTGTTTTTACCCACGCTTTAAGAAATGCTGCTATTCCAATTATTGCTTGTTTATTACCAAACTTAGTTGGAGTCATGAGTGGTTCAATTATCGTTGAAACCTTCTTCAAAGTGCCAGGGGCATCATCAATTTTAGTCAACGCAATTCAAACTAAAGAAATTTATATCGTCATGTTTATTACCATGTTCTATTCTTTAGTCTATTTCTTATTAGAAATTGTGGCTGACGTTCTATATACTGTCATTGACCCAAGAATTGTTTTATCAACCAAATCTAACACTTCAACTTACAAGAAAGTGTTAGCAAAATTAAACCGTGCGGCTCAATGACAAGCAATTACTTCAAACGAAAACTTAACTTATTCAATTTTAGCGAACGCTAACACCCCAAGTGCTATCCAAGCTCAGATTGAAACCTTAAGTAATCTTGATAACGAAAATGTGGTTGAATATAAAGCTCCAGTGGTCACCAAACAAGCGATCGCTGAAATGAAACAAAGTTTACCAACCCAAACTCAAGTTGGGGTTCAAGTCACCACATTAACCAACAACCAACAATCGAAAGTTCAAGAAAAATTATTTACTAAAGCACCATTAAACAAATTTGCAAGTAATGAACAAATTGTTGGAAAACCATCAACTTATTGAGCTGATGTCATGAAACGTTTCTTTAAATCAAAAGCAGCGTTGATTGCAACCTTAATTTTCTTAGGAATTTGTTTATTTGCAATTATTGTTCCATTAGCAACTCCAAACTCAACTGAAAATGCTGTTGGTTCATATGGAGCAATTATTGGTTACTTACCACCACGTTTACCAGGGATTTTCTCAACCAACCTGGTTGACAAGACCGTCACTATTTCTGAATTAGACACCATTGTAGCAGCTGTATGTGCTAAATATAACATTGCTCCAATTCCACACGGACCAGGTTATATTGAACAAGTCACTACCTTATTACAATCCCATGGAGTCGTTCAATCAATTTTAATTTCGCCAGCTGGTACTTATGTCTTACAAGGCTTTAACCCTTACGAATTACCAGGCATGGAAAATGTTTACCCAATTATGGGTACTGACGGTCAAGGACGTAACTGATGAGACATGATGTGATATGCAACTGCTCAATCATTAGTCTTATCAATCTTAGCAGCAGGGGGTTCTGTTTTAATTGGGACCGTTTACGGGGCAATTAGTGGGGCCTTTGCTGGTAAATGAATTGATACTTTAATGATGAGAATTGTTGACATCTTATCAGGAATTCCATTAATTATTTGAGTTTTAATTTTATCCAGCTTAGTTTCTGGTGGAAACATGAGCTTATTCACCATTGCGATTGCTTTAATTGTCACTACTTGAATGTGACCTGCTGTTTTAGCAAGAACCTATATTATGAAATATAAAGATGCTGAATTCGTTCAAGCTGCATACACTTTAGGAGCATCCAGAACTCGGATCATCTTTAGCCACTTATTACCAAACATTATTGGTCGTTTAGCAGTAACATTTGTTAACCGAATTCCATCAACCATCTTCTTTGAAGTTTCATTAGTCTTCTTAGCATTAAAATCAGCAACTGACGTTTCATTAGGTAGCATGATTGATACCGCTTGAAAGACCTATGACTACTTATTAGTTGGTCCAACCTTAACCATTGTCTTAATTACTTTATCAGCTCAAGTCATGGCAAACAACTTAAACGACGCAATTGACCCTCGTGTCTCAGGAGATTAATATGAAGTTTATTTCAGAAAAAAACATCATTACCAATCCTGATAAAATCTTGCAACCAGATGAAATTTTAGACATCAAAAACTTAAACGTTTCGTTTAAAACTAAAGCTGGGTTAGTTCGTGCTGTGCGTGGGATTGATTTAACCGTTCGTCATGGTGAAATTGTCGGTTTAGTTGGTGAATCAGGATCAGGAAAATCAGTGTCTGTTAAATCTGTCATTGGGTTCAATGACGGTTCAACTACTACTGCTGATAGTTTAAACCTTGATAACATTGATATTACTTCGTTAAAAAAATCGCAATGACCTTATATTCGGGGAACTCGGGTTGCATATATTCCACAAGACCCTTTAATGAGTTTAAACCCAACCAAAAAGATTAGTGCTCAAATTATTGAAACCATCAAGATTACTGAATATCGTGATTTTCAATGAAATAGCCACCGTTTATTAAGAAAACATAATAATGTTAAATCTGAAGCTTATAAGCAAGAATACGCTGCTTTAAAGAAAGCCTATAAAGCAAATGTTAAAAAAGAAGCAATGTATAACCGTATGATTGAGATTTTACAGTTCATTGGAATTGAAAATCCTGAACGTCGGGTTCAAGCTTACCCTCACGAATTCTCAGGGGGGATGCGTCAAAGAATTGCCATTGCAATGGCAATTGCTGCTAAGCCAGAATTAATTATTGCTGACGAACCAACAACCGCTCTTGACGTTACCATTCAAGCCAAAGTTTTACAATTAATTAAAAAACTTCGTGATGAATTAAACGTAGCTATTATCTTTATTAGTCACAACATCGCTTTAGTGGCAAACTTCTGTGACTATATCTATGTCATGTATGCAGGTCGGATCATTGAAAAAGGAACCCGTAAGGATATCTTTACCAATGCTGCCCACCCATATACTTGAGCTTTAATTTCTTCCATTCCTGATAGTGCTTCTACCGAACCATTATCAAGTATTATTGGAACCCCTCCAAACATGCTTTCACCACCAAAAGGCGATGCCTTTGCTCCACGAAATCAATATGCTTTAAAGATTGATTTTGAAGTACCACCACCAATGTTTAAATTAAGTGACACCCACTATGCCGCCACTTGATTATGTGACCAAGCCGCTCCACGAATTGACATCCCTAAAGATGTCTTAGACAAAGAAGCGATTGCGGCTGCGTCAATTGAAATCTTGGAAAGTGAAAATGGTCAAGATCACGAAACAGTGATTAGTAGTGAAAGCGAAACCCAACCAACCAGTTTAGATTAAGAAAGGATAACGTGAGATGAATGAACTATTAAAAAACAAGTTATTAGGTAATTGTGTCGACGAATCCAATGAACTGGTAACTGTTTCTAAATTAAACCGTTATTTTAAAAAACAAGGGACTTATTTTAAAGCCGTTGATGACGCTTCTTTTACCATTAATAAACAAGACTTCTTTGGTATTATTGGTGAATCAGGATCAGGAAAATCTACCACTGGAAAAATGTTAATTCGTTTATATCCAACTAGTGGGGGAACTATCATTTTTGACAAACACTTAATTTCGCAAGAAAAGATTTCTAAAAAAACTCGTTCTTGATTATGTCAAAACATGCAAATGATTTTCCAAGACCCAATGTCATCGTTAAACCCAAAAAAGAATGTCTTAACTTTAGTGTCTGAACCGTTTAAAATTAACCACAAGTTAGACAAACAAGCGAGTGAAATTATTAAAGATCACTTAAAGATTAATAAATACTTTCAATATACTTATCACTTAAAAGATAACGAAATTAGTCACAAATTCTTTGACCAATATTACAATGGGCTCGCTAAAACTTATCAAGAAGCCATTGATAAATTAAAAGCAATTCACATTAATATTAATGAAGATGGTAACGAAGAATTAGCTCGGGTTTTAGACATCTTAGCTGATACTGAAGAAAATGCGAAAAAAATTAACTTCTTAGTTTATGATTACACCAAAGAAATTAAAGGGATTTTTGACCATTGCTTAACTTGTTTCAATAACAATGAAATCAATGCAAATGAAATCAACTATTTCAATAGTGAAAAGAACTATTATCAAAATAAACAAGAAGCAAAACACTGCTATGATTACTTGGAATTAAAGCAATTACGTGATCAAAAACAACAAGAATACAAAACTATTAAAAGCAACCTTAAGGAATGATATTACAAAGAAAATAAGATGTTTATTAATAGTTTAATTGGTTCTTATAGTTTAGATTTAAGTGCAATTAAAACTGCGAAATCAATTACTAAGACTAACTTTGAATACTATTATCAACAAGCAAAACAATGAAAGTTGGAATTGTTAGTTGAAAGTTTAAAACAATTGAAACATTGTTATTGAATTGAATTATCAGAATTCCAAGATTATGTCAAAGAATTAGAAAATTTAATTGATCAAACTGTTAACCCAGCTTTAGAATTAGCAGTAAAAATGCAAGCCATCAATAATGAACGGTTAATCTTTGTGGATAAAGCAATTGAAGCTTATTCATTTGCAGCGTTCCAATTATCAAAGTTAAACCAATCATTAGATGATGACCAAAATGTGGCTATTTTACACCAATTAGGCATCTACGACCAATATCAAAAATATGTGGCTGAAATTGAAACCACCTTCAAACAATATCAAGCTACTTATTCAAACAATGCAAACGTGATGGAAAACCCAAAGTTTCAAACCATCAAGAGCAAAATTTTAGACATTCAAAAAATCAATAGTGAAAAATGTAGTGAAAAGATTGAAATTTTAGACCAAACTAGAACTGAAATCTATGTGCTTGAAGCCAAAATGCACCACTTGCGACAATACGAAAAAACCGATTGATTAAAAACCAAAGGTTATCGCAAAGCCCAAGAAAAATATGCTTTAGCTTGTGAAGATTTACAAGTTAAAACACAAGCATGTAAAGACTACACCAAACAAGCTATTCAAGAATTTAATGCTCAATACTTACCTTTAATGCACCAACGTAGTCAAGAAATGAAAGCTTGAAAGAAAAACTTTAAAGCTATCTATCATGGATATGTTCAAGTCATTAAACAAGTTAAGGGTGAATTATTAAAATGTCGTCCAAGCGAATTGCTAACCCATGCTCAACAATTAAGTTCAAGCGAACGCATGGGCTTAAGCAAAGCCTTTAAAAAAGACGTCCGTCGGGAATTAAATACTCGTATTAAAAACTTATCATCATTAAACTTTGAATTTGAAACTAACTATGAAGAAGTGGATTTATACCGTAACTTACGTTCCACCAATCCAGTTTTCTTATATCTTAACAAACGTTTATTAGTTAAAGTTTTAACCCGTGCCAAAGTTTATCAAGCCTTAAATGAAGTTGGGTTAAAAAATGAACACGCCTACCGTTATCCACATGAATTCTCAGGGGGTCAACGACAAAGAATCGTCATTGCTCGGGCATTAATTAACAATCCTAAGTTAATTATTGCTGACGAACCAATTAGTGCTCTTGACGTGTCTATTCAAGCCCAAGTAGTCAACATTATGAAACGGTTAGCTGAACAAAAAGGAATTACCTTTATCTTTATTGCTCACGACCTTTCCATGGTGAACTATGCATGTAATCGGATGATCATTTTACATAATGGGGTGATTGTTGAAAAAGGTGATACCAATGAAATCTTCTTGAATCCAATCCACCCATATACCATTAGTTTAATTAAAGCAGCCCCAGAATTAAGTAAGATTCACGTGGACTTAGCTGCCTTTAGTGAACTTGAAAACTATGCTCGTGATTATTCACCTTTAAACCAACCTGTTTTCCACCAAGTGAATAAAAATAAAGAACACTTTGTGTTTGGAACAGAAGCTCAAATTGAACACTGAACTGCACTAGCAAGAAAAGCACGTCGTGAAAAAAGAAAAGTTCAATAATATTGATCTCACGAAAAAAAGTGGTTTAAAAACAGGTTATAGTCGGAAAAATAATCGCACCGTCAATCGTCAAAGTAATACTACTAAAAGTGCTTATGACTATGCTAATATTTCATCTAGATACCCTAATGGGTTGTTACCCTTTGTCTGCTTGTTAATTTTATGAGTAGTTGGGTTGGCAGTTTCATTAGGAGTCGGGATTTCTTGAGACCTGAAAAACAAAGATACTAATCCAACAGGTTATATTCCTCAGCAATGATATAACATCTTATGATATATCACGGCCGCTGTTGAATGTTTAATTGGATTATGAGCTTTAGGTCGGGCAGGGTTTTTAAGCCATGCTCGCTACGGTTTAATGAAGTTTAGTCGGATGATTAAGCTGTCCAAGATTCGAACCAAAATTAAGCAAAAAATCGGCCAAGATTTAGCAATTGACGAAGTAAATAACATTGAAGAGTGAAATGAATTCTTGGAATTACGAAAACGCTATACCAAGAAGTGATGAAATATCTCATGAATCACTTTTACTTCCTTGTTTGGGGCAACCACCATCTTAATGTTAATTTTAGGTGGAATTAACGGAGCCTTTAATTAAAACCACAATAAAACACAAGCAATCATCTTGCTTGTGTTTTTTGATTGCATGGGGTGGTGGGGTTTCACATCCCCCAACCCCAAAACAAAAAGCACGAAGGCCTTCGTGCTTTTTAAATATTCTAATGTTTGTTATCAATAGCAGTGGTTAACATCTTAATGAAGTCTGCTAATGGGATTGCAACTGGTTCATCACCACCATAGGTTTTGTAAACAATGGTGTTTGGATCATTAACTTCAGCATCACCTAAAACAATTTGGAATGGAACTTTACTAATTTGAGCGTCCCGAATCTTCTTGGCAACTCTTTCGTCACGGTTATCAACAGTTGCCCGAATGTTGTTTAACTTTAAGGTTCGTCTTAATTGGTTCGCAAATTCTTCATGTTCTGGTCGGACTGGTAAGATTGCTACTTGAACAGGTGCTAATCATAAAGGTAAGACCCCTTTAGTTTGTTCAAGCAAGATGGCCATTAATCTTTCATAAGTACCAACAACGCCTAAGTGAACCATGACTGGACGTTCGGCTTTTTGGTTCGCATCACTATAACTAATATCAAAACGTTCTGGTAATAAGAAGTCTAATTGAATGGTTGAAACAGTAATTAAACGGCCTAAGTTAGTTTTGATTTGGAAGTCAATTTTTGGTCCGTAGAAAGCTGCTTCCCCGACTTCTTCATTAAATGGAATACCAGCTTCCACTAACATTTCCCGTAATTGATTTTGACTAGTTTCTCACATTGCAGTGTTGTCATGGAATTTAACTTTATCATTTGGATCATATAAAGATAAGTCCACTTGAGTTAATTGAATATGTAAACCAGCATAAGCTTCTTTAATCATGTTGTAACAGTTAAATACTTCTTGCTTAATTTGGTCTGGACGACAGAAAATGTGAGTATCTTCTAAGACCATGTCCCGAACTCTTTCAAGTCCTGTTAAACCACCTGAGGCTTCATATCTAAATAAGTTAGATTCTTCACATAAACGTAATGGTAATTGTTTATAGGTTTTTGGTGTATTTTTATAAACTAAGATATGGTGTGGGCAGGTCATTGGACGTAAACATAATTCAATGTCTTCAACGTTCATTGGTGGGAAAATGTAATCTTTATAGTGTTCTCAGTGACCACTAATTTCATATAATTTCTTATTTGCTAAAACTGGAGTGGAGACCATTTCAAAATCATATTTAATTTGTAATTGGTGAATAAATAATTCAATTTGGTGTTTGATGGCCATTCCAGCAGGTAATCAAATTGGCATCCCAGGACCACATAATTGGTCAAAGGTAAATAACCCCAAGTCTTTACCAATCCGACGGTGGTCTCTTTCTTTACGGTCTTGTAAGAAGGCTAAGTATTCTTCCATTTGAGCCTTGCTTTCAGTTGCAACAGCATATATACGAGTTAATTGATCGCTTGAAGCATCATTGTTTCAATAACTACCAGCGACATTTAAACATTTAAAGAATTTTACAAACTTAGTATTGGTTTCAACTTCACCACGGTATAAGTCGTGGTAATTTCCAAATGAATAAATTTTAACTTCATCGCCTGCGATTTCATTAATCATAGCGAGTTTGTATTTGTTATTCGCAAACATAGCTAAAGCTTGCGTTTTGGTAATGACTGTCGTTGTGATTTCTAAAGCACTATCAGCAATTTTTTTGATTTGTTTTTCTAATTTATTAAAATCATTATTTGAAACTACAGATTCAGCTTTAAATTCGTAATAAAAACCTTCATCAGTGGTATTAAAAGTGATTAAAGATGCGTTTTCATAACAATGAGAAATAGCTTGCCCGAGCAATAAAGCACAGGTATTGTTTAATTTTTGATTTACAGTCATTATTTATATCCTTAAATTTTTATGTCTATACGTCTTATAATTATATAAATAAACGATAAGGAATTCATAAAATGTCCGAAAGAATTTTAATAATGACTGATTCATCAAATACAATTAGTCCAACCGATGCTCAAAAATATGAAATTGATGTCTTACCATTAACTTTAGAACGGAGCGATGGGGTCGTTTTTGTTGATGAACCTGACAAAATCAAACCAGAAGAATTGTTGAAGATGTTGAGTGATGGATTTACATTTAAAACAGCAACAACGACCTATGGATTGATGGAACGCCACATTATCAATGGTTTAGAAAAATATGACAAAATTATTATTTGTCCAATTTCGAGTGGCTGATCAAGTCAAACTGATCATTTAACTTCAATTGCCAAGAATTTTCCAGACCGAGTTTTTGTTGTTGATACCAAAGATTATGGTTATTCTTTAGAATGCTTATGTATTGATTTAAGAAATATGATCAATGACAATCAACCAATGGAGAAGTTGTTAGATTACGCAAGTAATCATTGAAAATATAGTTTAAGTTTATTTGCTTGCAAAACGTTAAAGGGATTAGAAAAGTCAGGTCGGTTACCAAAATTGTTAGCCAAAGCCTTAACTTTAACCAAAATTACCCCAATCATTAAAGCTGAGTATAACAACCAAAAAGAAGGCTTAGCCTTAGGGTGATCGAATGTGTTTGAAAAATTTATCAAGTATACTGATAAATATTACAAGAAGAATTTAAACAGTAACACTGTCAAAAGTATGTGTGTGCTCATTAGTGAACCATACAGTGAAGATATTGAAACTTTAAAAAATACTTTAGCTGAAAAATACAGTTTAGACAAAAATGAAATCGTGCTTCGTTGGGCTCCAAGTGTCTTTTTATGCTTAGTTTGAAAAGGGGCCATTGGAATGACTACCGTGACAACGATTGAAAAATCAATCTTACCAACTTTTAAAGATTAATGCCAAATTAATTAAAGAAACATCATTGTTGAGGAATTAAAAAATTATGCCAACTAAAAAATTAAGTCAAGACCAAATCGTAAACCACCTTAAGAATTACGGTTTTGTCTTTGCCAATAGTGAAATCTATAATGGTCTTGCCAATGCTTGAGATATGGGACCATTAGGTTCTTATATGAAAAACAACTTAATCAATTTATGAAATGATTATTTTGTTAACCATGAATTAAATATGTTTCCCTTAGATAGTAACATTATTTACAATACCCAAGTCTGACAAGCTAGTGGCCACTTAGCTCACTTTTCAGACCCTTTAATTGACTGTAAACAATGTCATGCTCGGTTCCGTGCTGATAAGTTAATTGAAGAATTTGATCCAAGAATTATTGTGAGTGAAAACGCTGACAATACAGCAGTGCAAAAAGTGTTAGATGACCACCACATTAATTGTCCAAACTGTAATGCTCATGATTGAACTGATATTCGTAAGTTTAACTTAATGTTTCAAACCCATATGGGCGTGGTGGATGATAAGTTAAATACAGTTTATTTAAGACCTGAAACTGCTCAAGGAATCTTTATTAACTTTAAAAATGTGTTAAGAACCATGCGTCCAAAATTACCATTTGGGATTGGGCAAGTTGGGAAAGCGTTCCGTAATGAAATTACACCAGGGAATTTCATTTTCAGAACCCGTGAATTCTCCCAAATGGAAATTGAATACTTTATTAATCCAGAAACAGCTGATTGAAGACAAGAGTTTGATCTTTGAGAACAAAAAATTGGTCACTTCTTAACTCAAGAATGCGGATTAAGCCAAGACCATTTAAATATTTATGACCACCCCCAAGATGATCTAGCTCACTATTCTAAGAAAACAATTGACTATCAATATGATTTTCCACACGGAATGAGTGAATTATACGGATTAGCTTACCGAACAGACTTTGATTTACAAACCCATGCTCAAAACTCTAAAACTGATTTAAGTTATATGGATGAAACTACTGGTAAAAAAGTCATCCCACACGTAATTGAACCATCAGTCGGGGTAGAACGTTTATTGTATGCTATTTGATGTGATAGCTTAGAAATGCAAGACTTAGAAGATGGTAGTGTAAGAGAAGTGTTACACTTACCAATTAAATTAGC
>JAHHTK010000015.1 GCA_020024695.1 Ureaplasma sp. | reverse complement strand
TCATCACATTTAAGCATAAGGTTAGCTTTTGTTTCATCGTCAATTATTAATAAAATATCACGATCAATATCGTCAACTTTATCAATTGCATCATTAATTAATTTTAATGGCTCACTTTTTAATTTGGTACTTTGTAATTTAACCATAGCATCTGTAAGATTTTTTTCGATGTCGTCACGTAATTCTTTTCTATCATGAAATTCCTCAATTATTTTTGGTTCATCTTTTGCTTTGTCAATAATTTCTAGAACTTTTTCATGGGCAACAGCGTGTCCTTGTTCTAATTTTTCCCAAGCGTTATTGTTTTTAATGATTTCCTTAATTTTATTTCTAATTACAGATTTGCCGATATCATCGCTAGCATTAGAAACGATGCAATCGAAGACAACTTCTTTTGTGTAATCCTTTTTAATTGGATCTTTAATTTTGTTAATAAATTGTGATAATTCGTGAATTGGACTATCAAGTTTTCATTTTTTTACAAGATACCAATTATCAGGCTGTTTAATATAATTTAAAAAATCAACAATTAATTCAGCTCTTTCACGAATTTTTTTAACATCATTTTTTAAAGTATTTGTAAATCTAGCATAATCATCATCGGTAAAATCTTCTTTATCCATAACGTTCTTCTTAAAATCGCAAATTTTATCAATTGGATTGTAATCCAAACGTGCTTCTGTACCCATTTGAAGTCCTCATTCAATTTCTTTGAGTACTTTTTCGCTATATTCATCTTTTTCTAAAATCACAGCTTCAAAATATTGAAATTTTTCGTTTTCTGGATTTTCTTTATTTAATTGTCTAATGCAGGTAAAACGACGATTACCATCAATTACAGTACCATCGGTAAGGACAACTCCAGGTTCTTTTTGGCCTCATGTTTTGATGTTTTCTCTTGTCTTTTTAATATCATTACCATCGGCATTGATTAATTCTTCAATTGTATTATTAACAGCATTTAAATCATTGAGATCTAAAGTATTAAAATTAATGGAAGTTGAAATTCTACCATTATAAATGTTGTATTTTAGTTGGTTAAGAGGAATTTTAAAAACTTCCCTTGTAACTAATTTACCTTCAAAAGGGATTTTCTTAGTAATTGATGCTGAGACAAGATTTTCAGTGCAAATTTTAATATCAGTCATTGATATTTTCTCCTTAAAGTTTAAACAAGTCCAGCATTTTGGTCTTCATTAAGTAGATAATAATAGTGCTAAACTCTATAATTAATTCTAAATTATCCCAAACCGAAATAAAATAAAATTTATGGAAAAATATATAGCTAATGTTGGCTTCTTTTTAATTCTTAAAAAGAAATTATTTTTATTAAAAATATTGATTTTTCAAGAAAGGTGTTGTAAATGATGAAAGAAACAATTATTTTGAATTATGACGATACAAATAAATTGTTCATTATAGATGGATCTTATTTTAAAGAAATCGATTCTTATGAAATGTTGAGACGCAAGGAACAATATTTATCCATTTTATTAAAGACAAAATCATTGACATTTGAAAATGGAAAGATATATTTAGACGCTCATAGTCTAAAAAATAGCGAAATTTATCAAATTTATAAGTCAATTTGCAGCCAATATCATCGGAAAGCTATTATTTCAACTGGTTATAATCTTTCAAAATTAACTACAAAATATAAAACAGATTGAGAAAGAATTGTTATTTCTGGTAGAAAAATTAAAGATGAAGATTTTACTGTAACAAAAGACTTTATTGATTTTAAAAAACACCTAGATACATTATTTGAACACCGAAAATTAAACGCCTTTCAACTTAAAAATGCTTATTTTGCTTATAAAGTTGAAAGATCCGCTAATTTTTCTGTGCCAGGTTCAGGCAAAACATCTACTATTCTTGGTTTATTTGGATATTTGAGAGATAAAAATATTGTAGATAACATTGTTATTATTGGTCCCAAAAGTTGTTATTTAGCTTGATGTGACGAATATGAAGCATGTTTTAGAAAAAAACCACTTGTATTAAGCATTGCCAATATTCAAAAAAATAAAAAATATTTATCAACATTAGGCGATGACCGATTAAAAATAAATTTAAAAAAATTTGACATGGCAATATTCAATTATGAATCGGTTGAAAAAAACAAAAAATTTATTTCGTCTGTAATTGACGTTAGAACATTATTAGTATTTGATGAATCCCATAAAATTAAAAATCCCCATGGTAAATGGGCTAGTGCTTGCCTTGGTGTATTAAATGATTCCCGTTATCGGGTCTTATTAACAGGAACTCCATTACCTAATGGTTATGATGATGCCTATAATATGTTAAATATTATAGGAGGTGAATATTACGATGAATTATTTAAATTTCATTTAAATGATTTGACTAATAAGACTAATGAGGATATTAATTTCGTTAGACAATTTAAAAGCAAAATGTTTCCATTTTTTATTAGAACTACCAAAGATGATTTAAATGTTCCAAAACCAAATGAAAATCATATTGTTAGTTACAAACTTAGTGATGATGAAAAAACACTATATTTAAAAATTAAAGAATTATATGCTGATATGCCATTTGGGATGATTGTTCGGTTATTACAAGTGCTTTCTTGTCCACAGGAGTTAAGTAGAGAAATTGATTGCACATTATTTGGTGATGAAGAAACAGATGATCAAACTACAAATCAAGACGTAGTGCCAATTAATAATGAAGAAATAAAAGCTATTGCAGAGAGAATTAAAGTTCCCACAAAAATTAAAACAGTTGTTGAATTAGTAAAAAAATTAGTTCAGGAAAATAAAAACGTTTTAGTTTGAACGATATTTATTTCTCCAATGGAACAATTAAAAGAATTAATTTCAAAATTCACTAGTTGTGAAATTATTAATGGTAGTGTCGCTACTGACAAAAGAAATGAAATAATCAAAAGATTTCAAAATAATGAAATCAGGGTGTTAATTGCTAATCCACAAACGATTGCTGAATCTGTTTCATTGCACAAAAATTGTCATGATGCTATTTATGTTGACTATTCTTACAATCTTACTCACATGTTGCAATCAAGAGATCGGATTCACCGACTTGGAATTGGACCTGACGTCCAAACTAACTATTATTATTTCAAGACTGAAAATCATAATAGTGAAATTGAAAGCGTTATTTTTGACGCTTTAAAAGATAAAGAAGATGCTATGAATGAAATTATTAATTCACATGACATTTCTGTTTCACGTGAAAATAATAATTCCAACACTTTCTTGAATGAAATTTATGATAAGTTAAATGTTAAGTCAGAAACTGATAAGTAAACAAATACCACTTAGGATGCTCACGTTTCCTAAATGGTATTTTTGTTATTTATATAATTTTAGTTCTTTTTCATATTCAATGAAACAGAACCGACCTTGTTTAGCTTCATTGTGGTGGTTACGTTTTACTAAATCAGCTGTAATGTTTAAGATTGAGGAAAGAAAGAATCCTCCGACTCCAAAGACATCAGGTTTAATAGTTGTTTGGTTAAATAACTGGATTTTATGATCATCAATGCCAGAGCTAACAATAATCTTAACGTGTTGGGCTTGGTGATTATCTAACCAGTGGCGAACTAAAGCCACCATCTGGTTATTAACTCCAGCAAGATTTTGAGATACCAAACTTTTATCCACCAAAAGTCTGGAAGTATCTAAGCGAACCCCATAAAGTTGGCCTAACAACGGTTGAATGTCATTTAACGCTTGAATCACATCATTATGATAATCTAGTAGAGCAATCGCTTTTTGGTGCTTAAATGTCTTTAAATAGGCCTTGACAGCCGCATTTAAGTCCCCACCAAACTGTTGAATCAAGGCATGGGGCATGGTTCCCACATCTCAGGCCTGATGGTCAATCTGAGAAACATAGGCTAAGTTCTGTTTAGTCGAGAATTTGCGAATCCCACCTAAATAGGCAGCTAACCCATTTCCTGCTTGACTGCAATAGTCATTGTTGCGATCAGCCATATAAATAATTTCTTGATGAGGTGCTAATTGGTCTACTAAAGCTTTAGCTTTAGTGGCCACCCCAATCCGTTCGTTAAGAATCCCATCAATGATATTTTCATACATGCAAATATCACCATAATAGCCTTCAATGTATAAAAGACCTGTTTTGCCCTTAATGATTGATCCATCCACTTGCCCATAAATCTTTAAACGCTTAAAGATTTTGCGAGGCAGGACTTGTTTTAAAAGCGACACAACCTCACTAATCCCAGCGACTACAAATTCACCCTCATTTAAGATAGCAAACTGTAAAACTGAAATTTGTTGAGGATAACTTTTTAAAATCTGTTGGGTTTTTAAAAAGTATTGGGAGGAATAGTTTCCTTTTTTTAGTCCTTTAAGATCAAAGTGATATTTAATGTTGGTTGTTGTTAGATTATTCTTTTTCATAATGTAATATCTTATTATAAACTAGATAATTGTTTTCGTAAGTATTCCCCGAAATGTCATTTCTTATACATGATGGGGTTAGTTGTTTCATAATGATTGAAGCGGTCTAATCATAAGGGTGATCTTAAATATTTTAAAAGACTAATGGCATCTGTTAATCCGATAATAAAGAGAATTAAAGCGACAAACATTAACGGGAAAGTAAACCCTTGTAAATACGATCAAAAGCCCGTAGTAATCCCTTTGGTGAGCATTAATGAGGTAATGATAGTAATCACGACTAAGGGTGATGAGATATATGAAACATAAATATCAGTTTTTCGTGGGTGAGCAATTGTATAAGGCGTTAAGGTTCCTAATTTCCCCATTGCATATAATCAAACAAAAGCCCCTAAATAAATCATGGTATAACTACCACCTTGGACATAAGAAGCAATGTGACTACCAGCATCAGTTAAAGGGATGTTCATCATACTGTTGATACTTCATTTTGTGACTAATTGAAAACTTTCTGAGACATTCCCATTTAAATCAATTGGTAAGTTTTGGATATACACTTGGGCAATATCAGGCACTAAGAACCCAAATCCCATTAAGGTAAAGAATTCTAGAAAAGCCCCTAGCACCAAGTTGAATTTCATTAACGAGGCATAGTTTAATGGGAAGATACGGTCATGTCAATACATCAGTTTATAAAGAGCGGTTTGTAACACACACGCATCAGCAAACCAGCCCCCTGAGAACAAGATGTTATATCAAATAATCCGAGCAATAATCATGGTCGCATAGACATCTTTATTAGCTGTAGAGGTCGCAATTCCAGTAATTAAGACCATGATACTTTTAGCAATATAGCCAAACAAAAATCTTAAGATATAGATTCAACTCATCATTAAATCTTCTCTTAAATTAATCTTTAAGATGAGTTTATCTACCTTAAAGATATTGGCCTTATTAGAAATCATTAAGATATCGACAAACAGATCAAAGAGTGATGAGCCCATCATCCCTAACCCAATCCCGAGAATCCCGATATTGGTATTTAATGAAAATAAAGTCACTAACACTAATCTTAAAAAGTATTGACTTAATAAGACAATGACACTTCGCACATTCCCATAGTTTAAATAAATTTCTACTAACAAGATGTCATTAATATACACTAAAAAGATAGTTGGTAATAATGAAGCTACCAGGATTCAAGCATAATCGCCAGCGGGTTGTAAATTCTTATAGATAGAAATATAGTGGGTATATAACCCTGCTGATAACATAAACAACCCTGCCATAATCAAGCCATAAATAACCCCGACAATTAAAGAGACGTTGATTAAAGCCCCACGGAAGCGACTGGATAAATCATGAGCTGGAAACAACGGGTTCCGAAACTCTTTAATGACCCGTCGGGATAGAATCTGACTTAAAACCATTGCTAGTTGGTTAAAGATGGTATAAAAAGATGACGTTAACCCAATTACAATTACAATTAAGACCCCGTTGGGTTTAATACAACTTCCGATTAAACATAAAAAGAAGGGTAAGAAGAAATTGGTTAACGTATAGATAATGGAAAACTGATTAGAGAAGAACAATTTTAAAGCAACTTTAAAATTGAACTTCACTAATTCTTGTTGTTGGTTTCTGGTAATAGTACGGGGACCAGAGATACTTGGTTGGTAATTACGAAAGCATTCCATATTTTATTTATTTTAAATTATTTAGCTTTTGAATAGATAAAAAAGTAAGTCTAAGACCTACTTTTAATTATTTTTTATGCTTTTAATTATTTTTGATGAGGGTTTAAAGCGATGGCTAATTCATCAAGACTAGCTTGGTCCACAGCACTTGGAGCTTTTAACATTGGATCAAAAGCGGAGGCATTTTTAGGGAAAGCGATGACTTCTTTAATGTTTGGTAAGTCTAACATTAAAGAAACTAAACGGTCAAGTCCGAACGCTAACCCGCCATGAGGTGGCACCCCATAACTGAAAGCGTCTAATAAATAACCGAATTTAGTAGTTGCTTCTTGGTTAGTCATTCCTATGGCTTTAAACATGCGTTGTTGAACGTCAGTGTTAGTAATCCGAATACTACCACCTCCTAATTCAACCCCGTTTAACACGATGTCATATGCAATAGCACGGGCATGTTGCTTATCAGTATCAAAGGTTGCAAGAGTTTCTTTAGATGGTGAAGTAAATGGGTGGTGAGCAGCATGATAAGTATCAGTTTCTTGGTCGTATTCAAATAATGGTCAATCCACGACTCATAAGAAACGGAAATCTTTGCCATCTTTTAAGTTTAATAAACTACCTAATTGGTTACGGACAATTCCTAAGGCTGCATTAGTAGTTTCTACACTATCAGCTACAAATAAGATAGTTCCTGTTGCCATATTATGATCAATTGCTAATTTGTGAATAATTTCAGGTTCAATAACTTTAGCAATTGAACCGTTGGTTAAGGTTTGGTTTTCAACATGAACTCACGCTAAACCCTTGGCTTTCATATCCTTAGCATATTTTTCAAGGCCACTGATTTCTTGTTTAGTTAATAACTTGTCGTTTACAAAAATCGCTTTGACGACTTGGTTATTATGGATAGCATTAGCAAAGATTTTAAAGTTAGAATCTTTGAAAGCAGCGGTAACGTTTTCTAATTCTAATCCAAATCTTAAGTCAGGTTTATCCACTCCATATTTTTCCATAGCCACATCATATTGCATTCGCATAAATGGAGTTTTTAAATCGACATTTAAAGTCTTTTTAAAGACATAGGTTAATAATTGTTCGACTAAGTCTTGAATTTCTTGTTCACTCATAAATGACATTTCTAAGTCTACTTGAGTGAATTCAGGTTGACGGTCACTTCGTAAGTCTTCATCACGGAAACATTTGACAATTTGGAAATAACGGTCCATGCCAGCGACCATTAATAATTGTTTAAAGATTTGGGGACTTTGAGGTAAAGCATAGAAACTACCCTTATTAACCCGACTAGGAACTAAATAGTCCCGTGCTCCTTCAGGAGTTGGTTTAGCTAAGATTGGGGTTTCTACTTCTACAAAGTCATGAGCATCTAATCAAGTACGAAAGGCTTGAGCGACTTTGGAACGGAAAACTAAGTTATTGTGAATATTAGGACGTCTTAAGTCTAAGTAACGGTATTCCATTCGAACATCTTCAAGAGCATCAGTTTCATTTTCAATGATTAAGGGAGTAGTTTTGGCAATGGAATAAATTTCTAAGCTTGGGTGAATAATTTCAATTGCTCCAGTATCTAAATTCGGATTAGCTGTTTTTCTTAATGAAACTGTCCCAGTGATTCCCACGACTGATTCACGGGTTAACCCAGTTAATTTTTCAAATTGGTCATGGTCACTGTTTTCATCAAAGACCACTTGGACACGGGAAGTATTATCAGCGACATCTAAAAAGATTAACGAACCTAACTTACGAATCTTTTTAACTCATCCTTTAACTAAAACTTGGTGATTAACTAATTGTTCATTGATATTTTTAATGTAAGTACGTTGCATAAAAATTCCTTTTATTTTTCTAATCAAGTTTTAAGTTCAGCAAAAGGGATGACAGCCCGTTGGTTGGATTTTAATAATTCAATAGAAACGGTTTTATTAATGACATTGTCGGGTTCAATTCAAATAAAAGCTTTTGCTTGGCTCCGAATGGCTTGGCGAGCACACTTGTCTTTTTTGACTAATTCATAGTTTAAATCAACTTTATAGCCCATGTTTCTTAATCACAAGGCTAATTCAAGGCCATATAAATAACCACTGTTATTAGTTGCCCCAATATAAACATCTAAACATTTGGAATTAGATAAATCGATACCAGCATCATCTAAAGCAACTAAGATTCTTTCGACTCCTAAACCGAATCCGATTCCTTCAAGATCAGGCCCACCGGTTTGTTTGACTAATTCACCATAACGGCCACCCCCAATGATGGTGGATTGTCCAATTAAGGCTTTGGAGTGCGACACAAATTCAAAGACCACTCCAGTGTAATAGTCTAACCCTCTGACTAAGTTTTCATTTACTTGGTAAGGGATGTGCATTAAATCAAGGGCAGTTAAAATGTTTTTGAAATAAAGGTTTTCTTCATCACTTAAATATTTAGATAACTTAGGTGCGTTTTTGACAAAGTCTAATTGGCCATCAACTTTATCATCTAAGATTCGTAATGGATTCTTAGCTAAACGAGCTTGGCTAATTTCACTTAATTGATCTTTATAAGGTTCAAAATAAACTTGGAGTTCTTCAATTCATTTCTTTCTTGAAGCTAAGCCTCCGATGTTATTAATTTCTAAGGTGTAGTTATCTAAGTGTAATGAATTTAAGATGTTGTTAGCAAAAGCAATGACTTCTACATCATCTAAATAGGATTTAGCTCCGATTAATTCAACCCCAAATTGGTGGAATTCACGCATACGGCCAGCTTGTGGGCGTTCATAACGGAATAAGTTTTCAAAATAACAAAGTTTAACTGGACCATTGGTATTGGCTCACATTTTGTTTTCTACATATGCCCGAATGGCCCCTGCGGTCCCTTCTGGTCTTAATGCTAAAACACGGTCACTTTTGTCTTTAAAGACATAAAGTTCTTTGTTGACAATATCACTAGTGTCACCGACGGCTTTGGTAAAGACTTCTAAGTGTTCAAAGGTTGGGGTTTGGATACGGTTGTAATTATATAAAGAACCAATTAACAGTAAGACATCTCTTAACCCGTCAAATTTGGCTAATTTCTCACCGTAATTATCAGTTGTTCCACGAGGTTTACTATAGTTCATAAGACTTCTTTCTTGTATTTCTTGTTTCATTTAGATTATTTAATTAAGGTTTTAATAAAAGCACTCATGAGAGCATCGACATTGCCTGGTTTGGAAACATATTCAGGACGGTAGTTAACAAAGCAAGCAAATGGATGTTGATCAGCTTTAACACATAACCCATCAAGGTAATGGTCATTGAAACCACTGACGGCTCCAATTTCAAATTGATCATCATTTTCAATCACACTGACATATTCAGGATTGAAGACATGTCAAGCATAATGACGTTCATGAATAGCTGGCATTTTATAAATATGAGCTAAAAGTGAATTTTTAATTAATTGTGATTCACTATCACCCACTCTTAAATCACAACTCTTAAAGATGCCATCATGGATGTTATGTTTGTTTAAGACATATTCACAAGCAGCATCAAAGCCACTGTCAATCCCTAAAATTGGTAACTGATGGGTTAAACAATAGTCAATGGTTATTTTTTCACCACTTAATTGACTATATGCCTCACTATTGCCAATAACAATTCCATCTAAGCCTGATAAAGCTTCAGCAATATTTTTATCGGTTAAATTATTAGCTTGAATGTAATGGAATTTGATTTTGGCTTTATTTTCATAACCAGCCAAGTCTAAGGCTTCAATTAAGGATAAATAAGCATCATGTAATTCAATGTATTGACCGACTAAGCCGACATTTAAGACATGTTGGTTAGCATTATTAATTTGAGCTAAGAAATTGTTTCAATCCCCTGCAGGAATCAATTTCTTGTTAATTTTGAAATATTTAGTAATGGTTTGAATAATGTTTTGTTGATTTAAATTAAAAGGTAAGAAATAAACACTATCAACATCAGCACAGATAAAGATATTTTCGTAAGGAATTGCACATGATCAGGCTAATTTTTCTTTGGTTTCATTATCGACAGCGACACTGCTTCTTAAAAATAAGATGTCGGGATTAATCCCCATGCCCCGTAAGTTCTTGACACTATGTTGGGTTGGTTTGGTTTTGAGTTCGCCATGCACTGTGGCAATCGAGATAAGGGGACAACAATGGGCGAACATGACATTTTCTTTGCCATAGCCAAGCGCAAACCGAGCAATCGCTTCAATGAAAGGGTTAGATTCAATATCCCCGATGGTACCGCCGATTTCTACGATAACAAAATCAGCTTTGGTTAATTCAGCAATCCCATAAAGTTTGTCAGCCACGGCATCGGTAATATGTGGCACCACTTGGATTGTTTTGCCAGCATATTTATTTGCTCGTTCATTGTTTAAAACTTCTCAATAAATTTTTCCACTAGTGACGGTTGAGAAATGGGTCAAGTTAGTTCTAGAGAACCGTTCATAGTTGCCTAAGTCAAGGTCCCCAATCGCTCCATCGTCGGTAATGAAGTTTTCACCATGTTGGTATGGTGAGATGTTGCGACTATCAACATTTAAGTATGGATCAAGTTTTTGGTGGGTGACTTTAAACCCATATTCTTTTAATAAACAGCCAATGGAACTGGCAGTAATGCCTTTGCCAAGCGAAGAATAAACCCCACCCGTAATGAAGATAAATTTAGTTTTCATAGTTATCCTTTTAATATCAGTAATCAATAACACGTGATTATATCTTTTTTATCTTAAATATCAACTATAGCAATTGATATTTTGTAACGATGTCATCAGTTTCCAAGGTCATCATAATGCTATTTAAGTGGTTTAAATCTCTAAAATAGCCAATGATAGTCCCTTGGTAAGTCATGTTATTTTTGATCTTGTTGATGTTTAAACTGGCAAGGTTTGCCCGTTTATTATCAATAACTTTCGCAATTTGATTACCGACGGTTTCAGTTCAGGGACCTTCAATTAAAATCTTGGCATAGAATTTCCGTGGGTGGTTCATTAAAGCATCTTCATCCCAACACATTACGACCCGTTTGGAGGATTTAAGTTTGGCTTTCGGACAGTTGGCATTATGGACACTTAAAACCCCACTTTTTAAGACCCCAATGACTTCCATGCCTGGCAATTTAACACAACATTCAGGGAAAGCAAGTTTATTAAAATAAATGTTTTGAATAGGTTTGAAATAGGATGACCCCATGACCCAACTAGCTGCATTCGATTTAATTCATTTAACAGCTGCTAAGTACTTTTCTTTATTAGTACTAAAGAAGTTAATAAAGTGATTTTTAGTATCAAGGTCGTTTAAATTTTTACAGGTCATGACCAAGTCTCACCATTGGTTCATGGTCTTAAAATTGAATTCTTGTTCTAACCGTTTATAGATTTCAGCATCATTCGCTTTATTCACCCCTAAACTATTATTAACTTCTTCTAAGAACTTTTCTAAAACTGGTTTATTAGCCATATTTTTTTCTAAACAGTCCTTGATAAAGGTTTTGGCCACATGGCTGGTAGCGGCATTAATTCAACTACTTTTAATCATTGGGTAAGTATCGGTATAGACTAATTTAATGGTGTCACCTGAGGCTAATTTTTGATCAAAGGTGGTCTTCATTCCATTTAAATAAGCATTCATTAAATAGGGTAACAATTTAGGATCATAACGGTAAGCCACATCAATAATGGTTGAGGTGTCTGAGACCACATATCATTGGTTGTTATTTAATAATAAAACATCAAAAATTTTAGAGGTGGAAATTTCTTTTATATCAGTAACTGAACGGTCTTTAGAATTATTGAAGTCCCGAATTAAACCGTTAGTCGCTTGGGCTAAGATTTCATTGTTAGGTTTTTCTTTGTATTTTCAGTGGGAAGCGACTCCAAACTTGGCAAAAGTATCCATCCGTTCGTCCCGAATTTGGATTTCAAATAAGGTATTATTCATGACCAAGGTGGTGTGAATGGATTGGTATAAGTTGACCTTAGGCTGAGAAATATAGTCTTTAAAAGCCCCTTTTAAATACATAAAGTTTAAGTGAATTAAACCTAAAACGTGGTAGCATTGGATCGGGTTGTTAACAATAATTCGAGTGGCAAAAATATCGTGAATATCTTTTAATTCAATCCCGTGTTGGAGTTTCCGATAGGTAGAATAAATTCCTTTAATACGGGTTTTTAATTGAAATTGCAAGTTATTAATTTCTAATAAACTAGCAATCTTAGTATTCATATTTTTTCACTTACTATCGTTAGCTGCTTTCATTTTCAAGATTTTATTTTTGACATCATTGTAATCTTTAGGATTAATGACTTCAAAGGAACGGTCCAATAATTCCGTCTTGATGTCATACATGCCTAATCGGCCTGCAATGTTGGCATAAATTGCAAAGGTTTCATTGGCAATTCGCACTTGTTTTTCATAAGGAAGAGCTCCAATGGTTCGCATGTTATGTAAACGGTCAGCTAATTTAATGATCATTGCCCGTAAGTCATTACTCATGGATAAAAAGACTTGAATGGTATAAGAATCATCCCGTGTAATGCCAGTTTCAATCTTTTTTTCTTCTTCAATTTCTTTTCGGGTCTTTTTAGAAATAGCACTCACTTTGGTGACGTATTTCACTAAAGAAACAATACTTTCACCAAAGATATTAACCATTTCGTTTTCATCGACTTCACAGTCTTCAATGACATCGTGTAATAAGCCCCCGACCACGGTTTCAATGTCCATGTTTCATTCCACTAACAAAATAGCGGTGGATAAAGGGTGAATAATATAAGGTTCGCCACTTTTCCGTTTTTGGTCTTTATGTTTTTCGTTGGCATATAAGAACCCTTTTTCCAACATTTGCAAGCTTTTTTCGTCATAATTCTTGCTTTTAGCGAGGTTGTATAACTCGTCAAATTTGTTTTTAACTAATAAGTCCATAGAAAAATCCCACTTTTTTATTTACTAAAATAAGACATATAAATATAATTTTAATTATCATTATGAAAGAAAAAATAACTAATACAAAAAATAATAAACATAAATTGTATAAAGCCTTATCAATTGCTGGGGTGACAACCTTAGTAGCAGGAGGCTTAATTGGGATTGGAGCGTCAGTGGCAAACATTGTCACGACCAAAGATAAAAACCTTGGGACCGATTATGGGCAGGGTTTAAATTTTAATTTACAATTTAGTTTAAATAATCCAAGTTTTAGTGACCAACAAGTGGATGGAATGATGGCCAGTTTACAAACGACTGCCAACGCTTTATCCAGTAAACTTTACCAACTTGGGTTAAAACAAATTCGGTTAACACCACGGATTCAAAGTAGTAGTACAGTTGACAATAAATATGTCAATCGTGCAGATTTAAAGAATGTTTATGGGGTGATTGATGTCAATGTGGATTCCCAAGAAGGCACCCGTTGACATTTAGATCCTAAGGTTCAAGCGTTATATGTTGATTTAACTAAAAATCAAAATCAACCTGATCAACAAAAGAAAATCATTGAGGATTATGCCCAAGAAAATTATCCTGATGAAGTTGATAATGATAAGAAAGTATTAGGGGATTTAGCCCAAAATGCAGCTAACAAGTTAGCTCTTTATTTTGCTGTCCAAAATACCGATAAAGTTTCATTAGCAGCTAGTTTAAACCAACCAATTTTAAACAATACTAATCAGTTAGAATTCCAAAATGTCGCTACTAATAAAAACAATGGTGGGGCTAATGAAAGTTTAGGAATCAATGAAAACGGCCAAGTTGCCTTTAAAGCCTTAAATAATTCAAAGGATAACACCCGCTTAGTTGAAATTGATAACAATGGGAACAAAACCATTAACTTTGAATTAGACATTCCTGACTTAACCAAAGTTGAAAATTATAAACCAAAAGGTACTTCAAGCAATATCACAGGGCTTAACTCAAAAGGTCAATATTTAGATTTATCAGGATTCATGAACCAATTCAATGATGAATTCAAATGAGAAGACCACAACGATAATAATCCTGACAATCAATGAAAAACTATGAAGGATGTCGTTGATCAAACCAAGGCAGATAATGACAGCTATCAAGAAAATTTAGGGGCTCCAAATGCTTCTTGAATCTTATGAACTAATCGGTCAGGCTTAATTAACCGTTTAAACTATTTAACCTTATTAGCAACTCTTTCAAATGAATTTTCTAACGATCGAAATCGTAACACTTTAGCATATCAATATTGAGACCAATTAATTGGTGATGAAAACAATAATTATGATGAATTTAAGAACCAAAAGAAACCAATTAATGGAAAATTAATTAACGACATCGTTAGTGCTGATAACGAAGAAACTAGATATTACTACTGAGTTAAAAACAGAATTGCCATTGGCACTCCAATTTCAACATTTTTCTTTAACTATGATGCTATTACTGCTAACCAAAACCCAAACCTTGTTCCGAAAGAACTTAATCAAAAATTAATCAAAACTCTTGATGAGTTCTATGAATATTCTACTTTGAATAAATGAGGCAACAGTTCTAACAGCAGTGAAAGCGATAGTACTAGTCGTTTATTGTTAGCTGCTAAAAAAACTCCAGGATACAATAAATATAATTGGTTATATTCTTGAAATTTTGCAAGTCATGATTTAATTGCACCTTATGCAAATGTCATTGACTATGCTAACTTCTATACTTTCTTTGATTTAGCTGATTTAAATGATGTTTTTGGTAAAAGTACATTAAAAACTTTTAACAATAACAATGCAACTCATGCTATCACTAAATATAATTCAGCGTTCACTAACAAGATTTATTACAATACTAAACAAAATAAATTAGCTGACGCACAACCAATGCTTGATAATTACACTGAATATAATTATCAAAACAGCATTATCAATGTACCAATGAACGAAGCCGTTCAAAAAATCATGGTCGCTGATAATACAACCAAATTAAATGTAAGTGAAACCAGTTTTGAAAACTTTGTTTCTAGCATTGCCACCTTATCACCTCCAACCTTAGCTAAGAGTGTGATTGGATTAAGTGCTTGAAGTAGTATCTTAATTGGAATTTCAGTGGTTGTCTTAGTCATTGGAATTATTATTTCAATCTTATACCGTGTCCCAGGGGTGTTTGCAACGATTACCACTTTCTTAGCTGGGGCGTTATCATTAATTGCTTACCGAAGCTTAAGTTTAACCTTTAGTTTTGATACAGCGATTGCTTTAATGGCTGGGGTCTTTATTAGTTTTATTACTATTATTAACTTCTTAAGTTATATTCCACGGCTATTGAAAGAAAAGAATTTGAACCTGAAATTCGGGGTCTTACGTTCCTTTAAGTATTTTGCTAAAAATAGTTTAGGAATCCACGTCACAGCGATTATTATTGCCTTAGTTTTCTTATATTTCGGTCAATTCCAAATCCAAGGGTTTGGGGCAATGTTAGTCATTAACACGTTAATGTCATTATTATTTAACGTGGGTATCTTTATTGGGTTTGTTTCCATTTTAGCGTTTGGCTTATTAATGTATCAACCAAGTTTAATGTTTAATAAATCAATCTCGAACCACTTAACCAACATTGAATTAACTGGTTTTGATAATTTAGATAACAATGAATTCCAACCTTGATATGCTACCGTGACCCACAAGATCACCTTTAATAAATGATGAACTTGAATGATTGGAGCTATTATTGGGTTCTTATCCATCTTAGGCATCATCTTATTAGTCACCAACGTTGGTCATAACGAAATCTTAGGTAGTGAAGTCATGACCTTAACTGTCCTTGATCCAAATGCAATTGGGAACTTAGAAAACCTTGGAGTTCACATCAGTAATAACTTCGGGGTACTGCCAAGTAAACTAATTGATAATCCAGTTATCTTAGGCATGTTAAATAGTAACCAAATTCAATTAGTTCAAGAAAACAACTACATTACCAGCATGGTCATTGAATCCTTAGTTCATACTTGTTTAATTGCGATGGGCTTCTGTTTAATCTGAAGTTTATTATGATTAAACTTCATTAACATTATCAATGTCTTTGTTGTTCAATTAATTTCTTTATTAACCTTTGGTTTATTAGGTATCTTCCAATTACCAATTAACATCAATGTCATTATTATGATGTCCCTTGGTTTCTTAATTAACAACGTGATGATTTATTCCAACTTCATCAACTTGAAGTTCAGTTACGAAATGAAATCCAGTTGAACCAACCAAGAAATTCATGACTATGTCTTGAAAAACCAACAAGCAAACATGGGTCATTACTTCTTACAATATTTAATCACTATTGTTAGCTTAGCAATTATGATGATCTTTGTCAGCCGTGATAATATTAGTGCGAACGGCATGTTAATGCTTGATTTAGTCTTTAACCTTGGTTTCATGTACGTCTTAATTCCATATTTATTTATGGGTATGATGATGGCACGGGAAAAATATATTGTGAAAGCTGTCGCTCACCGTCGTTCCATCAACCATGTTGATTACGATAAAGTTGATGAACAAGCCATCATCGGTATTAATAAACACGTCTATAATCCGTTATAGTTAGGAGTCTTTGTGAAAAATTTAGAATACTTAAAAAATCTTATTGAAAGCGTCCCAAACTTTCCAAAACCAGGGATTAATTTCTTAGATATTACCCCATTGTTCTTAAATCCAGTGGAATTAGAAAAAGTTATTGATAATATGGCTGAATTTGCGAATGAAAACCACATTGATGTGATTGTCGGGGCTGAATCACGAGGCTTCTTATTTGCCGCACCATTAGCAATTAAAACCAAATTACCATTTGTGTTAGCTAGAAAACCTAACAAATTACCACGAGAAACCTTAAAGGCAAGTTATACCTTAGAATATGGTAGTTCCACCATTGAAATCTTAAAAGATGATTTAAAACCAGGTCAACGCGTTTTAATCATTGACGATTTATTAGCGACTGGGGGGACTGTCGGAGCGATTGCTAATATCGTTAACCAAGCTGGAGCCACTGTCGCAGGGTATGCGTTCTTAATTGAATTAGATTTCTTAGAAGGTCGTGACACCTTAACTGCTCCTGCTTACTCAGTCTTACACTATAACGACTAGGACTAGTTTCAATCCTTAAAAAAAAGAGATTCTTGGATCAAGATTTGATTCAGGAATCTTTTATGTGTAAATAACAAAAAAATTTTTAAAAAGTGTTGAAATTCGCAGGTTCTTGTTGAAATCTATTTGTTTCTTATCCATTTTTGATAAAATACAAATTAGAATAAATTTTTTTAAATTGATTCTCGCGGATTTCGTTCATCTCCAGAAATTCACGTAATCGAAAAACATTCTTGGCAACAAGGATGTTTTTTAATGTCCTTTGGAGAAAATGGGTTGGAAAGATCAAAAGAAGTCAGCCAAGGTTTTTGAATGATTGGAAAAACCAAACCAAAGGACAGACTCAGAATCTAATTTGAAAAAACAATCAGATTTTATAAAAATTAGCAATTAAACTATAAGAGTGCTAATTTTTTAAACTTTTGTGTTATACTTTTAATTACTATATATGAAAAAGATTGACTGTTTTTGAAAACAAAAGCCAATCACATATAGATGACAAAAGAAGAACTTAATTAATTTTAAGGAGAAGATATATGGCAAAAGAAGTAATTTTAGGAATTGACTTAGGAACTACTAACAGTGCAGTTGCAATTATGGAAGGTGATAAACCAATCATTCTTGAAAACCCTGAAGGTAAACGTACTGTTCCAAGTGTGGTAGCTTTTAAAAATGATGAAATCATTGTTGGGGATGCAGCAAAACGGGGCATGGCAATGAACCCAAACACCATTCACTCAATTAAACGTCACATGGGTGAACAAGGTTATACTGTTTCAAACGGCAAACAAGATTTAACTCCAGAACAAGTTAGTGCTGATATTTTAGGTTATATTAAAACCTTCGCTGAAAAGAAAGTTGGCCATGAAATTAAAAAAGCTGTCATTACCGTTCCAGCATACTTTAACGACAGTCAAAGAACCGCAACCAAAAACGCTGGGGCAATTGCTGGTCTTGATGTTTTAAGAATTATTAACGAACCAACCGCAGCAGCTTTAGCTTATGGAATTGAAAAGATGGATAAAGAACAAAAAGTCCTTGTCTTTGACTTAGGTGGGGGTACCTTTGACGTTTCAATCCTTGATATGGCTGACGGTACTTTCCAAGTATTAGCAACTAGTGGTGATAACATGCTTGGTGGGGACGACTGAGATAATGCTATCATTCAATGAATTTTAGACGGTGTTCGAACTGAATACGGCGTTGATTTAGCTAACGACAAGATGGCAATGGGTCGGATCAAAGAAGCAGCTGAAAAAGCTAAAATCGATTTATCAGCTCAAACTCAAACCCAAATTATGCTTCCATTCATTGGTATGACCCCAGCTGGAGCAATTAACGTTGATAAAACTTTAACCCGTGCTGAATTCTTAAAGATGACAGCTAACTTATTAGAAAGATGTAAAGCACCAGTTCAAAAAGCTTTAGCAGCAGCAAAATTAACTGCTAACGATTTAAACGAAGTCTTAATGGTCGGTGGTTCTACAAGAATGCCAGCTGTTCAAGAATTAGTTCAAGAAATGACTGGTAAAACTCCAAACTGTTCTATTAACCCTGACGAAGTTGTTGCTCTTGGAGCAGCTGTTCAAGGTGGGGTTTTAAGTGGTGATGTTAAAGATATTTTATTAATTGACGTTACACCATTAACAATCGCAATTGAAACTATGGGTGGTATTGCAACACCAATTATTAAAGCTAACTCAACAATTCCAGTGACTAAGACTGAAGTCTTCTCAACTGCTGTTGATAACCAACCAAGTGTTGACATTCGGATTGTTCAAGGGGAACGTTCCATGGCAGCTGATAACAAATTATTAGGTGACTTCCAATTATCAGACATTCCACCAGCACCACGTGGGGTTCCACAAATTGAAGTAAGTATTAGTATTGATGCTAACGGTATTATGAACGTTAAAGCAAAAGAACTTAAGACTAATAAAGAAGCAAGTATTACCATTAAAGATAGCCAAGGTTTAACTGAAGAAGAAATTATTAACTTCAAAAAACAAGCTGAAGAAAACAAAGCAAAAGACGAAGAACGTAAGAAAGTCGCAATGACTAAAAACGAAGTTGAACAAGCTATCAACGAACTTGACAAAGTATTAGCTGACGATAAGATTCCAGCTGATCAAAAATCTAAATTAGAAGAATTAAAGAACGAATTAATTTCATTAAAAGATCAAGAAAAATGAGATGAAATTAATGCCAAATTAACTGCAATTAAACAAGCAATGCAAATGGCAGCTCAAGCAGGAGCTAACGCACAAAATAACTCAGATACTGAAGCTGAAGTTAAAGACGAAACCACTTCTAAATAAGCCTTCTATTTAACATAAATATGAACCTAAAGTAAATTTATTACTTTAGGTTTTTGTTTGTTCTTTTTCGGGTCTTAAAAGCACTTTTTAGTATTCAATAGAAGCCTTTTAACAATGATCAAAAAGACCTCAAATCGCAAATTTTAAAATTTTTCAAGAATTTTTAAAAAACAGTTGCATTTTTGTTTCGGTTGTATTATACTTATTAACGTATTACTTAAATGTTACTGAAATGCAGATGTAATTCAATGGTAGAATGTGACCTTGCCAAGGTCAATACGCGAGTCCGATTCTCGTCATCTGCTCCATTTTGATAATAAAAGCGATGCAAGTCATCGTTTTTTCTTTCTCAAACTCTTTTTCATCAGAAAGCTCTAACGGTTTTGTTTGTCACGTTAGAGCTTTTTGCGTCCTTGGATATTGGGGAATGACCAAAGCAAGACGATATTATGTTTAGTCGCTTGTCATAACTGCTAACGCCCATTTTGAGCCCCCTTTTATTTTAAATGGATTAATTCATCAGGTTGTTAGATTAAGGTCGCCTAATTTTGTTAAAACCCCTTCCAGTTTAATATATCATTAATCAATCAACCATCTGATCAAACTGGAAGGACAAATAAAAACGTAATCGGGAGACGTCCGATTACGTGTAATGTAAGTTTAAGAGTAATTGCAAAATTAATTTATAAAAGGTATTAAAAATTATGGAACACTTCCGAAAGGAATAAATCAACAAGGACTAACAATAAGTAAGAAGACAGTAAAAATAATGAGAAAAAAAATTTGCTTGTTGATAGATAAACTAATAACAACGAGAAATTATTAAGTTTAAAGATTATAAAAAAAGTAATAAATTCAACTTATATGTAGATATTTATC
>JAHHTK010000014.1 GCA_020024695.1 Ureaplasma sp. | reverse complement strand
TGGCCAACCTTGCCAAGTTTGTAATACAAAAATAATGAAAATTGAAATTAAACAACGGGGCACTTATTATTGCCCAACATGTCAAAAAAATGATTAAGTCCCAGATTTGTTTAATTGTTGGGTTTCAACAAAGTGGCAAAACCACCTTGTTAAACCAATTACAAGCTCAAGGTTATCATACAATTAATGCTGATGAATATATTCACCAATTTTTGTACCAAAAAAATCAATTAGGTTATGTGTTTGTCAAACAAAGTTTTGGAGTCAATTTTGTTAATGACAAAGAAGTTGATCGGGAAAAATTGAAACAATTTTTCCAACTTTATCCTGACCAATTACCAGTCTTGACACGGTTTGTAAACCATTTTTTAAATTTATATATTAAAAATTATGACCACGATGTGTTTGTGGAACTCCCAACCTATTATGATTATGAAACTAGTTTTAATTTTGATGTGTCAGGAGTTATCTTTTTAAAACCAGTTGCTCAAAATGAAGATCTTTTTAAGTTACCAAAACTTGAAATGATTTATCAAAATCTAGTTCCTTTATTTGATAAATCACCAGAAGTTTGTTATTATTTTGATAATAACCGAACAATTCAATATGTGTTGAAAATTGAGACTTTAATCTCCAAATTAGGTATGCGAAAGGATTAAAAATGAAAAAAGATGTTGTTTTGCAAATAGTTGCTAATCATGGTTGAGCTTATAGTCATGACATTGTGAATGACTTTTTAGGACACGTCATTGATGATAAAGACTATGATTTTTATCAAGAAATTTATCCGTTAGTCAACGAACAAAACAAGCTTTTCTTAACTGATTTTCAACAACAACATGGTTATAGTGACCATGACTTTTTTCATTATTTAACTAAATTAGTGAATGCTGGAATGGTATCTGTTTATCTTGATGTGCACCAACCATTCGTGTTACAAATCTTTTTATACCATGTGGGCAGTTATGCTGAAGTTATTCAAAATGAATTGATTATGCGACATTTAAGTGCTGAAATGAAGAGAGTTTTAGCAGATAAATATCGGCGTGAATATGACTTTAGCCAAGTTAAAAATGTGAATGATCAATTAGATTATTGGTCCCAACATGGCTTTAGTTATCAACCATCATTAGATGTTGTTTATTGACAAAAAAAGTTAAAGCAAAAGTATGGTTATCAAGTAGAATTTAGCGATGATGTAATCCAAACTTTAACCACTACATTGGAAACCTATTCAGTTGATGAAAACCAATTGTTAGCCATCTTAAGAGAAAGCATGGTTGACTTAAACATCAATCCTCACATTTCTTATAATTTATTAGGAATTAATTTGAGTTTAACTGATTTTCCACTTAAAAAACAACCAGCGAGTACTCAAAATGAAAAAGCAACTGTTCATCAAGAAAAAACGGTTGTAAATGCTAAAAAAGTTTCGCTTAAAGATAGCGAAACTAAACCAACAAATACTTATCAGAGTAATGACACCAAAATCCAAGAATTTAAGTTAGATAGTACAATCAAAATTAGTCGGTCCAAAGAAATTTATAATGATCCAAAACATTTAAAAACTTTTAACAAAACCATCACTGATTTCCAAACCTATAGTCCTTATGTTTATGCAGCTAATATCGGGTGTGTCAATTTAAAAAACGATAAAGAAAAAGATAAATTACATGAAACTATTGTCACTTTAATGACCACTTATGGTTTAAGTGAAACGGTTGTTAATGTCTTAATGGACTATAGTATGGTGGTGAATAATAATAAGATTGTCCCTAATTATTTATTAACCATTGGCAGAACTTGTTATGAACAACAAATTGACAATTTAACGGATTTAATTAACCATTTAAGTGCGAACTATATCTATAAAATAGAAGAAAAGTCAGGTAAGAAAAACACCAAAAAAGATGATGAAAAACCCGTGCAACAAGTCTCATTAATGGAGGCAGGTGACGAACCAAATTCCAGTGATGAAGAAACTGAAAATACCAATAATCTTGAGAGTAAAATTAATAATTGGTTTTAATATTGCATTAGTCTCTTAGAAGTAATAAAATTAATAAATATGACAACAAAAACTACAGCTAAAAAAAGATTATCTAAAAAAGATTTAATTCTTGAACAAACAGGGTTTAAAACTTTAAAACCGAGCAGTAAAACCAAGGTTGTGGTCAATACTCCTGATTATGTCAAAGATTGACTTAAGTTGCCTTGTTTTAAAGAATTAAAGATTACCGTTGATGAAGCAATTCAAAATTACAGTGATTGTTTACAATTTTATCAACAAGAACAAACCCCTTGTACTTCTGGGGCTCCTTGTTTATATGGTGGCTATCACGTGGGATTTGTGCGTGAAAGCAATGGTTTGTTAAGGTCATTTAGTTACGAATGTCCTTACAAACAAGAATATGATACTTTACAAAATTATCAAAACAATTTCTTAATTGATAGTGATGTGCTTAAAAACCATGTTCAAGACATGGAACAAGATAATACTAACGATATTAAAGAACTTAGCAATTTAAGTGAAGAAAAAAAAGAATGTGCCTTAAAAAATCACAAGTCATTAATGGTCTTTTTTGATAAAATTAAAAACTATCATAAATTAATTACTGGGGCGTGATTTTCCAGTCCTATCAATACTGGCAAAACTTATAATTTATTATCGTTTGCTAACTCCTTAGCTAAATTAAATTACAAAGTGATTTATATTGATAACTGGGACATGGGCAACAAACTCACGAACTTTGAAAAAAATCAATCCGTTGATCATTACACCCAATTATTAAAAGAAGTTGATGTTTTAATTATTGATAATTTTGGGATGGAAAGTAGTAAAAACAGTTATTATTATGGTACTGTCTTAATTCACCTTTTAGAGGCTCGTGATAGTAGTAATAAGATGACCATCTTTGCTTCCAACTATAGCCGAGCTGAGTTTAAAAACATGTTGTTAAAGAACCAAAAAATGGACCCCTTAGTTGTCGATCGTTTACAAGCCAAAATTGAAAATTTAGTCCAAAGTCGGGCACAAGAAATTTAAAGTTAGGAATGAATATGTTAACAGAAGTAATTAAATCTAAAATTAGTCAGGTGTTGACTAAGATGAACCTTGATAGTTCAAAAATCAATGTCCAACCAGCGAATGCTAATACCAATGCTGATTTTGCTACCAATGTCGCTTTATTATTAGCTAAATCAGTCGGTGTTAAACCCCAAGAATTAGCTAGTCAAATTGCCCAAGCCTTACAAGCTGATGCTTTCTTTGAAAGTGTTAGTGTGGCTGGCCCTGGTTTCATTAACATGAATTTAGCTAGTCATGTATTTGAAAACATTTTAAATGAAATTTTAAAACAAAATCACCAATATCCAATCTTAGATATTGACCATACAAAATATAACATTGAATTTGTGTCTGCTAACCCAACTGGTTATTTACACATTGGTCACGCACGGAATGCAGCCTTTGGTGAAACTTGAACCAACATGGCTAAAAAATTAGGTTGCCATGTTGTCAAAGAATACTACATTAACGATGCTGGTAACCAAATGGATAAACTAGCAAGTTCAATTTTAGTTCGTTATAAACAAATCTTAGGCCAAGATGTGGAATTACCAGATGATTCATACCATGGTGAAGAAATTATAGATGTCGCTAAAGCCTTATATGACCAATATGGGGATCAATTTAAAGATGCTAGCTATGATACTAACTTTAATATTGAACAAAAAGATGTTGCTCTTATCTTAAGAAAATTTGGCCGTGACTATTTATTAGCAATTATCAAAAAAGACTTACAAGATTTAGGAGTCACTTTTGATATTTGATTTAGTGAAACCACCATTCATGAAAATAAATTAATTGATAAAACCTTAGCTAAATTAGGTGATTATATTTATCAAAAAGATGGTGCGACTTGATTAGCAACCACCAAATTTGGCGACGACAAAGACCGTGTTTTAATTAAATCTACTGGTACTCCAACCTATTTTATGCCTGACATTGCCTACCACGATATCAAATTAACTCGTGATGGTGGGGTTGATAAAGTTGTTAACATTTGAGGGGCTGACCATAGAAGTTATGTTGACAGAATGAGTGTTGCTTTACAATGTTTAGGTTTTGAAAAACAAGCCTTTAACGTTGTTTGTATGCAAATGGTGAAATTAGTTAAAAATGGGGCTGAATTCAAATTATCTAAACGTTCTGGTAACTCATTAACCACCGCTGACTTAGTTAATGCCATTGGCAAAGATGCTGCTCGTTGATATTTAATTAGTCAAAGTGTTGACAGTCACTTAACTATTGATGTTGATATTGCTTTAAGTAAAGATAATAAAAACCCAATTTATTATGTTGAATATGCTCACGCAAGAATTAATACCATCTTACAAAAAGCTAAAGGTATTGTGAAAGACCACCACTTAGACTTATTAACCAATAAGCAAGAAAAAGCCTTAATTAATACCTTAGCAACTTATGATAGTATGATCCAAATTTGTGTTAATAACTATGAACCACACAAAATGGCAAACTACTTATGAGATTTAGCAAAACAATTCCACGCATATTATGCAAACAATAAGATTATTGATGAAACTAACCCAGCCTTAAGTAGTCAACGTTTATACTTAATTTCAGCAATTAAAGTGATTTTAGCTAATGGATTAGACTTATTAGGAATCGATGCTTATGAATCCATGTAATCAAATTTTTCAAGATGTGAAGATTATCTTTAGTGACATTGATGGTACTTTAATTAACCATGAAGATAAAAAATTAAACCCTAAAACAGTCCAAGTTTTCCAAGCACTAGCAGCTCAAGGGTATCCTATCTGTTTAGTAACGGGTCGAGCTTTTAGTGATGAATTAAAAGCGATTTTGGATGAAATCCAAGTCGTTGATTACGTTTCTACTTGTGGGGGTTCATTTGTCACTAATTTAAAAACCAATGAAACCATTGTCACAGGGAATGCCATCGCTACCCCCGTGTGCAACTGAATCATTAATTTAGCTAAAGTTAACCATCGGGCATTAATTGTCGCTACTAATGATGGGAAGGTGTATAACTTCTATTTTGGCCATAACGAAAAAGAAGAAATTCAAAGCCAAGAATACTTTAATGGGGGTACTGAAGTGGACCATTATGATGACCCAACCATTTTAGATTCATTAATGGCCCACCATGAAATTGTCCATTTAGTTTATAAAGCTGAACCTGAAAAGGTGTTGCCATATGTTACTGAAGCACAAGCGATTGCTGATCAATATCATGATTCATTTGCTTTAGTTGGTAAATGTTTCTTAGAAGTCGAAGGTCGGGATGTTAATAAAACTACTGGGATTCAATACTTATTAAAAAGGTATCAATTAACCCCTGATCAAGCGATTTATTTCGGGGACTCAGCTAATGACTTACCAGCCTTTCAATTATGTAAGTATGCGTGCCAATTAGATGACCGTTGTGACGCTTTAAAACATTATGCGACCAAACAATTAGGCAATCCCAAACACGCAGTTATTGGCGATTTCTTAGAAACCGAAATCTTAAACCATTTAAAATAAAATTCTTAAAATTCTTTCTTGGTATTATCAAGAGAGAATTTTTTAAGCTTTTTAGTTCAAAATTGATTACGAGTGTCTATAATAAATAAGTGGTTAAGAAAAATAACCATAGGATTGTGAAAAATCTTGCTTTTCAGAACTAAAAATGAATTTTAAAAAAGTTCAAAAATTTCATTGAATTTTTTATAAATAAAAAATTATTCATTATAATATGAGGGTAAGATTTAAAAGTTAGCTAAAAATCTAAAAATGTTTTGCAAAAAAAGCAACTTTATATATAATCTTATATGTGGTTAAACTATCAGATACCAATTGATGGTGCCGTAGCCAAGTGGTAAGGCCAGAAGCTGCAACCTTCTTATGCATCAGTTCAAATCTGATCG
This sequence comes from Ureaplasma sp., assembly GCA_020024695.1. Lineage (GTDB taxonomy): Bacteria > Bacillota_I > Bacilli_A > Mycoplasmatales > Mycoplasmoidaceae > Ureaplasma. Next base: position 15,113 of record JAHHTK010000014.1, on the reverse strand, counting down.
GCACCTCCATTAGTGCGCCTTTAGCTCAATTGGATAGAGCGTCTGGCTACGGACCAGAAGGCTATGGGTTCAAGTCCTTTAAGGCGCGCCACTATCGGGAAATGGCTCAGCTTGGTAGAGCACTTGGTTTGGGACCAAGGGGTCGCAGGTTCGAATCCTGTTTTCCCGACCACTTATGGCTGGATAGCTCAGTTGGCTAGAGCGTACGGTTCATACCCGTAAGGTCCTGAGTTCGACCCTCAGTCCAGCCACCACTGCTTCTATAGCTCAATGGTTAGAGTCCCCGACTCATAATCGGTCCGTTGAAGGTTCGAGTCCTTCTAGAAGCACCATTTTAAAATTATCGTTATTAGTTCAATAGAACTAATTATATAAGGATGATTACCCAAGCCTGGTTGAAGGGATCAGTCTTGAAAACTGACAGGTGTCGAAAGGCACGCGAGGGTTCAAATCCCCCATCATCCGCCATCTTAATTTTCTAGTAAGTTTTGACTTACTATTTATCGCGGGTTAGAGCAGCTCGGTAGCTCGTCAGGCTCATAATCTGAAGGTCGGTGGTTCAAATCCACCACCCGCAACCATGGTCCCATGGTATAGCGATTATTATACTCCCCTGTCACGGGAGTGATACGGGTTTGACTCCCGTTGGGACCGCCACGGTTTCGTAGCTCAGTCGGCAGAGCAACAGACTGAAAATCTGTGTGTCGGCAGTTCAATTCTGCCCGAAACCACCACTATAAGTTTTAATGTCAGCCGATCGCTGGCATTTTTTGTTAGTTAGGGATAGTTACTCAAGCTCGGCTGAAGAGGACAGTCTCGAAAACTGTTAGATGTTGTGAAACATGCGAGAGTTCAAATCTCTCACTATCCGCCATGTTTGGATACGTACTCAAGTGGCTCAAGAGGCACGCCTGGAAAGTGTGTAGACGGTTAACGCCGTGCAGGAGTTCAAATCTCCTCGTATCCGCCATTTTAATATTTCTTATGATCGTAAACGGTTGATTGCTGCATGAAAATGTAGAGGAAAGTCCGGGCTCGCACATTCTGCGATGAATGTAGTGTTTGTGTAGTGGCTAAGAACCACTAGGAGGCTGATAACCTTACGGCTGTTGCTTTTTGGTCTTGTCAAAGACAACAAGCGACTATAAAAGTGCTACAGTGACGATGCTAGTCGGTGACGATTAGAGTGAAACGACGTAAACCCCGCAAGTGAGAAACCTAAATTTGGTAAGGGAACTGCAACACAAGAAATGAATTGTAATGCAGAACAGTAATGTTAGATAAATAATCAACTATTAGGTCATATATACCTATAACAGAACTCGGCTTATAATTTACGATTATCATCATAGTAACTACTAACCTAGTTACTATTTTTTATTTTCAAATTGGTTTGGATGTGATTTATAGGTTTGGTGGTAATTTAGAGCGAGTTTGAGCACCCAAAAGACTTGAAGCACATAAATCCATTGATGATAAATTTAGGGTCGGTATTTCAAACGATTTTAAGAGATGAGTAAAGTGGTGAAGATAATGAACGAGATAGATTGTCATTGGTTTAAGTGCCGAAATCCATTGTTAAACCTAAGGTTGTTGTAATCCAAGAAACCTTTTTGTTTTGTAATTCCCAACCTAAAATAATCTGAATCAGGTTGAAACGGCAAACAAAAATCTATTTATTCAAACCTGAACAAATAGATTTATCTGAATTATAGTAATTCTTATTTTGAATATTTGGTAACAAGGTCAGCAAGATCGTCTTGGGTCATGTATCCCATTTGACGTCCAACTTCTTGACCATCTTTAATGAAGACTAATGTTGGCATTGCGTGAACATTGTATTCGTTAGTTAATTGTGAGAATTTATCAACATCAACTTTAACGACTTTAAGACTGTCACTGAATTCGTTAGCAACTGATTCAAGAACAGGACTTAACATACGACATGGTCCACATCAAGTTGCAAAGAAGTCAACTAAAACTAATTTCTTTTCACTACTAAGAATTTCGTGTAATTCGTTTGCTGTTTTAATTTCCATAATAAAAATCCTTTGCTGAAATTACAATATTGATTGAATAAAATCCTGAAACGATTCAAGATTTTGAATTTCACTACTTTGAGCAAGCACTTTTTGATTATGATAAAGCACAAAAGTAGGAAATTGGTCAACCACTTCTACTATATTATGATAAAAATTCTTGTTTATTTTTAATAATCCGATTTTTGACTCGATTTTTTCAAGGACATAGTGATTAATAATATTGTGAAGTTCATTTTGAGCTTCATTGTCCATGTCCATGATTTCAATCACAAGGGGTTTGGTGCTTGAATGAAGGATTCTTTTTAATTGATCAATACTATAAATTTCCATGGTAATGATTTATTATAGTCTAAAAATCAAATTAATAGTCAATTAAGACTTTTTTTCTTCATTCAAACCGCGCATGTAGTGGCATTTTGGGAATCCTGTACAAGCGATAAATTCTTGCCCCTTTTTATTTTTTCTAATAATTAAAGGGTGGTTACATTCAGGGCATAATTCATCAAGAATCTTTTGTTCTTTGGGTAAACTTTCCATGTATTTACAGTCAGGGAAGCCAGAACACCCAATGAACTTAGTTTTGTAACGGCTAATTCTATAAAATAATTCCTTGCCACAATTTGGACAAACCCTGCCTGTTGGTTCGTCAGGAATCTTTTCCATTGTTTCCTTGGCATTTTGAAATTCAGATTGGAAAGCTGGGGCGAATTCGTGTAAGTATTCTTTTCAGTTTTCTTCTCCATTCGCAATCTTATCTAAATTCGTTTCCATATTGGCAGTAAATTTAGGGGTAATAATGTCAGGGAAGGCTTTTCTTAATGATTGGATAATTAACATCCCATTATCATTAGGAATTAAATAGTGGTTTTCAACCTTTACATAGCCTCGTTCCACACCGATGGAAGCCATTTGTGAATATGTACTTGGACGACCAACACCAGCATCTTTTAAAGCCACGATTAAAGAAGCTTCAGTATAGTATGGAGGTGGTAATTTTTCATGTTCACTTAATTCAATGGATTGAGCACTATATTCTTTACCAACTTCAAAACTAGATTCACCCCGACTTAAATTGTTTTTAGTTTTTTCAAATTGAGGTAAGACATAGTAACCATCAAAGATTAATTGCTTGTGGGTGGTTTCAAAACCAAATCCATTGTTAGTTAAAGAAATCACATAACGGTTAATTAAAGGACTGGCCATTAAAATCATCATGGTACGAGTTCAAATTAAATTATAAAGATCATAGCAGTCTTTACTAATCTTATCTTTTAAGTAAGTAGGCGTGGTTGCTACATCAATTGGACGAATTGCTTCGTGGGCGTCTTGAACATTAGTTTTATTCTTTTGGGTTTTGTCTAACGAACTGTTGGTAGTGACATATTGAGACCCATAGGTTTGGGAAATGTATTGTTTGGTATTATCAATAAATTCATCGCTTAAACGTTCACTATCGGTTCTTGGATAAGAAATTAAGGCTTGGTAAACACCATCAATTTCAACCCCTTCAAAAAGTTCTTGGGCGATTAAGGTTGTTTTACGAGGTTTTCAATTTAATTGTAAAGAAGCTAATTGTAAAAGTTTGTCAGTGGTAATGGCTTTATAACTGTCAAGTTTCGAAAGTTTTGGAGCTGAAATATTGGTAACAGTAAAGTTAGGACCTAATTTAGATAAAGCGAGTTCAGCGTCTTGTTTGTGAGCAAAACGGAAGTTAGGTCCTTTGGATTCACTTTGGTATTCTTCCACTTGATAAGGTAAAGTTTTTAAATCTAATTCTTTTGCTTGGAAAGTTAATAAAGAATCAATTTCTCATCATCAACTTTTAACAAAAGCATCCCGTTCTAATTGACGGTCGACTAAAAATAATAAAGCAACTGATTGAACCCGACCTGCACTTTTTTCTTTCAACTTTTGTTTAATTAATTTTGAAAGATCATAGCCAACCATACGGTCAATAATCCGACGGGCAAACTGACTATCAACTAAATTCATGTCAATTTCCCGATAGTTTTGGATAGCATTTAAAACAGCTGGTTTGGTAATTTCATTAAAAGTAATCCGACGGCATTTCTTTTTGTCTTCATTACTTAAAATATCTCAGACGTGTCAAGAAATGGCTTCCCCTTCACGGTCAGGGTCGGTTGCTAAATAGACAACATCAGCTTCATCTGCGGCTTTTTTGATTTCTTTAATTAAAGTTGCTTTGGATTTATTACCCTTTTTTTCTTTAATAACTGATCAGTTAGGATCAAATGTTTCTTTGTTATACCCATTGGTGACATTTAATTCACGAATATGGCCGACAGTAGCCATAATTTCATAATCTGAACCGACAAATTCACTAATTGTATGAATTTTGTTCGGAGATTCGACGATAATTAAATTTTTACTCATAAACCCTCTTTAAACGAATGCATGAAAATATTAATAAATTTTATACATTTTTTCAACAATTATAAAGAAATTTTGAAATAAAATAATGGTGTTTCTATTTAAAAAATATTATTTTTTAGAAAAATCAACTTTTTAAATCATGGACCAATTCAATCCTTGAGAGTGTGTATGACTTGGACGAGTACTGGGTTTTGTGAATATCTTCTTTATTCGTAGAAAGCACTGCTAAATGTGGGTCATATTGTTCAAAATGGTTGACTGTTCTTAATGTGACTAGTGCATCATTGACAAAAATGTTTTTTTGAGCTAAACCCATGACAATTCGGGATGCTTCTTGTCCCACGGATGGGTTAATGATTTTGGTCCCGTACTCACTAATAAATAATTGGTGGTGGGGACAGATTACTTCTTGGTCTAATTTTTGATCAAAAACGACAATGTGGTTAATATCTCGTTCTAGTAACGCTTGGGCAATATATTCATTGTAATCGCTACTGGTCATAATTAAGCAACGGTCAGAACCAGGAACTAAATTTTGGATTTGGTCAAGATGAATCTTACCGTGGATGCCAAACAAGCGACGGTTAATTAAATCTCAGTTACCACTGAAGTGTAACACAAAGGGTGGCGAAATGACATCTTTAACTTTTTCAGGGAATTCTGGTTCATGAATGGCATGAACGTGGTTTAAATCAGGCATAAAGGGATTCATAATTTGTTTTGGGGCAATTAAAATTTTGTTACGAATAGCATCATAACAAGCATTTCAGTTGCCTAAAAACATCATATTTAATTGGGTGAGTTTTTCTTTCATAAATTTCCTCCTACCTATTAATAGCTTTTTTCCATTAAAATGTATATATAAGAATAAAAATTTATGAAAATTTTGCAGAATGTCGATATTTTAGAAACGAAAGGTTAGTTATGACTTGTAAACAAATTTATGATATTTGAATGGACAGTGACAAAGTTTTACCAGCAACTAAAGCTGTGATGAAAACTTTAACTGAAGCTCAAATTGAAGAATTCTTCAGTAATAAAAGCTTTAAGTTCGGAACTAGCGGGGTGAGAACCCACATGGGACCAGGAACCATTCAATTAAATGAAATCACCTATACCCAATTAGCCATGGGTTTAGCAAAATGAATTATTCAAACCTATGGAGAAAATGCAACATGACTTGTTGGTCATGATAACCGTTTCAATAGTGACAACTATAGTTTATTAATTGCTCAAATTTTAGCCACATATGGAATCAAAGTTTCTTTATTTGAAAATAACCATTTAACACCAACACCAATTATTTCATATGCCATTGGTCATTTAAAAACAGCTGGAGCTGTCATTATTACAGCTAGCCACAACCCAAAAACTGATAATGGGTTTAAAGTTTACCAACAATCTGGTGGTCAAATTTTACCAGACCAAGCCAATGAAATTATTCAATTATTGCCAACATGACAAGAAGCGATGGCTTTTAATGTTAATCCTGACGCTGTTGTTAACTATTTAAGTGATAGTGTCTTAGATGACTATTTTAGGGATGTTAAAAACTGATTACATTTAGATCAAGAAGTGAGTTTTAAAGACCCAATTATCTTTAGTGCGATGCATGGAACTGCTAGCCAATATATGGGTCCGTTCTTAAGAAGTTTAGGTTTTAATGTAATTGAAGTTAAAGAACAATGTTTCCCTGATGCTGACTTTGTGAATGCTCCATTAGTGAACCCTGAAGATCCAAAGGCTTTTCAATTAGCTGAAAGTCAAGCTGAAGCTTTGAATGCGAAAGTAATGTTAGCGTGTGACCCTGATGCTGACCGTTTAGGGATTGCAATTAAACATAATGGGGTTTGAAATTATTTAAACGGAAACCAAGCTGGCATTATCCAATCTTGATACCAATTACAACAATTTAAAAAAGCTAAGATTCAAAAAACTCCTGTTATCATTTCAACTTATGTTTCTACTAACTACATTGATAGATTAGCTAAAAAAGACCACGGGTTAGTTATGCGAACCCCAACAGGTTTTAAATGAATTGCTGCTCAAATGCAAAAATTAACTGACCAAGAATATTACATTAATGGGTTTGAAGAAGCCATTGGGGGTTTACCTTCAACTTTAAATGCTGACAAAGATAGTTTCCAAGTCGCAGCCTTAGTGTTAAAAATCATGAATGAATATAGTGCTAATAACTTGGATTTAATCGATATTCTTGAACAAATTATTTATCCTGAATATGGTCACTGATTTGGTCAAACCATTTCAACCATTATCCCTGGCAATGATTGAGAAATCAAAGCCCAACAATTAATTCAAAAATTAACTAACTTTAGTGACATTAAAATTGGGAACCGAACCATTACTTCAATTTATTTTAATGAAATGGGCCAATGTTTAGTATGAACTTTAGAAGATGATTCTTGAATTGAATTTAGATTAAGTGGTACTGAACCAAAATTCAAAACCTATTTCAACTTATATCCATTAGTTGACAACATGCAATATGATGTTTCATATAGTGAAGATTTAGCTCATGAAGCAAGTCAATTAATGAACTTAATTCGTCAATACTTAGGGTTATAAACATATGACTAATCTCAATCACGAACTTGGACCACAAACCAATCCCGATGCTTTTGATTATCAATCACAAATGCAAAGTGAATATTATCGGATTACTAAATATTTAAAAGCCATTAGTGCCTTGGCTATTTTTCACTACATATTTTTGATTATGTGAATCATTGGGGTGGTGCAATGAAGTGTTGCTTTTAACTTACAAACCAATAACTCAATGTTTATTTTGTTTGTTGTTTCATTATTGTTATATTGCTTATCGTGGTTGATCAGTAGCGTGATTGCTCTCTTTAGTGTGTTAAGACACTTTAAAAAGCACCGTGATTTATATCCACGCTGGGTGTTTATTTTAAGTCAAATCATGGTCGCTTGACCATGTTTAATTGGCATCATTCTCTATTTTTGAATTGCCAAAAATAGTTCAGAATTGCTCAAATACAATTAAGGAAAGAAATTATGGGTTTATTAAAATCAATGATGGGGAACATTGTTGCCAAAACCATGTCCCGCAAATTAAAAAACTCCACCATTACTGAAGAAGATATTAAACCATTATTAAGAGAAATTCGGATTGCTTTATTAGATGCCGATGTTAACTTAACAGTGGTTAAAAAATTCATTAATGAAATTAAAACCCAAACTGTGGGTCAAATTTTAGATGATAAAATCACCCCTAGTGATTTTGTCTTAAACATTATTAAACAAGAATTAATCAAAATTTTAGGAACCAAACAAGCACCATTAGTCACTGATAAAAAAGTGACGAAGTATATGTTAGTTGGGCTTAACGGGGCAGGGAAAACTACTACCGCTGCTAAAATTGCGAACCAATTAAAAAATAATAACCAAAAACAACCAATGTTAGTTGGACTAGACATTTACCGACCAGCAGCAATTGAACAATTACGTCAATTAGCCAACGATATTCATGCTGATTTCTATGAAAACGGTACTAATCCTGTCACTCAGACTGCTCGCCAAGCCTTAGACTTAGCTGACCAAAAAGGTGACAACCTCGTCATTTTTGATACGGCAGGGCGTTTACAAACTAACCAAGAATTAATGGATGAGTTAGTAGATATTAAAAGAGCTGTGCAACCAGATGAAATTTTATTAGTTGTGGATGCGATGAGTGGGCAAGATATTATTAACGTTGCTCAAGAATTCCATGACACTTTAAAATTAACAGGGATTGTTATTACTAAACTTGATAGTGACGCTCGGGCAGGGGCAGCACTGTCATTAGCAGCATTATTAAATGTTCCAATTAAATTAAGTGGGGTCGGGGAAAAGATTGGGAGTTTAGACGTCTTTTATCCTGAACGAATTGCGGACAGGATTTTAGGGTTAGGGGACATTGTCACCTTAGCTGAAAAAGCTGCTGATCAAGTTGATGAAAAAGCCGCTAAAGGGATGTTAAAACGGATGCTTGCAGGAAAAATGGACCTTGAAGACTTAATGAAGCAAATGAAACAAATGGCTGGGATGGGTTCGTTAGGGTCTATCGTTGGAATGTTGCCAGGCATGAGTAATTCTATTAGCGATGACCAAATTGGCGAAGCTGAACAAAAAATTAAAGTTTGACAAGTGATTTTATCGTCCATGACTTTAAAAGAAAGACGCAACCCAGCTTTATTTAAAAAGCAACCTAACCGTCGGGCACGGGTCATTAAAGGGTCTGGTCGCAAACCAGAAGAATTCAACAAATTATTGAAACAATGAGAAGCCTCATCCAAAAAGATGGCTGAACTTGGTCGTCAATTACAAAAAGGGGTTAACCCCTTCAATAAAAACTTTAAAGATTTAATGAATTAGAAAAAAATAAAGGTGTTAAGTAAAAATACTTTACACTTTTTTATTTTTATGTTATTATTATCTTATTGATTTATTAAATAGAGGTAATTATGGTTAAATTAAGACTTACCCGTATGGGACGTCACAAATCACCTTTTTATCGTATCGTAGCAATGGATGCTCGTGCAAAAGCAAACGGAGCATACATCCAATTATTAGGAACCTATGATCCAGTTAAGGGTGAAACAAAATTAAACGCAGAACTTATCATGGCCCAATTAAAACAAGGTGCACAACCAACTGATACAGTTCGTTCAATGCTTAAAAAAGATGGCATTTGAGCAAAATTCATGGCTGAAAAACAAGCTAATGAATCACGTAAAGCAAACCTTAAAAAAGACGACAGCAAAAAAGCAGTTGCTGAAGCAAAACCAGCTGCTAAGAAACCAGCAGCCAAGAAAACAACTGCTAAGAAACCAGCAGCTAAAAAAGCAACCACCACTAAGAAAACACCAGCAGCAGAATAATTTATATGAAAATTAGTTTTGTTAGCTTGTTTCCCAAAATGTTTGAAGGTTTTGAACAATCATCAATTATTGCCAGAGCAATTAAAAAAGGTTGTTTAGAATTAGAAACCATTAACTTTCGGGACTATTCAACCCTTTCTAATAAAAGTGTTGATGATACCCCTTATGGCGGTGGAGCAGGCATGGTGTTACGGTTAGAACCGATTGTGGCTTGTTTAAAAGCAATTAAAACACCAAATGCATGTGTCATATTAACTAGTCCAAGTGGGATTGTTTATAACCAACAAGTTGCTCAACAACTTGCCCATTACGATCATCTCATTATCTTAAGTGGTCACTATGAAGGGTTTGATGCTCGCATCAAAAACTACATTGATATGTCCATTTCAATTGGCGATTTCATCTTAACCGGGGGTGAGTTACCAAGTATGGTGATTGCAGATAGTGTGGCCCGTTTGATTCCTGGGGTTATTAACCAAGAATCGTTAGCGAGTGAGTCGTTTAATGAAGATTTATTAGATTTTGAAGTTTATACCAAACCAATTGAATTTGATAACCATCAAGTTCCAGCAGTTTTAGTCAGTGGAAATCATCAATTGATTGACCAATGACGTCATCAAAATCAATTAGAACTAACAAAACAAAATCGTCCAGATTTATACAAGAAATATATTTCAAAACATAAGGAATAAATTATGGCTAAATTTCATATTAACCGTGGTGAATTATTAGAAGCAGTTGTCGCAGATCAATTAAAGAAAGATCTTCCAGATTTCGGTCCAGGGGATACCATCATCGTTTCTAACAGAATCGTTGAAGGTAAAAAGACCCGTATCCAAAAATTTGAAGGGGTAGTCTTACGTAGAAAAGGTAGTGGAATTAATGAAACAGCTATCGTGAGAAAAGAATCAAACGGTACTTTCGTTGAATTAAACTTCAACTTACACTCACCTTTAGTTGAAAAAATTGAAGTTGTACGTTATGGTAAAGTTCGTCGTGCTTACATCTCATACATGAGAGGCCGTAGTGGTAAATCAGCACGGATTAAAGAACTTATCAAAAACAAATAATTTTATTTTGAAAACCGTTAAAGTCTACCATGTTGTAGACTTTTTTGTTTGTAAATAATTAAATTGCCTAAATTTCAGGCAAGTGTGAGTTTTCATATAGATAATATATAAATAATATGATGTTAAGAAAGGAGTAAGGTGATGGCTGAAGAAGTCGTTCAAGACAGTTTACAAGAGACATCAGTCCCTGAACAAATTATTGATACACAAACCATTAAACAAGCAAGTATTCAACCTGAATCATTAGCCATTAAACCATTAACGCCAAAAGAATTGGTTGCTCCAAAGCTCAAACGTTACAACACTCTCAGAAGAGACACCCGTTGGGAACGCAAGACTTTTGTCAGAGGAGCAAAACGGTTCCAATCACGAGAATTAAATGAAGCGGCTAACGACTTAGCAAAAACCGTTTCTGCTGTTAAAACAGCTGAAATTAGTCGGACCAAAAGACAAAAAATTATGTATAAAGCCCATGGGTTGAAACTGGGCTTTATCTATCGGATTCACCAAACATGAGCGAAATATTTAGCTTGTGTAGTGGTCGGAATTTTAGCAGGGCTCATTGCTTTCTTATTATTAAAAAATACGGGGACTTATTCATCTGGATTAGGAGGGATTTCGCAAGGGATCGCTCGGATTGTCCAAGTGGTATTAGCAAAAAATGAAGTCTCAACAGCAACCATTGAAGCAACTTACAACGCTATGTTCTGGGGAATTATTTTATTATTAAATATTCCACTACTCATCTTTGCTTATTTCAAGATTGATAAGCAGTTTGCTTTAATGACCGCTGTCTTTATTGTGACCCAAAACTTAGTCGGGTTAGCTTTAGGTTATATTCCTAACACTGAATCATTATTTATCTTTGGTTCTACTGCTGGAGGGATTGAAATTGCTTACCCAAGCTATATCTTAAGTAAGCCTGAAATTATGCATCAGTTAAACAAAGCATTACAAATTGTTACCTGAGCTGGGAGTGATTATGATGTTGCTGTCGGTCAAGGGGCCCGAATTGTTTCTGTTTTTGCGTATGCGTTAGTATTCAGTTTATTTAACGGAGTTTATTTAGCTGCGATTTATATTTTAGGTGGGTCTTCAGGTGGGACTGATGTCGTGGCGACCTATATTTCAAAAGTCAAAGTCAAAAGTATTGGGGGGATTTTAACCTACTTTAACCTCGCTTCATTAGTGATTGGGGTTGCGATTGGTTCGTTCACTCCTGTTATGATGCTTGGTGGTTTGACTCCAGCGACCCCAGGTACTCCTATTAGTTGAATGTCTTATTTAGGTTTATTTTTTAGTCCTAACTTATTAGCTTCTCTTTTAGGCACCATTATTGCTGGTTTAACCTTAAATGCTCTTTTCCCTAAACATAAAGCTGTTAAAGCTCAAGTCTACTCAAAAGATACCCGTTTGATTGCCAACGCAATCCATGCTGATGGTTGATCACACCAAGTTGCTGTTAATAACAGCGATGATAGTTTATCTTGAACATCAAAAACCAGTTTAGAAACTTTCTGTTTCTATCTTGAATTACCTAATTTAATTAAAACCATTCGTAACGTTGATAAAGAGGCCTTAATCTTGATTTATCCAGTCGCTGATATTGATGGGGAAATGGTTACAACGGTATCTAAATAATGCATAACGAATCTGAAAAATGTCCTTTAAAAATTAATTGATTTCCAGGCCATATGAAAAAAGCCACTGACAAAGTGGCTGAAAATCTCAAGCATGTTGATGCCATTATCCAAGTCATTGATGCTCGAGCTCCAACACAATCCATTAATCCTGATTTAGCTTCTATCATTGCTAACAAACCAATTTTAACCTTAGCTATGAAAGCTGACTGGTCAGATTTAAAACAAGATGACATTGACTTTGCTTTATTAGCATCTATTAAAAACAAAGCTGACCGTCAAAAAATTATTAATGCTTTAGACCAATTATTGGCCGATAAAATTAATAAACTGAAAGCTAAAGGGTTAGTCAATCCGAAATTTTTAGTGATGGTGGTGGGTTTGCCAAACATTGGGAAATCTAGTTTAATTAATTTCTTAGCCAATAAAAACCATTTACAAGCTCAAAACAAACCAGGTTTAACTAAAAACATTACCCGTGTTGCGATTAACAATCGGTATGAAATTTATGATACCCCTGGCATCTTAACTAAAAATATTGATGATTTAAACCAAGGTTATATTTTAAGTTTAATTAGATGTATTAAACCTGAAATCCTACCAATTAAGCAAGTCTTAGAGTTTGGCTATCATTACTATCTTGACCATTATCAAGATAAGTTTATGAAATACTATGGGTTTGATCAAGTTTTTAGTTTTGATCAATTTGTTAACTTTTATGGACAAAAAAATGGTATGCTTTTAGAAAAAGATACCATTGATGAGAAACGAGTTTATGATAAATTGCTTGATGAATTTAACGATTCAAAATTCGCTAAAATTCATTACGAATTATAATAAACCAGCAAAAATTTGTGAGAAATAAACTTGGAATTTTTGTTTAAAGCGATAGACTTGATTTAAATAATCTTCATCAACAACATGACATATCTTAACTAAATCGTCAAAGGTTTGGTTAAGATTTTTTGTCACTGTTTGATCATGTAACCAGATGGCCGATTCAAAGTTAATCAATAAACTTCGTAAGTCAAAGTTGAAGGTTCCGACACTAGAGACTTGGTTATCTAAAATTACCATTTTTGCGTGAATAAAGCCAGGGTATTCATAAATCTTACAACCCATTCTTAAGAGTTCTAAATAATAGCTGCGGTTAATATTTAACATTAATCGTTTGTTATCTGGGCGACCTGGCAAGATAAATGAGAGTTTTACCCCACTATTTAAAACGGATTGAATAGCATTCATCAAACTACTGGTAGGTAAGAAATAAGGGGTAATAATCTTAATTTCTTGGTGAGCACTATTTAATAAAATATCTAACTGGTTATCTAATAAGAATGGATAATAGTCAGGACAAGTTTGACTATAGAAAGCATAACCAGTTGGTTGTTTATTAACTTCAGGGGTTTGTAACCATAATCCTTTTTGAATTAAGTCATCAAACAAATAATAGTTCGGATGCTTATCATACATAATATAGCTATAGTATTGTCAGTCAACGACAAATGATAAAGCAAGGTTTTCAACAATCTTCCCTTCAACTAAATAGTTAATATCGGCTCAATTATAAATATCTTTTTTCATATTAAGATATTCATCAGCTAAGTTAGAACCCCCATATAAACCAATCTTATTATCAATTAATAAAAGTTTGGCATGGCTTCGGAAGTTATTCGTATATCTTAAAACGAAGTCACTTTTTGGACGGAACTTAGCAATATGAATGTTAGGAATTTGAGCCAGTTTTTTCACAGTACTTTTTTTAAGTTTTGCAAAAGAACCATATCAGTCATAAATGATATAGATTTGAACCCCTTGAGCCGCTTTTTGTTGTAAGTGGGCGATGACTTGGTCAAATCAGAACCCTTGGTCAATAATGTAATAACTCATAAAAATAATTTGTTCTGCTTGATCAATTAATTCTAAACTCTTAGAGAAAAGTAAAGGATTACTTTCAATAGTTTGTAAAGCATAATTAGATTGTAAGTTACTATTGATTAGGTGGTTGGTAAGTTTAAAAGCTTTATAAAAGCCTGGGTGAATCTTTTTAAAGTTTGGATCAGCTAAAAAGGCTTGAGTTTCATCAAAATTAATGTAGGTTAGAAATTGACGGGATTTTTCTAAATATTCAATTTTGCCAGCATAACGAAAGGGGTTAGAAGCTCAAACAAAAAATAAGATATGGCTAATGATTGGAAAACAGATAAAAGCTAGCAGTCACGAGATTTTGGACCGCCCGCCCCGAATCTTGGAGTTTGCTAAATAAAAAGCAATGGTTGTCACCATTAATCATAAGATTAACGAGGACATGATAATGACCCCGATTTTATTTTCAACGAGTACTCCGATTAAAATATCGGCAATAATTAATAAACTAAAGATTAATTCAATAATTCAAATATATTTAGTATTTCCACGAGAAAAAGGTGGTTTTGGTTGTTTTTGCTTTCCACTCATAATAAAACCTTTCAATAAATATTATAGAGATAGGATTTTGATTGAATTGATTTTGTTTTTTCAGGCCCTGAATTTCAATGATTATCTGGGGTCTGGAATGCGTGAAAAAAAAGAACGCAAAGTACGTTCTTTGAAGTCTAAAGTGGCGGAAACAGAGAGATTCGAACTCTCGCACCAATTACTCGGTCTAACACCTTAGCAGGGTGTCCTCTTGGGCCTCTTGAGTATGTTTCCATTGATTACCTTATATATTATATTTATTTGCCCTATTAATTCAAGGTATTTTATAGCCTTTCCAGATTATTTTTAAAATTCTTACTTTTTTAACTAGAATATACAAGTTATATCAAAATGTAAAAAACCTTTCTTAAGATAGGCTAAAGATGACCATTTTCAGGACTAGACACACAAAAAGAAACTAAAAAATCATAAATTTAGGGTCTAGATTTTGGTTTATCTTCTTTTAAATTAAGAAGTACGATAATAAGAATATAAAAGTTCTATATACTAGGAGAAAGAAAAAATGTTTAAAAAAGGTAAAGCTTTAGCTCTTACAACGGGAATCTTATTCTCTGCAACAGCTATTAGTGGTATCGCTTTATCAGCAGT
>JAHHTK010000013.1 GCA_020024695.1 Ureaplasma sp. | reverse complement strand
TGTAAATAATTACCTTGTTCTAATTCTTGTTTAACTGAATCCATGATTCGGTTAGATAGTTCCATCATAATGCTATATACTAATTTATTTAAACTAGTTTGTTGGAATGATTTTGTTTGATAAATACCAGAGTAATCAAATTGATTGTTAGTATTTTTTATTATTTTAAAATCAAAGCGGTTATCAAAGCCTTGGTTTTTACCTTCAGCAATGCTTGTTAAGGCAATTCTTTTTAATCTTAATTGGTCTTTTTTGTTAGTCGGATTAATTTTAACGTGGTGGTTATTAATATCAATTACATCATAATAAGGAATTCCAAATGATGAGAAGCTGTTCATGCTTCGCAATGCATCTCTTTCATCAAGAAAGTAATTTCCTTTGTAATCATAATAATATTGAACTAAATTAGAACGCTTGATGTAGGTTCTTAGAGCAGCATCGTGATCGGTGGTAAAGACTCCATAAGCATTTTTGTAAGCATATTCCATATTGTCAAGATTGTATTCTTTAAAATACGGACTATGAATGTCAATCGCATCGTTTGCATTAATATTTTTCAGTTCACCAATAAATTGTTGCATATTAATGCCACCATGCTCTTTCATATAGTAGAGTAGAGCATCTTCTAATTTTAAATAGCATCTCCCTTAAAACTCAAAGGGTTGCTCGTTTTCTCAATCTTGTTCCGTCATTAATCTCTTTTGCGAGACGGGACTAGCTTGCTTTTGATCAACGAGGGCAATAGTGACAGGAATAGCAGCAATGGTCACGGCTGAAACACAACTTAATACAGAAACCAAGATTTTATTACGTTTAAGCATAATTACTCCTTATATTTTTAATTAATCCCATATTTACATGTAATAAGTATTTTTAAGAGAATCTCAAAAATCATTTCCAAACTTTATATATTTTTTCTTAATATAACAATTTATTTCAGTGTTGGGATTGATAATTTTATTTTATATGATGCAATAAAAAATGCTTATTAAATTAAAGAAATTTTGTTTATTTTAAATAATAAGATTATTTAAAGGCAATCAAACCCAATCTTTTGTTGATTTTGATAAAAGATAAATAAACTGGTAATAAAATACAATAGACAATTAATGCCATAGATAAATAAAATTTATAGGATTTTAGCCAACTTGCAAAAATAAAAGGCCTCCTTAGTTCTAAGGAAGCCTTGATAAATGTGATCGTGCTAGCCAAAGTAACAAATAAAAGCCTACACAAATCCTTTAAATAAAACGTTAATATTTTATATCAAATAAGGTGATGATGCAACAGTATTCACTTTGCAAAATCTTTTAACCAATAAAAAAATGCAGGTGTTCACCTGCATCGGTTAGAAAGTTCTTCTAACTTAAAATATCTTTACTTACTTTTTTATAGATTTGGATTGGAGTTTTATTCATAAGAGTTGATGAATCAAGACCATATTCATAAATAGAACTGTCTTTTTTGACAATTAAACTATTGTTATCAAGTTTACAATCAAGACCTGCTTCTTCAATTAATGGAAGAGCTTCTTTGACTTGTTCTTTAATGCCTTTAATAATATTTTGGTGACATTGGTAGCAGTAGTGGTGTTTATCACCATTAATAGCATAGTATTTTTCACCAAGGTGTTTATTACAGCTAGAGCATAACATAGTAGATTTCCTCCTACACTTCTATTATACCTTTTTAAAGGTATAAAAAACCATTTCAACACTTTCCATAAAATTAGGAAAACCAACAAGAATTTCGGTTTTTGAACCTGTCTTTTCAAATTCTTTTTTATCCTATATTAAAATATATAAATACACATATCAATGTGATATGCGACAACTGAAATTTATTAAATTAAAGGTATCTTATGGTAACCAAAGGAAAAATTATTATCATTAGTGGCCCAAGTGGCGTTGGGAAACACACCATTATTAGTCAATTAATGGACGACCAAGCTTTAAATTTAGCTTATTCAATTTCAATGACAACCCGTAAACCACGGGAAGGGGAAGTGCACGGAGTGGACTATTATTTTGCGACCGCCCAAGAATTTCAAGCCCATGTTGATAATGATGACTTTGTTGAACACGCAACATTTTGTTCCAACTCCTATGGAACCTTAAAAAGTGAATTAAAACGGATTACTGATAACGGCCAAAACGCCTTATTAGAAATTGAAGTGCAAGGAGCCATTCAAGTGTTAGAAAAATTGAAAGATGAAAATCTTTTATCAATTTTTATTGCCCCACCAAGCTTAGCAATTTTAAAACAACGGCTTATTGAAAGAAACACTGAAACTGACCAACAAGTGGCTTCGAGAATCAAACAAGCTGAATATGAATTAAGTATTCAAGACAAATACCAACACGTGGTAATTAATGACGATTTAATGACTGCCATTGATGAAATTAAACAAATTATTAAGGAAGCAATCCATGGCTAAATTAAATATTTTTAACTATACCTTAGATCAATTAAAACAATTAGCCATTGACCACCAATTAAAACCGTTTGTTGCCACCCAAATCTTTGAATGAATTTATAAAAAAAGAGTGCACCAATTTAATCAAATGACAAATATTTCAAAGGTCAATTTAGCGTGATTAAATGATACTTTTAGTTGTGAATTATTAAAAACTTCAATTTTATTAACTGATAAAAAAGATGATACAGCTAAGTTCTTATTTGAATTAAATGATGGGAACAAAATTGAATCAGTATTAATGAAATTTAGTTATGGATGATCAATTTGTGTAACTAGTCAAGTTGGTTGTAACATGGGTTGTAAGTTCTGTGCTTCAGGCTTATTAAAGAAAAAAAGAAACTTAGAAGCAGGTGAAATTGTCCAACAAGTGATGAGTGTTCAGGCCTATTTGGATGAAAAATATCCTGGTGAAAGAATTACTAACATCGTTGTAATGGGAATTGGTGAACCTTTAGACAATTTAGAAAATGTGTCACGGTTCTTAGATATTATTAAAAACGATTATGGATTTGGAATTGGATCTCGTAAAGTTACAGTTTCTACTTGTGGGATTGTTCCCAAGATTATGGAGTTTGCCCATTTACAACCTCAAGTTGGGTTAGCAATTTCTTTACACACTCCCAATGATGAATTACGCAGCCAAATTATGCCAATCAACCGTGCTTTTCCATTAAACGCGTTAATGGATAAGATTGATGAATACATTGCGTTTACTAACCGAAGAGTGACCTTTGAATACATTATGTTAAAAGGGGTTAATGACCAACCTGAACACGCCCGTCAGTTAGCAAAATTATTAAAAGACAAGTTATGTTATGTCAATTTAATTCCTTATAACCCTGTTGATGAAAATGATTTTCAACGTTCCAAGAGCGTCAAAGAATTTGCGGTTCTTTTAACTAGTTTAGGTATTACTTGCACCACTAGACAAGAAAAAGGAACTGATATTGATGCTGCTTGTGGCCAATTAAGATCAAGGAACATTAAATAATGCAAGCCAAAATCTTACAAATTGTGAGTGGCAACTATTATGTTTATTTAACTGATAGTCAACAAACGGTGGTTGCCAAACCATTAGGCATCTTTAGACACGATAAAAAAGAAAAGAAGCCAATGGTGGGCGATAATGTTGAAGTTAATTTAAAAGATGATCAATATTTAATTACGCAGGTTTGAGATAGAAGTTGTGAAATTAAACGTCCCAAGCTTGCTAATCTTGATTTAGTTATCTTAGTGATTTCATGAACCCAACCTGAGTTTAATCAGTTGATGTTAGATAAGTATTTAGCTTATTATGAATATTATTGTCCTCAAGTCGGGATTGCTTTTAGCAAAACGGATTTAATTGTTGACCAAAAACAAGCTCAAGTTTATCAATCTGTTTTTGACAGTTATGTTCACGATGGGTATTTAGTTTTTGATGTGAATAAAGAAGCTGATTTGCAACAATTAAGAGATGACTTTTTAGGCCATACCATTTGTTTTATTGGAAATTCTGGGGTTGGTAAATCCACTTTAATTAACAAATTGAACCCTGAGTTTCAATTAAGAACGCAAGCAATTTCGATGAGTTTAAACCGTGGGAAACACACCACCACCTCAAGTGTGTTATTACCATTTTTAGGTGGGTTTTTAGTGGATACTCCAGGGTTTGCCACCTTAGACTTAGATTTAAAACCTGAACAGTTGGCTCGTGCCTATCATGATTTTTATCACTACGCCCCATTATGTAAATTTGATAACTGTTTACATACCCCTAATGCTAAGGATTGTCGGGTTTTACAAGCTCTATCTGACCATCAAATTAGCCCAACCCGTTACCAAAACTATTTAGTCTTATTAAATGAGGCTAAAAACCTGAAAAAATAGGCTTGCAGACTATAAAAAAGCTGAATAACCTAAAAAATCGGCTTTTGATAGTCTTTTTATTTTATAAAAAAATTCAAAACCTATAAAATAATGAATATAGGTACTTAATAAAAGCATCACTTTAAAGGACATTAGTATGAGTCATACCAGAGATAAAATAGCAAGATTTTTTGCCTTACCATGAGCTTATATTGGTTTAGGCTTTCGCTTCTTAAACGTTAAGATGGCAGCTAAAAATTATAAAAAGACCCCTGATTATTACACTGCCGATGAACGTTTTAATAAAGTTAATAAATTAGTCAAACTTTATTTATACTGTAAAGGGATTAAAGTTCAAAAGGTTGGTCGTCCAAATCTACCTGCTAAACCCATGTTATATGTTGCTAATCATAAATCCAATTATGACCCATTAGTAATGTTACGTGTGTTAATGGAATATCCACAATTACCAAAGTTTGTGTTTGTGGCTAAAAAAGAATTACAAGAAAGTAAGATTGGTCCAGCACTTGATTTAATTGATACTATCTATTTAGATCGGAGCAATCCACGGGATGCTCTCCGTTGTTTAAATGAACAAATTGCTCACTTAAAAGATTACAAACACAATGTGGTTATTTTCCCAGAAGGCACTCGGATTGCTGGTGATAATTTTGGTGAATTCCAAAAAGGAGCTTTTAAAGCAGCGTATAAAACCTGATGTGAAATTCAACCCGTGGTGATTTATAATACCGATGGTCAAAAAGATTGTTCCAAAGATAAAACTCATAATGGAGTGGCTAGTGAAGCTCCAAAAGACAAAACCGTGGATGTCTTTTTTGAACCAGGCATTCAAGCTAAAGAGTTTACCATTATTAACGATGATATCTTTGTGAAAAACTTGCAAGAACAAATGCAAAACCGTTATTTCCAATTAAAGAAAAAACACAAAGATTTAACGCAAGCTGAAATTAAAGAAACCCGTCCAACGATAAAGAAATAAGATTGTTATGAATACTTCTAGTTCTGATGAAATTGTTAGATACTCCATTGAAACCGATGCGTTTAGTGGACCATTTGACACCTTACTTGATTTAATCAAAAAACATAAACTTGATCTTTTAGACCTTGATTTAGAACAACTCACCACCCATTATTTAATCTTTGTGGATGAAAATATTCACAAGATGAATTTTGACGAAGCTTCTGAATATATGTTAATTTCCACCAAATTGGTGGCTATGAAAGCTAAATATATTAATGATCAATATGTTGATTTAAACGCTGATATTAACTCAATTAGTGATGATGATATTGTCAACCGTTTAATTCGCTACAAATTGTACAAAGATGTGGTTCCTAAATTGAATCAAAAATACTTTGACCGCCAATTAAAGTGTGAAAAAGAAAAAGGGAGTTTTAATGTTTTTAGTGAACAGCCGCTAAGTGATTACAAATTAAAAAGTAATTATGATGTTGCTAAATTAGCTGAAAACTATACCCGTTTATTACAACTTTTCCAACACAAAAAATTGAGTCAAGACTTTGATATTAAGGTCAAAGAATTAAGTCAAAGTGATATTCAAAACCATTTAGTGAACTACATTCACCAATTAGATCGGGATGTTTTTTCACTATTAGAATACTTTTACACTTTAGATTTAGATAGTCAAACCATTGATTATTTTTGTGGTTTGTTTTTAGCACTCCTTTATCAAATTAAAGTGGGCAGTATTGAATTTGTTTTAGTTCGTGATGAAATTGACATTACGTTTAAATTAATTGATAAAACCAAAGCTGAAAGAATTGAAATTAAGAGTTAGGTAAGATTATGTTAGAAAAAGAAAAAGAATGATATGACGTCGAAGTGGAAGATGAATTTTTCCATGATGATGTCAAAGAATTAAAAGGGTTTAGTGATTTATTAAATAAACCTAAAGCTAAACCAGCTAAAAAAGCCGTTTTAAACCGTGTTAGTGTTCAAACTGAAGTGTCAGTTGCTGATGGTGAACAAGAACCTGAAGTTGAAGTTAGTTCTAGACCAAGTTTTGAAGAAATTGTCAACCCAATTACCAAAGCCAAACCAGCTAATAATTCACTTGAAGACATGGAAGTTCAATCCATGATTGATGAAACTAGTGACAATGTAGCCAATTTAGAAGACGATGATGATGAAAAACAACCAAAGTTAACTTTTGAAGAATATGTGGTTGAAAATGAACTCAACCTTGATAATTTAAAAGCTA
Organism: Ureaplasma sp.; assembly: GCA_020024695.1. Taxonomy (GTDB): domain Bacteria; phylum Bacillota_I; class Bacilli_A; order Mycoplasmatales; family Mycoplasmoidaceae; genus Ureaplasma. Next base: position 22,806 of record JAHHTK010000013.1, on the reverse strand, counting down.
ATATTTCAGCTGCATTATATATTGCTGGGGATGATGGCTTAGATATTGCTACTTTAAAGAAAGTTGTGGAACAACCATCTTGATTTGTTAAGAAATTATTGACCATAATGATTGGTGAATATTGAAAAAATGAAGCTTCAGGAATTTGTATTGAACTTTATCAAAGGGTCTTTAAATTTGTTACCAAGGCCAAATGTTTTGACGCTTTAGGCAAAGTCATCAACGTTAAATTTAAAAACCCATTGAGCCAAAGTGTTATGGAAACTCTTGCAATTGTGGCTTATAACCAGCCATGTCGTCGGAGTGTTATTGAAAAGATTCGGGACAAAGATCCAAAAGCCGCTTTAGACAAATTATTAAGTTTAGAATTAATTAGTGCTCGTCAAAGTAGTGAACCAGGCCGTCCATTTGTATATTCAGTCACTAATAAATTCTACGATCTCTTTGATTTAAAATCATTATCACAATTACCAAAAATTGAACCCCGTTTATTAAATGATTTACCAACTAATGAATCTGAAATTGAAGAATAGTATGGTATAATTAACAAGAACAAACAGCAAATCAACATATTTTTTAAGCCATTAATCCATATTAGGGTGCCCAGTAGCAATGCTGTTAATTATTTTGTGAAAAGCTTAAATTAATGATAGAAGAATAGAGTTGGTTCTTTTTGTTGAAATATATATATTTTATAAGGAAAACAAAATGCGTCACTTAGGAAGTACATTTAAACGTTCACGTCGTTTAGGTTTCTCTTTATTAGAAAACAATAAAGAATTTACCAAAAACAAAGCACGTACTACAAAACCAGGTGTTCATGGTGCTAACAGAACTAAATTAAGCAACTATGGACAACAATTACAAGAAAAACAAAAATTAATGTTCTTATACGGATTAAACGACCGTCAATTCCGTCGTTTATTCAAAGTTGCTCAACACAAACACGGTATTTTAACATTAAACTTATTACAAACTCTTGAAAGTCGTTTAGACTCTTTAGTATTCCGTGCAGGATTAGCTCCAACACGTAAAGCAGCTCGTCAATTAGTTTCACACAACCACGTTTTAGTTAATGGTCAAAAATTAAACATTCCATCAGCTTTATTAAAAGTTGGTGACAAGATTGAAATTAAAAACAACGCTAAAACAGAAAACTTACGTAAGATGACTGTTAAATCAGCAGCTCAATTCTTAACTGTTGATGAAGATGCTAAATCTGCAATCTTTACTCGTTTACCAGAACGTGATGAATTACCAGCAGATGTTAACGAAGCATACGTTGTTGAATGATACAGCCGTTTAATGTAATTTGCATTCACATTATTCCAGTTCAAATAACTCCTTATGGGAGTTATTTTTTGTTGTCTAAACTGGCTAATCAATTGAAAACACTAACTTAATTGGTTGAAAGTATCTGAAAGCATTTTTAGGTTTCTTAACTTTATGTTAGAATAATTATTCAAACTAAAAGGTGAAAATAAGATTTGAAATCGTGGTAAAGGAGAATTGTAATGACAAAGAAAAAGATTTTTCATATTAGTGTGGGAATGAGTAGTGTTGGGTTACCAATTTTGATAACCCCAATTTTAGCCAGTTGTGCTCATGAAGATAATAAACCAAACCAAAACCAAGAAGTGGTTCCAAGCGTTGATCAAAACATAAGTGGTGGAACAAATAAAGACCCAGTTGTAGATAAAGAACCAAATGAACCATCTGGACCTGAACAACCTGTGCCCCAACCTGAACCCCTTCCTCAACCAGAACCAGAAAAGGACCCTAACCAACCAGAACCTCAACCACAACCTTTTCCTCAAGCAGAACCAGAAAAGGAATCTGTCCAACCAGACCACCTACAACCCCTTCCAACTCCACCTGAACCAGAAAAGGTTCCTGAAATTACACCTCCAACTAACCCAGACCCAATTATCCCACCAGTTCCAAAACCAATTCCTGCTGTTCATAAAACACTATGAGTAGATGGAGTTCATATTCAACCTGACGCTTTTGTAACACCAGCTGATGCTACCTGATCAGAAATGAAAGAATATCCATTAAAAAACCACGAACATGAAGGTTGATATGATATTAACAAACGGTTTGCTAATAACGATGACTTTTTATGCTCAGCTATTGTCGCTACTAACTGATTACACTGATGATTAAACAATAATAAAGATTATGTTGATAGATATTTACAAGACCCAACTAAAGGATTTGTAACTAATGGTACTAAAAAAGTGACCTTACAAGAAATTAATCAAATTGATTATGATGAAGATGGTTATTATGACCATTCTAAAATCTTTGATTGATTCAATGATATTTTTGATGCCAAAGCAGTTTGAGTTGACAAATTAGTTGACATGTTTATTAATGGTTATAACTATAGTATTAAGAATGAACCAAATACACCTGATAATTATCACCCTAGTGATACTAAAGGGTTCTTTAAAGATGTCTTTAAAGCCCATGTGTTAACTAAAAGATATGGGGTCGGAACCCTTGATAGTTTTTCAAAGAATGTTAAGGAATTGTTAAACGAAAACAAAGCCTTAGCAATTGTGCATGCTTCATCCTCACAATTTTCACACATTATTAATGTTTGGGGAGCAGATTTTGATCAAGATGGAAATGTCATTGCTTTATATATTACCGATGGGGATGATAAAGCGAATGAGATGGTAGTGGATGGTCAAAAAACCCAAGTTGGCATGAAACGCTACTTAGTGTTAGCTGATGAAAATGGTAGAAATTTAAAAGTATCAGGTGCGAAACCTGATGAAAATGGTGCCTTACACGGGAAAGCACTTTTAAACTTATTAAGCTTAGACCGTGGGGTTGAACAATGAGAAGCCTATTTCAAACAACCAACTAAGTAATGAAAATAAACCATACTTATTAACCAAGGAAACATCCTTGGTTATTTTATTAGTTGGTTGCTAAATTGGACTTGATATAATCAAATCAATAAGAGAGGTAATAAATGATTGAAATTAAAGATAAAACACTAGCTAAGATGTCATTTATTGACCTTTTTGCTGGCATTGGTGGATTTAGATTAGCTCTTAGTTCGTTAGGGGCTCATTGTGTCTATTCTAATGAATGAGATAAATATGCTCAACAAACTTATTCTCAAAATTTTAACGAAATCCCTGATGGTGATATTACCAAGATTGATGCTAATCTCATTCCTGAGCATGATATTTTATGTGCTGGGTTTCCTTGTCAAGCCTTTTCTATTAGTGGTAAACAAAAAGGGTTTGAAGATAGCCGAGGGACGTTATTTTTTGATGTGGCAAGAATTATAAAAGTCAAACAACCAAAAGTTGTATTGATGGAAAATGTCAAAAATTTTGCCACTCATGACAATAAAAACACTTTAGCTGTTGTGAAAGCGACAATGGAAGAATTAGGTTATGATTTTTATTTTCAAGTCCTAAATGCGACTGATTATAATGTTGCTCAAAAAAGAGAACGGATTTATATGGTCGGTTTTCGCAAAGATTTAAAAGTTGATAATTTTGACTTTCCAGCCCCTTTAACATTAACTAAACATGTAAAAGATTATTTAGTTCCCAACCACGAAGTATTAGACAAATATTATGTATCTAGAAGCGATATTTATTTAAATTCAAATGTGGATTATCAACAAACTAAAAAGCCAATTCGGATTGGAACAGTCAATAAAGGTGGCCAAGGCGAACGAATTTATAGTATTGAAGGAACAGGTATCACCTTATCTTCATATGGCGGCGGCGTCTTTGCTAAAACTGGTGGTTATCTTATTAATAACCGTTATCGTCGCTTGACCCCGAGAGAATGTGCTCGCTTAATGGGTTATCCTGACTGGTATCAATTACATCCAAATGACAATCAAGCTTATCAACAATTAGGAAACTCAGTCGTTGTTGATGTCTTACAATATATTGCAATTGAAATTGCTAAGAAATTGACAGATAGATAGAATGTTATTTTTGATTCTTTAAATGGTTTAAGAAAGTTCTTAAATCATTTTCATTTTGATCACTTTGTTTCAATTTAATGCTAAAGATAACATTTGCATGATAAGTATTAGAGAGTTTTCTAATTAGATATTGATTATTTAATTCAGATTTTTTCAATAAATATGTATTTGTAGTTCCTTTTAATTTTTGATTAACTACATTAGATTCAGTAATTAAATAAACTCCATTTTCTTGAACATTTAAATCATAATCAATTTGATAATCTGCCAAAATATTTCTAATCTCGTTAATGTTTGATTTATTTGGACTACTAGACCCGCTCTTTTTTACACGATAATATGCATGAATATCAAAATAGGATTCTAAATTTGCTATTGGAATAATTAAGAAATTATTTTGTTTTGTCATAAAGTAAGCGACATTTTTATCGTGGTAATAAGTTCTAACTCAATCATAAAAAATTGATTTATCTAAATCAATTTTTAAAGGTGCTGTTGAAACTTGCTGAAAATTATCAAAATGATTATTCATATAATCAATAATCGCCTTTGTACTATCATAATAATTAGTCTTATTGTGAAGTGAATATTCAAAGACACAATTATTTTGATCAATATTTAAAACGAATTGGCCACACTGGGCTTGAGGACTTTTCACTTCAATATAAAAATCTTGATTAAGTTTTGATACTAAAATATCGGCTACGGTAGCATTAGAATCACCATAGTGTTTAAATTCTGCTAATTTACCATATGTTTGTTTTAAATATTCAAAACAGTTAAGTTCTAATTGCTTTCATTTTGAATCCATAATTACCTTTCTCAAATGTGATTTCTAATACTTAATAGTGGTATTTTTTAAATTTATGCCATGAATAAATGAAATTTGTAATTTTAATTATTAAAAATATACTCTTATCTTATCTTAAAATGTATTCATGTTATTTTAATCAACTATGGTTTCAGTGGATTCAATTTTAAAGTGTGAGTCTGTTCACTTTGTAATTTTTGAATTACTTGGTCAATAATACTAAATTGATTATGGTTTTCTTGGGTATAGTTATTAATTAATAACCCTGAGTTATAGTGACTATTTGGATCAATTTGGTCACTATTAGGTTGGTTATATAAATAGAGTTTGTCATGCACTCCCACCAATTCAAATCGTGAGTTAATAATCATTGACCCACTAGAACCATGGGCTAATCAGGCTTGTTCACTATTGTTAGTCCCGTCTTGGTCATAAGTGATAAAGGATTGTAACAAGATTTTTTTGATTTGCATTCCTTTTGGTAAATAAGTTTGGTTTTGTGTTACATCCATAGATGGTGAGTGGGCTTGATGTTGAGCATATCAATCAACTAAACCACGGTAAGTATTTGCTTCTTGATTCAATACAGCATCATATTTAGTTCAATAAGTTTGATAAGTATTTCTTTCGTTAGGAATATAGCGTGGTTGGGTTTGAATTTTTCCAGACGATGATTTAATTGCTTGTCAGCTATTGTTTGGATAACCACCAATAAATAAAGTGGAGTTAGCACTCACTGTGGCCGCATGATTTTGAGGTCCCAGTCCAATGTATCAATCTACTTCTTTAGGGGTGTTTAATACTTTATTTAAACTAGGGAACATCGTTTCAATTTGATGTTTAGTTAAGATGATTTTAGTAATTGCAAAATCTGCCCCTGCATTACTAATCTTTCCTACGTGACAACCATTATAAGATTCTAAACCTGTTTGTAAGTTGTTAGTTTCATTAGCTTGATTACTTGGATCAAAAACAGGATAACTGCTGGCACTATCTTTTGAAGTATAGCTACCAGTAGTGGTAAAACTAGGGGTGTATCAAACTAAATCCAAATAATTAGTGTTATCAAAATTGATTGGACTATTTTGGAAATTTTGTTCTTGAGTATCTTGCTGAGCATCTAGGACATTATCGTGAACAGATTTCGTAATTGTATAATAGGATTTTCCGTCAGGTTTTCGTTCTTTAATCACATCATGTTTTGTATATTTTTTGGGTTCACTTGGCATTGTTACAATTGGACCATCGCTAATATCATTTCATAATGTTTTTTGAGATTTAAAGCCACCATCTCAGAACTGGTCATAAGTTCTTTCTAAGACATTTGGTTTTCAGGTTGGAGTTTGTGTATCTCATTGAGAAGCCCCTGTGGCTAAATGACGGTCTTTATTAAAGGCCTCTGACATGTCTAAAACGTGCATGTTGGTGCCCACCAAAAACTCATATTGGCCTTGTTGTTCAAGTTCAGGATTAACAATACGGTCTAAAATTCAAGCGGTACCTTGTTTGGCTTCAGGACTAATTTTTACTTGACTATTACCTTTTCCAAAGGGATCAACATAAACACTAGTTTGGTAAAAAGTTGGGGTGTGGAAAACAAAACTACGTTCAAAGATATAGTTTTTAAAATCATTTTCACATTTGAGATACGAATTATGAGTATCTAAATGAACATGATAAACTTGGTTAGTTTGCAATGTTAAATAAATATCACCACTGCCAAGATAATCATCAAAATCCATTTGAATACCAATGATGGGTGTATCTAAATTAAAAATCGTTTGTAACCCAGCATAATCCACATAATATAAGAATTGCGATAAGTTAGATGGTAAATAACCGAACTGATTTGCTTGAATAATTGCATCTAAATTGATTGGATAATCAATTGCTTGCGATTGAACAGAAAAGTCACTCTGATTAAGATATTTTTGTTGCATATCATAACCCACCATAATCTTTTTAGGACTATAACGCATCTTTTCATATTGGTTATGACCATATTCACCAAAGATACCAACTTCTTGATTTAAATCAAAGAAGTTTTGATATACTTTATCAAATCCACCTCAGGTGTAATACATACCATCAAAACTAGTTTGGTTGCCATTATTATTTCAATCAAAACTGGTAAGAGCTTTCTCCATTCGTTGGACAGCAACTTTAAATAAGGTAGTGGATTGGATAATTTCAAGGGGACTTTGTGCTTGTAACATTAATGTTAGTGGTAATGAGTGAAGTGAAAGGTTAGGATCAAGTTTTTCATTAGGACTAATGTTTGGTAGTGGGGTTGGAGTTGGTTTAACTTGGTTGTTATTGTCTGGTTGTGAGGGAACGATGTTGTCATCTGGTTTGTGGTCAGGGGTTGGGTTATCAGTTGAAGAATGATTATCAGATGAATTTGTTTCATTATTAGATGTCTGGCCGCTATGAGCATCAGATTGAGCTTCTGGTTGATTATTTGGAGTTTCAGGCTTTGGTTGAATAGGTGTTGGTGGTAATGGTTGAATTGGTTCAGGTTGAACTGGTGCTGGTGGCACAGGTTCAATAGGTGTAGGATTATTAGAATTATTGACACTAGGTTGTAGGGCAAAATAAACCACCACTCCACCACTAATTATTAATAAAGAGGCGAGAGTTGCACTCATTCCAATTGCTCATTTTTGTTTCTTAGTCTTTTTGGTCATTTTATTTAACCTTTCTTCATTAATATTATTTTAAATAATCTCTAATTAAAAGAGAGTAAAATGACATTAATCTAGTAAAAGACAAGTTAATAAATTAGTTCAAAATTCACATAATTTTGAAAGTTTTGAAGTCATTTGGATCAAAAATAGCTATATAGTTGTTGTAGCAGGAAAATAGTGTTTGTTGATTGTTTTAACTATGCTGCTACTATCATTTATGCTTCTTCTCATTTCAACCATAAATGATATAAATAATATGTTTGTGGTCTCTTTGTAACATATTATTATTTGATATTTTTATATTATTTTGAGTCAGTCATTAAATCACACTCTATTTTTTATGTATCGTACATAAAATTTAATCTTTTTAAACATATTGAAGCAGAAAAGAAAGCGTCCTTTTCTGCTTTTTGTTTTCCTTAAAATTCAAAATTTACCCTTTAAATTGTTCGCAATTCGGTATAATTAATTTTATTGAAAAAGGTAGGTGGATTATGAATTATTTAAGTGTTTCGCAAACAGCTAAAAAATGATCAATGTCAGCAAGAAGAGTCCAAATTTTATGCAACGAAGGTCGTATTGAAGGAGCTCAAAAGGTTGATAGTGCCTGAATTATTCCTCAAAATGCAATTAAACCAACTGATGCTAGAAATAAAACAAATAAAAAAGAAGTGATTATTAATCCTAACAATATTTGTTTTGAACGTATCTGAGCGATGCCTAACAAAAATACTTTTGACATTAAACCAATCAATTCATTAATTCACGAGGAATTAACTGATGGAATTTGAATTGATCCATTTGCTAACAAAAATAAAATTGCCACCATTACTAATGATTTAAATCCTGAGTATGATACAGATTATCATTTAGATGCTTATGATTTTATGCAATTGTTTGATAACAATTCAATAGATGGTATTTTATATGACCCACCCTATTCACCCAGACAAGTAAGTGAATGTTATAACGATGTTGGTTATAACGTGACTTGAGATACTACAAATGCCTCATTTTGGGCGAACCATAAAAAAGAGATTTCAAGAATTGTTAAGGTTGGTGGCAAGGTAATTACATTTGGTTGAAATAGTGGTGGGATTGGTAAAAAATATGGCTTTGAGATTACCAGAATTTTATTAGTACCTCATGGTGGGTGACATAATGACACCATTTGTACAGTTGAAATTAAAACTCACGAACCTGATTTTAATAAACAAGAAATATTAAATAATTGTATTGAAACTGAAATCAAAACTGATGATCAAAATCTTGAAAATGATGCTAAATTAGTTAAGTTATTACAAACATTACCAGCTAATTATTGAGATTTTAAAGATGCCGATGTGAAAGAATATACCCATGGCTTACATAACTATCCTGCTGTGATGGTGAGTCCTATTAGTAAAAATATTCTTAGTTTAATGAAAAAGATTAAACCAATTAATTCGCTTTTAGATCCTTTTGCTGGGTCTGGAACTGTGCTGGTTGAAGGCATGGTTGCTAATATTAATCAAATTTATGGTACCGATATTAACCCCTTAGCTTTATTTTTAAGTCAGGTCAAAACTACTAGATTAGATGTCACAATCTTGCAAAATGAAGCTAAGAATTTATTTGAAAAAATTAATCATAAATACCAAGATTATTTTTTACAAATTAATAGTGTGAATGAAGTTATGTGCCATGATTACCATTTAGATTTAACTGCTAAGGAAGGTTGGGGCAATCAAGCACATCAATATTTGAATGAATATGTAATAGTAAACAAATTAGATATTGAAGTTCCAAACTTTAAGAATATTGGATATTGATTTAAACCAAAAGTAATTCTGTTACTTGCAATTATTAAACAATCTATTAATCAAGTTCAAGATAAGACAATAAGAGACTTTTTCTATGTTGCTTATAGTGAAACAATTAGATTAGTTTCTAATCGTCGTAACGGAGAATTTAAAATGTTTCGGATGACACCTGAAAAAGTGGCCTCTTTTGACCCTGACGTCTTACAAGAATTCACCAACATTTTAAACCGAAACATTTTAAAAATGAATGCTTTTAATGATGTCTGTGACCAAGTTAATTGTCAATCAGAAGTAAAGATTTATCAAAATAACGCTATCTTACTGAATGATATTCCTGACAACAATATTGACTTAGTTATTACATCACCTCCTTATGGTGATAGTCGGACAACAGTTGCTTATGGGGAATATAGTCGGCTTTCATTGCAATTAATTGATTTATTTGAATTAGAAGAAAAAGAAATTATGGGGATTGATAAATCCCTAATGGGTGGTAATAAATTTAAAAATGGTTTTGAGTTTAGGATTCCTAGTCCAACTCTGAAAGAAGCGTTAGATAAAATTCAAGCTGCTGATTTAGAAAGAGCTGGTGATGTTTATAGTTTCTATTGAGATTTAGAGCAAGCAATTAAAACAATTGCTAAAAAAACAACCTTGAATGGTTATCAATTCTGAGTGGTTGGAAACCGAACTGTAAAAGGTGAATTGCTATTAACTGATCAAATTATTATTGAAATTGCATCTCATTATGGAATGAAACATGTACATACTATTGACCGTAACATTCTTAATAAAGTAATGCCTTCATCTAACTCACCTACTAATGAAGTTAATAAAAAAGTCACAACGATGACTAATGAACATATTGTGGTTTTAAGAAAAACCAGTTTCTAAGATTTAAAAAATTAACACCATGAATTTAATATCATGGTGTTAATTTTAATTATGGTTTAAGCGATTCGTTTCTTATCCTTGAACAATAAGAATTGATCGGATTCTTTAATTCTAAATGCCGTTCCGTGGTCATGGACTCTACCGTCTTTATACTGACCGATACGAATGTCGATTTGAATTTTACCTTCTGTTATTAATTGACTGATTGTATCGTAATCAATGCTATTAACTTGATAGGCTTCTAGGAATCTAAATTCTTCATTCACACCACTCCCACGGGATTCAGCGATAACATAGATTAATTTGTTTTTAAACTTCTTATTAACCGTTTCCTGAAGCATTTCTTTAGTTCAGAAGATGTCTTCAGCACCTGTTTCAGATAAAATAACAAATTTATCATCTTGCAGACCGATTTTCAATTTCTTGTTGGTGTTGGCAATGGGAACGAATTTTAAGGTGTTTAAAGTAGAATGCAAAATCTTGTGATTTTGTTCATCTAAATATCCAAATTTATTTCTTAAATATTCATTTGAATGAGCTGGACTTGGTGACTTAGTAAAGAGTGTTAGCATGCAATTGGATTGAAGTCTAGATGATTTTAGTTCATAATCTCCAAAGTCTGGTCCTTGGATATTATTTTCGGTAATACCTAATAAATCCTCTAATGTCTTACCAATTCCTGTTGGTCCTGGTCGATGGGTTTTAATTCACCCTTGATTTTGAATTGCAGTATATTGTTCAATAAATTTCTTTAGGTTATTGTTCATAGTTTTTTCGTTTGTTTACATTTCTATTATATTTAAAATCAAGATTAAATTTGTGAGTCTAGGTTGATTTAGTTTTAATGATAGTAACAAAACAAAACCAACGCTTTTAAGTTGGTTTTGTCTTTTTAATTAGCTTTAAATATACATTTGCAATAACGTTTAAATATGAGTAATGTTGATGGATTTATAAAGCAAATGTTAATTGGTATCTAGCAGCATTATTTTCACCAGTTAAAAAGTTAATTTGGTGATGAATTTCTGCTTCAATAGTTGGTAAGTTGGATTGGTTTACATAATAAATTTGGACAATAAGGTTGTTGTCTTTGACGACTAAATAGGTTTGACCGTTGCAAATCATGAATTGACCTTGGGCATTTAATGGAGTGTCTTCAGGAGCCACGGTTAAAGGTTTAATTGTTAATTCAGTGGTTGGTAAACCTAAGCAGGTGACAATTTCATTTAATTTAGGTGTGATGGCTTGCTTGACTAAATCTGAATAATTAGCTGCGTTTTTATCTAATCCAGTTATAGATTGAGTAATGATTGATTGAGCACTAGCTAGTTGGGTTTTATTAATTGTACTAGTAGTTGGTTTAACAACATTATTGCTAAAACTAAAGCGATAAGCTGTAATTTGATCTTCATTAATAGAACTAACTTTAGTACTTAAATTATCACTAACAGTTGGTAGCCCAACTTGGTCAACATAATAAACTTCTACTATGATGTTGTTATTAGCATCAACCATTAGACAAGTTTCGCCATTAGATACTCCTTGAGGTTCATTAATGACTTGCCCTTGATCATTAAGATAACCTTGATATGGTGGGACAAAAACTGGATGGTTAGTTAATGGTGAACTAGACAATCCAACACTAGTTAGAATGGTTTCTAATTTATCTTTTAAAACATTTCTAACTTCATTAACATAAGTTGAATCACTTGGTTTGGTAGTGATATGACCTAGGTTTCTAGTGACAATAGCTTGGGCATTGTCATATTGACTTTCAGTAATTGTTGTTGGTTGAAATGGTAAGAAAGTGACACTATAACCTGTCAAACCATTATTAGTTTCTAGTTTTACAAAATCAGTTAATGAATTATCAATTGTTGGTAAACCTGTAGCTTTGTTGTATCAATATTGAACAACTACTTGAACATGGTATCAATTGTTATCGTTTGGTGGTTGCACCGTCATAATTACTGATTCACCATTTTCAAAATCTGCGTTTTTGACAAATGGTGGTAATGGTTGTGGTTTAGCAGTGGCAACTGTTGCTGGTAGTTTTAAAATAGTTGCTATTTCTGTGATCTTGCTAGAAACCCCTTGGAAGATTTCATTTGCAAAACCTGCAGCTGGATGATTGATAACAGGTGCAATTGAGTTTTTCAAAATTTGACCCGCTTTGAGATAGTCTGCTTGTGTTATGGTTTCCACTTTTACTGGTGGTTTTGGTTGCGTCGTATCACCTGGATTTGGTATTTCAGGCGTAGGTGTAGCTGGTTCAGTTGTTGTTTTATTTTCACTACACGAAACTGCTGTTAAAGCAATGGTTTTTGGTACCATTGCAATAGCAAAAACACCAAAAACGGTTATTAAAACCTTGTTTTTGAATTTCATAAATTATTTCTATTCTCCTTTTTAAAATCATTATAATTTTTTTGATAATTAAATTAATTTTGTGTAAAAAAATTACAAAATTTTTAAAAATTCCTGTGATTTAGTGCCTCCCGTGCTATCTAAAACTAAAAAATAAGTACTTCTTGGATTTTCCAAAAAGTACTTAGAAAGTTATGAAATATAGTTAATGATTATTTAAATTAAAGGTTGATGTCAATTCATACCATACGGTGGTCTGATGAAACTTCTTTTGAGTCACCAAATTTACCTAAACGGTTGTCGTAGAATAATTTACCACCATCTTCATCACGTGTTTTTCAGTAACAACCTGAACTAGTTACGTCGATGTTTTTTGAAGGAAGAACATAGTCAACTCTACGGCCAAAGACAGCTGTTCTTTGGTCTGGGTATTTGTGGTCATATTTAACTGGTTCACCTGCTGCCCCTGTTGATTTTGGTGCTAATTTTCCATCTTTAAAGAATTCTTGTGAGAATGGGCTGATTTCTGCGTTAGTGAAAGCAGCAACCCCTTTATTAGCATCTTCACCTTTATTTCTTAAGTATGGGTCACAGTTTAAATCACCCATAAAGATATATTTAGCTTTACTGTCGCCGATACCACCTTTTCCACCTTTATCATCATAGATTCAGTCATTGCCTTCGCTCTTGACGTATTCTAATCAGAATTGAGTTTCGTATTGGTTTCTTAATACGTTTGAGTGTGCATTTGTTTCAAATGCAGGTGGAACTGGGTGAGAAATTAATAAGTGAATTGTTTCACCGTTAACTTTAACTGGAACGTCGCAGTGGTTTTTTGAAGATAATCTGAATTTGTTTCATTCTTCAGCATTATATCAATCTTCACCAGGCATTACATCTTTTTTTGAAACAGCATCGTGTGGTTGTTTAATTGGTCTTGCACCATCTTTTTTAGCTTGATCAAAAGTAAGTGTTTTAGGTGATTTAAATTGATCTTTACCACCAAAGTCTTTTCATAAGAAGTTTTGGAAGGTTCTAGTATTTGCATCATCAATTTCATATTTTGACATTAATGCGAATTGATAATGTCCGTGGTAGTATCCAAAACCATATGCATCGTCTGGGTCCTTACCATCACACACACCATCGTTATCTAAATCGAAGCCACTTTGTAAACCAGTGTTTGTTTTGTAAGCACGTTTATATTGGAAATAATCGATTGGTTTTTGCATTTCTTCTTTGCTGTCACCACCTTTTAATGATTGTGCTACTTCTAAATAGTTCTTTGAGTATTCTTCTAAGATTTTTGTATCTTCTTTGTCACCCATGTTATTAAATTCGTTGAATAATAAAACATCTGGTTGTTGGTGTTGAATAATAGCTGTGGTGTTACGAAGTTGCATAATTCTTTCACCATATTCTAAATCTTCAGCAGTGATGCTTGGAAGGGATTTAATAACTGGTGCTGTTGGAGTGTTTTCTTCAGCAAATGTTTTAACATTAGTATCTTGTTGTAAAGGAAGAGTAGCATCAATAGCTGTTTTTCTATTTCCTTCAGTTACTTTGATTCAAGGAATGTTTTTAAATGCGTCAAGTTTTGTACCGTCGTTAATGCCAATGTGAATAATAACGTTGTTACCATCTTTTTTATATGTTACTTCTCTAATTTTATCGTTTGGAACACCTTTATCAACAACTGCTTGTTTAATGCTTCCAATAAAATTACCGTGTGGTAATCATGCATTGATGTATTTTTCTTGATCTACTGGTTTAACACTCATGTACTTTAATCAACGATCATATGTTTCAGTTTTGTCGTTGTCTGTTGCGAATGAAACGTTAAAAGTTGCGACTCTTAATTGTTGTTTTTTGTCACTTGTGTTAGTATCAGTTCCTGTACTTTCTTCAGAACATGAAACTGCTGTTAAAGCGACTGGAATTGTGAATAATCCTGTTGCAGCTACTGAAGCTGCTAAAATAATTTTCTTTTTCATATCAAACCTTACTTAAAATTTAAGGTAATCATTAACATTTTTAACTGTTAAACAAATTAAGTATATTAATTAATATCATATATAAAAACTTGTATATACATCAGTCTTTTTCAGCAAATTCTTGAAAATTCTTATTACTCAAATTAAAACCAGATTTGCCTTATGCTATTAGCATAACGACTACAATTTTTGTGTTAGAAAAGAAAAACATGAAATTGGTTAAATGCAATTTCATGTTTCAGATTAAACAAGATTTAACTTAAATACTATTGGTGAGATGCAGTAGTTGGACTTGTTGATTCGATATTATCATGGATATATTGTTCAACATAGGTTTTAAGAACTGATAATGGAATATCATTATTTCTTAAGATTAAGTTAAAGAATGGGGCTGTATTGTTTTGGGTGCTGGTTAAGTCAGCATAATCCATAAATAAAGCATTATTATGGGTTTTAGCATAAGCAGCACTTGCTTGTCCAAAAAGATTTTCTATTTCAATTTCACCAGTTAAATAACTAGTTGCTTGGCCAACATAGTTTAAGTAACGTTGAGCTTCACGTGCAATGTCACCTTGACCCATACCAGAGTTGGTTTGCATGAAATTGATTTCATCTTGTAATGATCAACCAGTACCTGCTTGACATTGGCCAATCTTGGTTAAATCCTTAGTTTCGTCAATTAAGCCATCTTTAAGAGCTGGTCCTCCAACGTGAACAGCTGGATCAAGTACTAATCGCATGACTCTTAATTGACGGTCATTTAAGAAACCAAAGTATTGTAAAGCGTTGTAATAACCTTGGTCTAAGGTTGTTGCTTCAGTGGTGGATAAACCATTAAAGTTGGTTTCAAAAGCCCCGTTCATAAATTCACCATTATTAGTGTGAGCGTTTGCTTCTTTAATGTTGATGTTTACGGTACTAAATTGTTTGTTTTCTTTATCAAAGGCATTATCGTCAAAGTTTGGTACTTGCATACGTTTAGTACTGTCTAATCAGTCGTCTCCGACTAATTTGACAGGTTCTCCATAAGCACCATATTGGGTTGCTAATCATTCACTGAATAAACCTCAACCTTCCCCATAAGCATTATATGAAAGACTTGGAGCATCAGGACTAGAGGTATTATCAATAGCATAAATCATTTGTAAGTTGTGACCTGGCACACTTTCATGACTCAATAAGGTGGTAATTTCTCATTTTTGACTACAGTAGAATGGGTTAACATCAAGATAGAACTTATTGCCTTCAGCATAAGCAGCACTTAAATCAGAACCAGTAACAATATTAGTTTTTAAATCTAATTTGCTTGGAGCGTGAACATTAGAGTCAGCTGATTTTACAAAGATTGGAGTAACTTTTGGTAAGATAGCATCTCTTAAACGGTAATATGAATCCATCGCAAAAGAAGCCCCTGCATAAGCTTGAGCACCACTAATATTAGCCTTACCTGGTGCAATCCCTTTGGCTTGGACAATATATTGGTCATATAAGTCCCCAGAATCACCAAAGTTGTTAGCAACTTCATTATTAATTTTTGCGGTTCCTAATTCTGGTGCATAAGTCATATCAAATGAATATTGTTCACCTGTGGCTGGTAATTGAGCTGGAACTACGGTTTCAGTTTCACTAGCTAAGACTGGTTTTGGTGTTTGAGTTTTATCAATAATACTTGGGACTACTACAGCAACTCCTTTACCATCAACACCTGCATTGTTTGGAGCAAAATAAAGATCATGAGCAACGCCAGTTGCTTCTTTTGGCAAGGTGACAACTTGGTTAGCAGCAACATCCCGACCAAAGAATCATTGGTCAGCATTTAATCATTTAAAGAAGTCTAATAATTGAGCATCAGAGGTTACTCATTGGCCTTGACTATTTTTGGTTGCTAAACCATGTGGTGCTACAAATGGTTGTGAAGGCACATTATCAAAAATGTCATTGTCATAAGTATAACCAGTTGGGTTTCAAACGGTTGCTTCTTCTGTTGTTAATTTTGGAGCAATAAATTGAGCCACGTGCTTCATATTATCTTTGACTAATTTAACGTTTTGGATACCTAAATCCATAACGGTTTTAGCATTGTCATATAAAGTGGTATTGCGATATAAAAGATAATCTTGATAAATCTTTAAGCCTGCTTGAGGATTTTCATTTGTTCCTGGTGTAAAACCAATTCCAATATCATGGGTATCAAGATCTTTTTGAGTAATACCTAAACCTTGAATGGTCTTAGTTTCTTTTGCTCCTACTTCATAGGTATTTTGTTTTTCATTGGTATTGTTTTTATCAACAATTGATAATTTAAATACATCTGGAGTATTGTTAGTAGTGTTTCAACCATAACGAACACTTGGTCAGTATTCAGTTAAGATGAAGTTCATGAAAGTATCAATAACTGCATCTTCTTGTTTTGCTTGGGCTAATAAATCAGTTCTTTCTTGACCATTTAAAACAGTGGTTGGAATACTATCAACATAGTGACTAAAGTAACTACATTTGCCTAAAGCACTAAAGTTATCCTTAGTAATGACTAAGTTGGTTGTTTGATTGTTGTGGAGATAATTAGCTAATTCGTGAACATACAATTTTTGTAAGGTATTGCTGACAAATAATTTCAACATAATTCCTGATTGAGTAATCCCTTGAGCAATTCCTGCTTTAAAGTTAGTTTGAATTGCTTTAATGACTTCATCAAAATAAGTCAAATTAGATGTTCATTCATCATAACTAGAACCATATTGAACGTTTTCAGCGTAAGCAACTAATTCATTTGGGTCAGCAGTTAAGATGTCGCCCCCAATTGGTGCTCCGACTAAATAAGCGTTTGAGGTTAAAGTACGTTTTTCAATATCAATTTGGAAGATGACGGAATCGATTCAGATTTTTTCATCAACTGAACCTGATTGTTGGATTTTTGTTTGTAATTCTTTAGCTTGAGCAGTATAGCCGTCCATGACTTTTAAGACTGCTGCTTTAGTAGCATCTGTAACATAACTAGTTTCAGTGCCAGCAGCACTTGCCACTGCTTGATCATAAGCTTGATAAAGTTTTTTTGTAGCATTTTGTGCTGGTGTAGTATTGTTTTCAGCATAGGTTTTAGTGGTGCTAACACATGAGGTGAGTACCATACTAGCTACTGATGACATAGTTAATAAACTAATGCCACCGATTAATAATCCATTAAGAGTTTTCTTTTTCATAATGTAAATGTTTTATTAAACCTTTCCAATATTTATTATTTCAAATATTTAATAAATAAACAGGGTTTGTCAAATTAAATGTTAAATCTTAACAATATTGAACCTATTTTTATATTTATATAAAAATATTAGGCTTAGTTTCAGGATGTCCTTAGCACTTATATATACTAATTGGAAAGTGGTAGAGAGTTGGTACAAGGATATAAAAACATGAAACTTGGATAAACCAAATTTCATGTTCACTCAATTTATTTTAATGTTGGATTAATGATATTAATGTTGGATTTAATATTTTAATAACTATTATTTTGAACTTGATGATTCAGCTGCTTTGGCTGGAATTGCACCAATGTTTTCTGTAATGTATTGTTTGACGTATTTTTCTAAGACTTTTAATGGAATATCGTTGTTTCTTAAGATTAAGTTAAAGAAAGGAGCGGTATTGTTTTGGGTTGAAACTAAGTCTGCATAGTTCATGAATAAAGCACCGTTGTTTGCTGCTGCATATGCGGCACTTGCATCCCCAAATAAGCCTTCGATTACGTTTTCACCAGTTAAGTAACTAGTTGCTTGAGCAGTGTAGTTTAAGTAACGTTGAGCTTCACGAGTAATGTCACCTTGGCCTAAACCTGAGTTAGCATGCATGAAGTCCATTTCATCTTGTAATGATCAACCAGTTCCTTTAGCTGCTGTACCAATGTTTGCATTCTTAGTATCTGAAAGGACACCATTAGCAATTTTTGGTCCACCAGCATGAACTGATGTATCAAGTGCCATTCTCATAGCACGTAATTGACGTTCGTTTAAGAAACCAAAGTATTGCATTGCGTTGTAGTAGCCTTGGTCTAATGAGTTTGAATCGGTGGTTGATAAACCTTTGAAATCAGTTTCATAGCTACCATTCATGAATTCACCATTTCTCATGGTTGCGTTTGCTTCTTTAACGTTGATGTTAACAGTTTCGAATGCTTTGCTGTCTTCACCAAATGCGTTGTCATCAAAGTCTGGTAATTGCATTCTCTTTGCAGAGTCTTGTCATTCAGCACCTGTAACTTTTGCTGGTTCACCATATGAACCATATTGGCTAGCTAATCATTCACTGAATAATCCTCAACCTTCAGCATATGAAGTATATGATAATTGAGGAGCATATTCGCTTGAAGTATTATCTACTGCATAGATCATTTGTAAGTTGTGACCTGGTAAGCTTTCGTGGCTTAATAATGTAGTCATACTTCATTTTTGTAAGCCATAGAATGGGTTAACGTCTAAGTAGAATGTTCCACCATTAGCATAAGCAGCACCACCGACACCAGTAATAATGTTTGTACGTAAGTCTAATTGACTTGGTGCGTGAACATCTGAATCTGCTGATTTAATAAAGATTTCAGTTACTTTAGGTAAGATTGCATCTCTTAAACGGTAGTATGAATCCATTGAGAATGAAGCACCAGCATAAGCTTGAGCCCCACTAATGTTTGCTGCACCTGGTGCGATACCTTTTGCTTCAACGACATATTGTTGATATAAGTCACCAGCATCACCAAAGTTGCTTTCTTTTAATTCTGGACTGTTAATTTGTGCTGAACCTAATTCAGAAACATATTTTGTATCAAATGAATATTTAGCACCAGTATATTTTGGTGAGGCTACTGCTGTAGTTTCTGAAGCAAGTGAAACTGTGCTTGATGCTTGTGGTTTGGTTGTTAATGATTCAGTAATTTCTGATTTTGGTACAACTTTTCCTTGTCCATTTTTGCCTGCTTCATTTGGTGCAAAGTAAATGTTGTCAGCAGTTCAATTTGAAACTTCACTTGGTAAAGTTACAACTTGGTTAGGAGCAACGTCACGACCAAAGAATCATTGATCAGCGTTTAATCATTTGAAGAAGTCTAATAATTGAGAATCTGATGTGACTCATTCACCTTTATCATTTTTGGTTGCTAAACCGTTTTTAGCTTCAAATGGTTTAGAAGGAACATTATCAAAGATGTTTTCATCATATGTGTAACCTTGTGGTGTTCATACAGAATCGCCTTCAGATGTTAATTTAGAAGCTAAGAATTCAGCGACACCCTTCATGTTTTTGACAATGTAGCCAACGTTTTTAAGACCTTCTTTGTTAACTTCTACAGCTTTGTTGTAGATAGTTGTGTTTTTGTATAATAAGTAGTCTTCATAAATGGTTAAACCAATTGATTTACCGTTTCATTTACTATCTGCACCAAATTTTCCAGTTGAGAAACCAATACCGATATCTTTAGTATTAAGATCAGTTTGGGTTAAACCTAAACCTTTAATGGTATTTGATTGGTCACCTGCAACTTCAAATGTGTTGGTTGCTTCACCAGTGTTTCCTTTAACAACAACTGATAATCCAAATGCGTCTGGTGTTGCTCCAGTATTTCAACCATATGATACACCATATCAGTATTTTGTTACTAAGAATGTAAGATATGCATCGATTTTTGCGTCTGCTGCTTCAGCAGTTTTAAGTAATGTTGCTTTATCTGCATCTGAAATTGCTGATTTTTTAAGCCCTTTAACTTTATCTTGGAAATAAGTTGATTTACCTAAAACTGTAATAAGGTTAGTTGATTCTTTACTACTTGTAATAGCTGTAGCTGTTAATCCGGTTTTGACATATGCGTCTAATTGTGGCCCATATAATTTTTGTAAGGTGTTACTTACAAATAATTTAACCATGATACCTGATAAGGTTGTGTTCTTAGCAAGACCTTCTTCAAAGTTTTTTGAAACAGCACTAAGAACGCCTTCAAAGGTATTGATACGGCCTGTTCAAGAAGCAAGATTTTTTCCGTAATCAAAGTATGAAGCATAGTCAACAACATCGTTAGAATATGCTGAAATGATGTTACCACCAATTGGAGCCCCTAATAAGTAAGCTTCAGTTGTAACTGATAATTTTTCACTTTGTAATTGGAATAAAACTGAACTAATTCAAATTTGTTCATCAACTGAACCTGATTCTTGAATTTGATCGTTTAATGTTTGTGCTTGACTAATGTAGTTGTCCATAACTTGGATAACTGCATCAGCTTTATCTTTTGTAATATAACCAGTTTGGTTACCAACTGCATTAGCAACTGCTTCATTATATTCATTATAAAGTTTCATAGTTGCATCTTGTGCAGGTGTTGTTTGTGATGATTCACAGGAAGTTAATGTGACGGCAGCAACAGATGACATTGCTAATAAGCCGATTCCGCCCATTAATAATCCATTAAGAACTTTCTTTTTCATAATATAGTTATTAAAACCTTTCTATTAATAATTATTCCAAATATTTATGAAATAAATATAATTTCAAGATTTATCACGAAAATTTTGCTATTTATAGGTTATTTTTCTACTATTTAGATGAAATTATAAAAAAAGCAAAAGTAATCCTTTCTAATTTTAATTTGAAAGATAACTTATATATACTAATTTCTTGAAATTAGTGGGGTGTTAGAGATATAAAAACATGAAATTTGGGGTAAGCAAATTTCATGTAAAACTCAATTTATTAATGTTGGAAATTAGAGATTATTTTTGAGAAGTACTTGGTGTTGCAGTTGGAATAGCACCAATGTTTTCTGTAATGTATTGTTCAACACTTTCTCTTAAGACTTTTAATGGGATGTCATTGTTTCTTAAAATTAAGTTGAAGAAAGGAGCAGTGTTGTTTTGAGTTGATGTTAAGTCGGCATAGTTCATGAATAATGCGTTGTCATGTTTTGCAGCATATGCAGCACTTGCTTTACCGAATAAACTTTCAATTTCAATTTCACCAGTTAAGTAACTAGTTGCTTGAGCGGTGTAGTTTAAGTAACGTTGAGCTTCACGAGTAATGTCACCTTGGCCTAAACCTGAGTTAGCATGCATGAAGTCCATTTCATCTTGTAATGATCAACCAGTTCCTTTAGCTGCTGTACCAATGTTTGCATTCTTAGTATCTGAAAGGACACCATTAGCAATTTTTGGTCCACCAGCATGAACTGATGTATCAAGTGCCATTCTCATAGCACGTAATTGACGTTCGTTTAAGAAACCAAAGTATTGCATTGCGTTGTAGTAACCTTGGTCTAATGAGTCAGCGTCGGTTGTTGATAAACCTTCAAAGTCAGTTTCATAACTACCGTTCATGAATTCACCAGTAGTGATGTCTGCGTTTGCTTGTTTAACATTGATGTTAACGGTATTGAATTGTTTGTTTTGTGCATCAAATGCGTTGTCATCAAAGGTTGGTAATTGCATTCTCTTTGCTGGGTCTAATCATTCAACGCCTGTAATTTTTGCAGGTTGACCATAAGAACCATATTGAGTTGCTAATCATTCACTGAATAATCCTCAACCTTCAGCATATGAAGTATATGATAATTGAGGAGCATATTCGCTTGAAGTATTATCTACTGCATAGATCATTTGTAAGTTGTGACCTGGTAAGCTTTCGTGGCTTAATAATGTAGTCATACTTCATTTTTGTAAGCCATAGAATGGGTTAACGTCTAAGTAGAATGTTCCACCATTAGCATAAGCAGCACCACCGACACCAGTAATAATGTTTGTACGTAAGTCTAATTGACTTGGTGCGTGAACATCTGAATCTGCTGATTTAATAAAGATTTCAGTTACTTTAGGTAAGATTGCATCTCTTAAACGGTAGTATGAATCCATTGAGAATGAAGCCCCTGCATAAGCTTGAGCACCACTAATGTTTGCTGTACCTGGAGCAATACCTTTTGCTTGTGCAACATATTGTTGATATAAGTTGCCAGCATCACCAAAGTTATTTTTAACATCATCAGTAATTTTTGATGTACCTAATTCATTAGCATATTGCATGTTAAATGCATATTGAGCCCCATCAGCATTATATTTTTTAGGAGTTTCTGGAGCAGCTGGAGTAGGAGCAGCAGGAGTTGATGGTGCAGGAGTTGCTGGAGTAGTTGTAGTTCCTTCTGCTAAAAGAACAACAGATTTTGTTTTTGCTTCTTGTTGTTTTGCTTCTGGAATAATGTTTGGAGTTTCAGTAGCAATACCTTGACCATTTTTACCAGCATTGTTTGGTGCGAAGTAAA
>JAHHTK010000012.1 GCA_020024695.1 Ureaplasma sp. | reverse complement strand
GGATTGTATCTGTCATTAATTGAAACAACTCTCTTGATCAAAAAAATCTATTCAAGACATTAAAAAAATGGACATTTTAAAATGTCCATCAATTCTTTTCTATTTGTCAACCACAGAAAATATTATCCCCAAATTTTCTCCCAAAGACACAAAAAAACAGTTTCAAGAAGAAACTGTTAAGCATAAAATGGGGCGTTTGAGGGGAATTAAACCCCCGAATACCTGAGTCACAGTCAGGCGTGTTAATCACTTCACCACAAACGCCATGGTTTAAATACATAATTATTGTATTCAAATATCTTTATTTGTCAAACAAATTAAGTTCCTTTTTTGAACTTTTTGCAAAAAAGACAATTCCAGAAACTGGAATTTTCTATTTTCTTGCCTTTTATTACTAAATAGTTGTTTAACCTTATTTATAATATACATATTATTTAAATAATTATAATTCATAAAGGAATCAAAATGTTAGCTTTATTTTCAAGTAGTAGTAGTGCGAGTGAAGCAGTTCTTTCAGGAGGTGCTATCGCAGGGATTGTTATCGGTGTTATTGCCGCTTTATTTATTGGGGCTTTAATTGGCTATTTTGTCTCAATGCATGTGTTCAAAAAACAATTAAAGAAAAACCCTCCAATTTCTAAAGAAACCATTAAAATGATTTATGCAAGTTGTGGTCGTAAGCCAAGCGAACAACAAATCAACGATATTTATAAACGGGCAATGAGCTCAGCTGGTAAGTAATTTTTGAAATTATGGCTGCTCAATTTATTAAGTCAGCATCCTTACTTTCTCAATTTTTAGTAAGTAAATATCCTGAAATTGTCTTGGTCGGACGTTCCAATGTTGGTAAAAGTTCGTTAATCAACGCTTTAGCGAATGCTAAAATTGCCAAAACATCAAAAACGCCAGGCCTCACCAGACTTGTTAATTATTATCAATTTGATCGTTTCGTGTTGGTGGATTTACCTGGTTATGGATATGCCAAGGTCTCACGAAATGATAATCTGGTTTTAGCTGATATTATTGATACATATATTCACAATTGTCCCAAATGCAAATTAATTTTACAGTTAGTTGATAGTCAAGTCATTACCGAACTTGATGCTCAAATGAGTCGTTATTTTAACAAATTAGACATTCCACACTTAGTGTTAATTTCTAAAATTGATCGGGTTAATAAAAGTCACTTTGACAATAATAAACATAAAATTGCCAAACACCTTGGGGTGGCCATTGACCAATTAATTCCGTTCAGTAGTCACAGTAAAATTAATTTAGATAAAGTTTCTGGAGCGATTAAAGCACATCTTATTAATCGTTCTAGTGACGAAAAACAAATCTCACAACCATCTGACAAGCCAGATGGTAAGAATTCCAATTAGACCAACAAATCTAAAATTCAACTCGGTTGGATTTTGGTTTTGTTTGTTATCAAGACTTCATAAAGGAAAGTAATATGGAAAATTTAGACAAAAAATATGACCCTTTGATGGTTGAACAAGGTCGTTATGATTTTTGATTAGACCATGATTTATTTAAGCCCAAAATGACTGGTAAGCCATTTTGCATTATTTTGCCACCTCCAAATGTAACGGGACATTTACATTTAGGTCACGCTTGAGATGCAAGTATGCAAGACTGTTTAATCCGTTTTAAACGTTTAATGGGTTATCAAGCCTTATGAATTCCAGGTACTGACCACGCTGGGATTGCTACCCAAACCAAATTTGACAAAATTTTACGTAGTGAATATGGAGTCAGTAAAGATGATTTAGGTCGGGAAGAATTCTTAAAACGAATTACCGTTTGAAAAGATTCGCAAGCCGCTTTTATTCATAAACAATGAGCTAAATTAGGTTTAGCTCTTGATTATTCACACGAAGTCTTTACCATGGACGAACAAGTTAACCAAGCGGTCAATTATGTGTTCACTTCTTTATATAAACAAGGCTTAATTTATCAAAAAGAAACCTTAGTTAACTGAGATACTGAATTACAAACTGCAATTTCAAAAATTGAAGTCATTCCAACTGAAACCCACAGTAAAATGTATTATTTCAGATACTTCAATAAAGATCATAGCAAAACCTTAATTGTCGCAACTACCAGACCAGAAACGATGTTTGGGGATAAAGCCTTATTTATTAACCCTAATGATACCCAATATACTGGTTTAGAAAATGAAATCTTTCTTAACCCAGCAAATGGGGCTGAAATGCGAATCATTTACGATGATTATGTTGAATTAGGGTTTGGAACTGGGGTAATGAAATGTACTCCTGCACATGACTTTAATGACTGAGCTTTAGGTAAAAAATATAACCTTGAAGTAATTAATGTGATGAGCCCTGATGGCACTATGAACCAAAATGCAGGTAAATATGCAGGACTAGACCGTTTAGAAGCCAGAAAACAATTAGTTGCTGATTTAGACCAATTAGGTTATGTTGAAAAGATTGAAGACATTGTGAACAAAATTGGTATGAGTGAAAGAACTAATACCATTGTTGAACCATTATTATCCAAACAATGATTTGTTAAAATTCAACCAATGGCTCAACAAGTGTTAGCAATGCAAAATGCTGCTGACAAGAAAACTCATTTCTATCCAGAACGATTTGAAGAAACTTTAAAAACCTGAATTGAAAATCTTGAAGACTGATGTATTTCACGTCAATTATGATGAGGGCACCGAATTCCAATTTGATACCATAAAGAAACTCACGAAATTTATTGTGAAATGACCCCACCAAAAAACCTTGAAAATTGAGTTCAAGATGAAGATGTTCTTGACACTTGATTCTCATCAGCTCTTTGACCAATGGTAACTTTAGGTTGACCAAACCAAACTGAGGATTTTAAAACCTATTATCCAACTAATGTGTTAGTGACCGCTTATGACATTATTTTCTTTTGAGTTTCAAGAATGATGTTAGACTGCGTCCACTTTACCGACCAAGTCCCATTCCAACGGGTTTTAATTCACGGTTTAACCAGGGATGAACAAGGCCGTAAAATGTCAAAATCATTAGGCAACGGGATTGATCCAATGGACATCATTGATCAATACGGAACTGATGCAATGCGTTTATTTTTATTAGGCACCGTTTCATTAGGAGAAGACTTAAAGTTCCAACCTGCTAAATTAGCAGCTAACTGAAACTTCTTAAACAAATTATGAAATGCTGCCCGATACATCCTTGATTTATTAGATAAAAACCATATTGAAAGTTTTGATTTTGATGTCAATCAATTAGATTTATTTGACCAATACATCATTGATAAATTAAATAAAATTTTAACAACAGCTCCTGTTCACTATGATAATTACAACTTTACCGTTTTAATTAAAGACATTATTAGCTTTATTTGAGACGATTTAGCTAACAATTATCTTGAATTAACTAAAGCTAAAATTTATGCAGGTGATCAAAAGACTTTAGCCATTTTAGGCTATGTTTTAAAAACCATTTTAATTGTCTTGCACCCAATCTGCCCATTCATTACTGAATATATTTATTTAAAATTACCACACGACCAAATTAGTATTATGAATGAATCTTTCCCACAAGTATTAGTTCACATTGATAACCAAAACTATGAAGTTTTAGTTGATATTGTTAATGTTTTAAGAAAGTTTAGAAGTGAAAACAATTTAGCTAATAAATATACTATTGAATTCACCACGGAACCAGTTCATCAATTAATCCAAGCCAATATGGATGAATTTAACAGTTTATTAGCTGTTATTAATGCTAAATATATTCACGATGGTAACTTTAACCACGTTGAAAAGATTCCGATGAGTGGTTATAGTTTAGCTATCAATAAAAATAATTTAGGTGATAGTAGTGAAATTATTGAAAAATTAAGAGCTCAATTAACTAAATTAGAAGCTGAAATTGCTCGTTGTGAAGGGTTATTAAATAACCAAGGTTTTATAGCCAAAGCTCCTGCTCATAAAATCGAACAAGAAAAGCAAAACTTAATTAAATATAGTGAACAAAAAGACCAAGTTTTAGTGAGCTTGAAAGCGTACCAAAATGGAAATCATTAAGTTATACCCCCAAGGTTTTTGTGCTGGGGTAATGGATGCGTGACGTCAAACCAATGAAGTCATTCGCTTATATCCACATAGCAAAATTTATATGTTAGGGTGAGTGGTGCATAATGAAAAATTAATTGAAAGTTTACAAGCCCATAATGTCACCATTTTAGATGATAGTGAAAAGACTAGATTAGAATTAGTGCAATCAATTCCTTATGATGACAATAATGTCTTTATTTTGTCAGCTCACGGGACTGATTATGCAACAATAAAATATTTAGATGACCACGAAATCTCATATGTAGATACCACTTGTAAATATGTTTATTTAAACCAACATGTAGTGAAACAAGCTATCCAATGAGATGACGAACAAGTCTTGTTTATTGGAAGAAAAAATCACCCTGAAACCAAAGCGATTGTTGCCAATTGACCAAGCGTAATTGTGATTGAAAACGCCCAAGATGTGTTAAATTTACCACCAATTGAAAAAAATATATTGGTTGCTAACCAAACGACATTATCAAAATTAGATTTTGCCGATTTAACAGCATTAATTCAAGAACGTTTTCCAAACCATCAAATCAAATTTAGAAATGATATTTGTCACGCTACCCTTGATCGTCAAAATGCAGTTATCAACATGGATGAACGTATCCAAGCGTTAATTGTTTGTGGGGACAAACGTTCCAACAATGCCAATAATTTAGTTAAAGTTTGTAAAGACACTCGTAACATTCCAGTTTATTTAGTCAATGATCCAAGTGAATTAAATCTTGAGGAACTGAAGCAATATGACTATATTGGTTTAACTGCTTCAGCTTCGACTCCAATCTTTGTCACCCGAAGCATTGAAATGGCTTTAAAACAATTAAATAATCCTGTTGATGAAGAAACAAAGGAAGCCTAAATATGGGGTTACATGTCGTTTTATTTGAACCCCGTGACCATAATAATGCTGGGAATATCGCCAGAACTTGTGTCGCTTTTGATGCTACTTTGCACTTAATTCGTCCGTATGGGTTTATTATTCCTAAAGCTGGGTTTAAAAGAACTGCTGCTGGGCACTGGAATGAAGCTCGGATTGTCGAACATCTGGATATTGATGATTTCTTTGCTTCTCTTGACCCTCACAAAATAAATGAACACTACTTTTATACCCGATTTGGGTTACGAAAACCTGAAGATTTTGATTATGACATTGTGCATAAAGAAATCTATTTATGATTTGGAAGAGAAGATATTGGGCTTCCAGAACAATTATTAAAAGATTATCGATACACAACCCTACGAATTCCAACCAGTTTTGCTATGCGGTCCATTAATTTAGCTAACACGGTTGCCATTGCCACCTTTGTAGTTATGGCTAAAAATAAATTTATTGGGATGTGTTTAGAAGAACCACATAAAGAGAATCCATTAAAAAATGCGTTTAAGAAGAGACCAAAAACTAATTAATTGATTACATGCTGGCCAACCCAGCTATACCGATTTAGATTTAATGCAACCTTTGAATAATGCTTTTAAGCACCCTGAAAGACGGTTATTATTAGAAATCGGTTGTGGGAAGGGTGATTTTTGTGTTGGCAAAGCCACCCACCATCCTGACATGAACTATTTAGGGGTTGAAAAATATGACACCCCGTTAGCCAAAGCAGTGAAAAAAGCCAACCAAGCAGGGTTAGATAACTTATTATTTACTGTCTTTGACGCTGACAAATTAGATAACCCGTTATGATACCATACGGTTTATAAAATCTTTTTAAACTTTTCTGATCCATGACCTAAAAAAAGACATACCAAGAAAAGATTAACTGCCCCTAACTTTTTAGCTATTTATGAAAAGTTATTAATTAAAAATGGGGTCGTAGAATTTAAAACCGATAACATAGGATTATTTGAGTACACAATGAATGAAGTGTTATTAGCTAACCCTGATAAATATCACATTATTTATTGAACTGATGACTTACACGCTCATTTAGATGAAAAAGTTAATAGTGATAATGTCATGACTGAATATGAAAAGAAATTTACTAGTTTAGGGATGCCAATTCACAAAGTCGTCTTTAGTTTTGTGGGGGATGTTACACCTACGCATTTAACTGCTAATGACTCACCTATACCAACTAAATGTCAATGCCACAAATAAAAATATGAATCTTACCAAACAGTAAGATTCATATTTTTTAACCAATGGAGCCTTCCATATCCAATTTAATTAATTGGTTAAGTTCAACAGCATATTCCATTGGTAATTCTTTAGAAAACTCTTCTAAGAAGCCAAAGACAATTAATTGTTCAGCTTTTGCTTGACTAATCCCCTTGGTCATTAAATAAAAGAGTTGTTCGTCACTGATTTTACTAATTTTAGCCTCGTGGTTAATAAAACTGGTGTCGTTTTCAATCACTTCATAAGGAATGGTTTGGGTGATGGCATTTTTAGATAACATTAAGGTGTCACACTGAATGGTCGCACTGGCATTAATGGCATTTTTACCGATTTTGACAAAGCCACGGTAGGTGTTTTCGGATTGGTCCATACAAATGCCTTTTGAAATAATCTTGGACTTAGTATTTTTACCTAAGTGGATCATTTTGGCCCCTGTGTCTTGAATAGTATGGGGTTTGGAAACAGCAATGGTAATACATTCGCCAATCGCATTATCACCTTTTAAAATACAAGCAGGGTATTTCATATTGGTTTGGGAACCAATGTTACCATCAATTCAACTCATTTTACCATTAGTTTCAACTAAAGCCCGTTTAGTAACAAGGTTTAAGACATTGTCACTTCAGTTTTGAATTGTAGTATAACGACAGGTTGCGTTTTTACCAACAAAGATTTCCACCACGGCAGCATGTAAATTATTTTTAGAATATATAGGTGCTGTACAACCTTCAACATAATGTAATGAAGCATCATCATCAACAATGATTAATGTTCGTTCAAATTGACCCGCTTGTTCATAATTAATACGGAAATAACTTTGTAACGGTTTGGTCAATTTAACCCCTTTTGGAACATAAATAAAGCTACCTCCTGATCAAACAGCAGTATTTAAAGCAGCGTATTTGTTATCGCTTGGTGGAACCAATTTTCCAAAGTATTTTTGAAAGAGTTCAGGATATTTCTTAGCAGCGGTGTCAGTGTCGGTAAAGATAACCCCTTGTTCATCACACTCTTGTAACATGGAATGATAAATCATTTCAGAGTCATATTGGGTAGCAATCCCATTTAAATATTTAGCTTCAGCCTCTTTAATGCCTAATTTTTCAAAGGTTTGTTTAATTTTATCAGGCACTTCGTCTCAATCATTATCACGTTTATCTAAATGTTTAACATAATAAACATAATCGTTAAAATCAATTCCTGATAAGTCTGGTCCTCAGGTAGGATTTTTTTGTTTTTCAAAAAGATTATAAGCTTGTAAACGTTTTGCTAACAATCAGTCTGGTTCTTGCTTTTGATGACTAATCTTTGTGACAACTTCAGCATTTAAACCCTTTTGTGTGGTGTAAATTGCTTGAGTGTCATCAGCAAAGCCATACTTGTAAGCATAATCAGGATTGTAGTTATTCTTGCCCACGGGTAAGTCCTAATAAGACGTGTTTGACTGAATCCACGCCATTTAAAGCACAAGCTTTCCGATTGGATTGTTTATAAATGTTAGCAAAAACATTGAGTTCTTGAATTAATTGTTCATCATAAGGTTGGTGATGAATCATTTTGACATATTCGTCAATTAATGTTAACGCTTTAGCAACTGGTTGGTTAATAATCATTTTTAAGATTAAATCAATTGCAGCAGAACTGATGGTACAACCTTCGCCACTAAATTTGGCATCTACAATGATGTTGTTTTCCAATTTGATATGGACGGTAATATCATCAATACAAGTGGCTGATTTATTCCGTTTTGAAATGAAACTTGAATCTTGAAAATTAGCAACTTTATGATCAGGTTCTTCAAAGTGTTGCATGATGATTTGACGAATTAATAAAGGATCTTTAAAATAGTCCATTGAGTTCATCTCCTTTCTTATATTCTTTTAAGGCTTGACATAATTTATCAATGTCACTTTTATCATTATAAATAAACAAACTAGCCCTGACAGGAGTGAAAGAACCAATAATGTGTGTCATTAATTTAGCACAGGATAACCCACCCCGTACAATAATCTTTTTGGAACCTAAATAAGAAGCTAAGTCTTGGGCAAAGACTCCAGCAATTCCAAAGGCTAAAATTGGGGCTTGCATATCGGGATTAACTAAAATGACTTGGTCAATTTTAGCTAGTTCTTGTTTGGCATAAGCAACTAATTCAGCTTCTTGTTTGGCAATAAAATCATAGCCAATTTCTTTAACAAACCGAATCGCTGCTAGAAAACCAAAAATGCCTTCAATATTTGGTGTTCCCCCTTCAAATTTATCAATATTTTCCATTAATTCATAACTGTGAGCATCAAGACGAAAGTTCATGCCACCACCATATTTATAAGGACGCATTTGGGCATGATGTTGCTTTTTAATATATGCCAAACCAATGCCAGTTGGACCAAAGATTTTGTGAGCTGAACAAGCAGCAAAATCACAACCACAGTCATGAGCATTGAATGGACGATGTTGAATTGATTGGGTCATATCAATGCAAACCATAACGTTTGGATTTTTTGCTTTAATGGCTTGGGTAATGGCCTTTTCATCAAATTGATGGCCAGTTAAGTTATAACCAGAAGCAAAGGTAACCACCTTGGTTTTTTCATTAACTAAAGCCACAAAATCATCAACAGTCGGGATTTCATTTTTCTTACCTGCATATTTTAAAACGATTCCATGGCGTTCTTCTAAGACTTGTCATGGCATTAAATTAGAACCATGTTCACCATAAGTGGTAATGATTTCATCACCAGGCTTTAAGAAAGGAACTAAGCCAAAAGCAATTAAATTTAAACTTTCAGTCGCCCCTGAACTGAAAACTAATTCATCAGCATCACAACCAATGAATTGGGCAATTTCTTGCCGTGCTTCAGCGACATGGACACTGGTACTATAAGAAATTGAAGAGTCAGTTGAGTGCGTGTTTGTTCCGTAATTAACATAAAAATCATTAATGGCATCTAACACACATTGTGGTTTTAAACTAGTGGCCCCTGAATCAGCATAGACTCAGTCAGGGTGCTTGGCAATTCACGGAAATTGTTGTTTAAGATTATTCACTGTTTTTACTCCATAATTGATTAATTTGATCTAAATAAAATTCTTTGTCTTGGTCACTGCAACTGACAAGTAAAGTTTGAAATTGAGATAATAATAAGATTTGTTTCACTTGGTCAAAACTAAAACCTTTGGTCATTAAATAAAACATTTGTTCTTTATTTAAACTCCCAATGGCTAACCCGTGAGTGGCAACAATCTCATTGGTTTCAATGTTTAATAAAGGTAAGCCTGAAATTTTTGCTTGGTCTGATAATAAAAATCCTTTAATGGATTGGTGAATTTTATTATTATCATTTTGCACAATTGCATCAACGGTCACGTTGGTTTGTGATTGATCAGCCCCTAAAGCGATGACTTGAACTTCGCAAGTATTAAATTGATCAGCATAAGTGATAAAAACCCGACATTGGATTTGAAAATGTTGGTGATTATAAATCCCAATGTTCAGTTTTTTGGTTTGACCATGCTGTAAATGAACGTGAAAATCTAATTGCAAATTCTCACTTGGAATCACTAAAAAATCGTAATTTTTAGTATTGATTTCATCACGAATTTCAATCGGATTACTTTGGTTAGTCAAATAGAAAAAACTAGTGTTTTCCATTGCAACTAAACCCTTTCAATTCACTTAAAATATCACTGTTATCAAAGGGGTCATCTTGGTCTAAATTGTCCATAATTTGAATCCCATATTCTTGTTCAATTCAACCATAACCTTCTTTGTCAATCCGAATGGCAAGGTCTTTGTCACCAACCGTAACAATTTGGCCATTAACCATTAATACCACCTTGTCAGGGACAATTTCGTTAAATAATTTGTTGTTGTGAGAAATATAAACAATTGCTTTGTCATGTTGCATTTGTTTTAAACTCTTAGCAATCACATTCAAACTATCCACATCTAAATTGGAATCGATTTCGTCTAATAAGACAAAATCAGGATTTAAAATGAGACATTGTAAGATTTCATTTTTCTTGCGTTCTCCACCCGAGAAATTTTCATTTAAGTTCCGTTTTAATAAATCGGGACTCATTTGTAATTCTTTTAAGTGCTTGTGCACCATTCCATACAATTGGACAACATCAATTTTAGTATCATAATGACTTGCTAACATTGCCCTTAAAAATTCAAGCATATTGACACCAGGAATTTCCACAGGAAATTGACTTGCCAGATACAACCCATGTTTAGCACGCTGGGAGGTATCGAGGTTATTAACATTTTGTTCATCAATGAGAATTTCGCCTTCTTTAATTTCAATATCATAATGGTTCATAATGGCTTTTAATAAAGTGGATTTCCCATGGCCATTGGGACCGACAATTAAGACGGTTTCGCCCTTGTTGATAGTTAAATTAATATCCTTGAGAATCGGCTTATTTGCGATAAAAACCGATAAATTTTTTAAAGATAACGAATTCATAGAAGCATTTCCTTAGTTAATTTCATTTTTTTCAATATAATTAATTAATTATAACGTTTAGATTATTAATAGATTTACATTAGAGGTCTTAAATATGAAAATTAAAAATAAATTTTGAAAATTAACATTAACTGGATTAGGAATTGCAGCGGCTGCTTCTTCAGTAGGGATTGCTTTAGTTTCTTGTGCCCAAAACAACGAGAATATTAAACCAAATTTCTACCAAGCTGATAGTAGCCAAGGTAATGTCTTCAAGAGCGTGGCTGCTGACAATAAAACAGCATCTCCAACCATTGCATTTAGTGATTACATGAAATCATTATTAATGAATCCAGACGTTTCAAATAAATTCTTTAGTGGGGTGGCTAATTTAGCAACTTTAACTTGATTCAAAGATGTCGCTCAAGCAGCGACTGGCAGCAAGATTGCAAGTAGCTACAACGATTGATTAAAAGAAATCGGAATTGATCCATTTAGTGGTCAAGAAGTGGCTGAAGCTAAAAATAAAGGAACTGCTCAAGTCAAAATTAAAGAATACCAAGACAAATATGGTGACCAAGCTGAAACCTTCTTACAAAATGAAGTTTACAATCAAGCTGGGGGAACAAAATTAGCATGAGTTCAAAGCTTATATTTAGAAAAGGTTAAGGGTGAATTCATTAGTCTTTTATTTGAAGACCCAACCATGTTAATGGGGGCTCAAAATGGGGATACCATTTACCAATTAAACAGTAACTTTAAAAATAACGTTGGTTTAGCTCAATATGTCAACGGTAGTGGAGCAGCTAACTTAAACGACAATACCAAAGTTGGTACCAAAAACAACTATGTTTTCAGTGCTAAAACTGCTAGTTCAGTTGATAAAGATTCAGCTGAATATGTTTTAAACCAAGGTTATGCTGATTTCTTAGATTTCGCTTTAGACCAATATATTGCTACTGAAATGCCTTTAATGTCCAATATGGCATTATTTAAACCAAGTGCCCCACTTGTTAATGACACCAGTAAATTCTTTAATGTAAATTATTTTGGTAAAGATACCATCGGTACTGATCCAAGTTATAAATTCCAATGTTATGACCAAGCTAGTAGTGACCAAAACGGTCCAATTGATGTCATTGGTAAATGAAGTGGAGCAATTGATCAAATTACTCCAAACGACCCAAACAGTGGAGTTAACAATGACACAGGAGCCATCAACATTAACAAAATGTTTACTGATGACTCTTCAACCTATATGGTCAACGATGCCACTAAGATTTTTAACGATACAGTAACTCCATTTGCAGCCGCTGTTGCTTATAAATTCAACACCGTTTGAGCTAAAGGAGCAGTCAGCAACCCTACTAGTGGTGCTAATGTCATTAATCCAATTGATAGTAATGTTGTTAACCTTGATGTTAATAAAATTAACCAAAACTACATTATGAACAACTTCTTAGTTTACAACACTAAGAATGACAATAATGTTTGAGCTAAAGGTGACACAAATATTGATGGCAAATATTTAGCATTCCCATACAGTACCACTCAAGCTTTTGAAGGTACTAATTACCAAGGTGCTATCGGGGTTTTAGACACTGTTAACGTCACAAAAGAAGTAAAAACAAGCAAAGACGCAACCGCTACTCCAGCTCAAACCCCATTCATTATTACTAGAAATGAATTCGGTATCCACATTGTGGGGATTGACCGTTATGACGCTCTTGTTGCTGCTTTAAGCAGTAGTGCAAATAATGGTAACGCTTTAACCAATTTAAGAAATGAAATTCGAAACACAGCAACCTATCGTTATGCTTGTTATTTAGTTAATAATAACGATTCATCAAAAGGGTTTGATTTAAAAGAAAAACTAAAATCTTTCGTAACCGATCACTTTGATGCATTAGTTTTAGAATACATTAAGCAAGATGCAAACCATACTAATAACTTATTTACAAATTTAGACTTTAGCAAACTTAATAATGATAATGTTCAAAAAACTACTATCAAAATTGCTGTAAATAATGATTTATTAAATGCTTCTGAATCTTTCAGAAACCTTAAGAATGCTTTAAATGCTCAAACACTTATCAATGCTATTGATACTAAACTTTATGATAATCAAGCTGCATATTTAAATAATAAAACTCCTGAAGACTGAAACAAAAACGGTCTTGCTGGTACCTTACCATATTCAAGAAATCCAAACACTGGGGACTTTGATAGTTTGGCATTAATTGCTGCTCCAACCCTTTTAAATCCAAAACCAGTAGTTAGTGGCCAACCTGTTATGAGCATTGATAGTTATGTTGCAAAAGCATCAAAAGATTACCAAACAGAATTAAATACTATGTTAAATAACTTTGCTGGTAATGGCAACATTATCGTTGATAGTAGTATCAAAAATAGTAGCCAAATCTTTATTGCCACTGCCAAACAAGACCATACTGACGCAATGGCAACTGGTTCTTTAAACTGTTTAAATAATGCGATTAGTAATGTTGGAGCAAATGATTTTGCTAAACCAATTACTTTAAACCGTTACATTGCTTATTTACGTGCTCAAAACATGTTAAAGGCTGGAACTGATGTTGATAGTTTATTTGGAACTGGTATTAATAGTGGATTAAAAACTGCTATCCAAGCTCTTTATTTAATTAATAACTTCTCTAGCCAAAAACAATTATTTAATAACGGTAACATTACTTCAATGGATGACATTTATAAGGTCAGCAACCAATTATTCTTAAATAGTTTAAACAACACCCTTGGAGTGATTGGTAATGATGTTTACTTTGCTAAAAATAATAGTCAATCTATGGACTTCTTTAAATTTATGTTAGGTTTAAATTACTTACAACAAGATAATTTCAAAGAATTCTTAAGTTATTTAAACGATGAAGTTTCATTTGGCGAACAAGCCTTTGTAACTTGAGTCCGTTCTGATTCAACTAGTGCGTTACCTAAATTTGGTGAAGATGCTGCCAAAGACTTTAGTTTCAAACAATACCAACCATATTTAACCAATGAAAATGGTTATGCTTATAGTGGTGCTAAATTTGAAGTTCAAGATGATGGCAAACCAGTTAATGGTCAAAATGAAAACACCACCTATACTACTGATACTAAATATTGAAATGTCGCTCCATTTGATGGTAATTCAAATACTAGTGCTAGTGTCACCCAAGCAACCACTAACAATATGTACAACGGTTTCTATGGGTTACAAACTGCTAACAGCAACTCCTTACCAAGTGTTTTAATTGATGGCTCATCAAAAGATACTAACGTATTTGCGAATAGTGTTTGAAAAAACCACCACGAAGTTGGCAAACATGCTAACTTCCAAGGTAGTATGTATCAATATGGTTCTTTAAACAACTATATCAATAAAAACATCTATGATATGGCTAATAAGAAATATGTCATTACTTCAGTAAGTGAATTTGAAAGCTTAATCAAAGACTTTAATAGTTATGATTTTGATACCAGATTTAATGATCAACCATTCTCTGATAAAGTTGATAAATTCATTAACCAAAGTTTAGTTAACCATGCTCAAACTGATTTAGATGGAGCCATTAACGCTTTCTTAAAATACATTACCATTGGTCAAACTGGTTATACTGATTTACCAGCTGCACCAGCAGGATTAAATGTACCTGAATATACTAATAAATCTGGACAAGTAGAAAAAACAATTCCAGAACATGCATTTGAACAATATAAAGGTAACTTATACAGCCTTAACACTAACGAATCATGTGGCACTCCTGTCTTTAGAGACGGTTCAACCCTTAGTGGTACCCAAATTATTGTTGAACAAATTAACAACACCAACATTAATAGTGCTTTAGATGCTGCTAATAACAAAGAAGGAGCTAATACAACTAATGTCGCAACTCCTTGAAACACCTTAGGAATTTCAGAACAATTATTCTATAGTTTAGTTGTCAATGCAGCAATGAACCCTGAAATTCAAAATAAAGGTATTGATCAAATGAATAACTCATATCAAAAACTTGATGTTTATGATACTCGTTTAAACAGTTCTTTACCAATCGTTATCCTTAACAACTACCAAAATCCTAACAAAGACGAAGGTAACAACTAATGCATCACTGTGATCCACAATGTATCTTTTGTAAAATTGTAAACAAAGAGATTCCTAGTAAAGTCATTAGTGAAAATGATTACGCTCTCGCTTTCATGGATGTTAATCCGATTTGTAATGGCCATTGCTTAGTTATTCCTAAAGCCCATTTTTGTGACCTTGAACACACCGATGATGATTATTTAGTAGCAATGATTAAGTTAGTCAAAGAAGTGGCTCATATCCTTGCTTATGATAAACAATTAGATCCATGAGGCTTTAATTATTTATCGAACCAAGGTGATATTGCTGGTCAAGTAGTTAAACATACTCACATTCATATTTTGCCAAAATATGCTAAAGGCGAAGGGTTTGAATTCGGTGAAAACAAGAAGCATTTAGAACCAATTGAAGATGTGTATGAAAGTATCATGCACACCAAACAAAAAATGCATAAATAAAATTAAATCCTTAGAGAACAAATCTCTAAGGATTTTTTGTTGGGGTTGGAGGGGGGAGTAGAACAATATTAATCTCAGGTATAATATTACTATGTAATATTATTAAGAGGATAAAACAAATAGGTTAAAGAATAAATGAATAATTTATGAATCTTAACAGAAGAACGCCCTAAAGTTCAAGTAATCAAACAAATACTGGATGTTTATTGTAAAGAATATCAAGAGAGTTTAGAAATTGAAAACGAACTGAAAATTAGACCCATGATTGAAAATGGTTATTTTCAATTTAGATATGTGCTTGAAAATGTATCTGTGTCAAATATTGAACATATTTATTTAAAAACAGTCAGTGGGAATTCTAGTTTTCTTGACTTCTTGGTGTTTCAACAAATTGATGAACCAGTTGAAAATGCGAATACCAATAATCTGATTATGGCCTTTGAAGAAACTAAAACTCGTGATAATGAATCACGAAATACAGGCGTTTATCAACGGGGCACTAAATTTGTTTATTTTAGTTCATATTATCAAGATGTGAATCTCTATATGCTTTATCATAATGAGCACATTTTTGATGATAATAAAAAACCATCCGCTACAAATATCTTTGGCACTAATCTTTTAATGACATTAGGTATTGAGATTTTAAATAAAAATACTACGAAATGATTTCATAAGTTTCAAAGTGTTGAGGAACTAATACAAGCTAAAAGTGAAATGCGAAACCCATCTTATAAAAATATCCCACTTACAATTCAAAAAGAAAGCGATTGTATCAAAATTTCAGCTGGGTTGGCAAAACCTCGTGACAGTGGAAATATTGGTCATGACCCTAACATTGGGGCTCTTTCATTAATTGGGGCTTTGTTTGCGAAAATTAGGTTGAAATCAGAAAATTCTAATTACTAACCACGGGGTAAGTCAGGATTATCTTGATCGGATTAAAAAACATAATAAGTTTCTTTATATTTGTCAATTATTAGATATGCAACTTGAGGGAGTAGTGATTCAAACACCAATTAAATTGCCAACTTTTTATTGACATTATGAAAGACACTCTGAAAAGCTTGCTGACATCCTATTACACATGCAAACACTTTATAACGGTCTTGAAACCGTTTATGAAAATCATGCTGGTTGTGAACGAAGTTATTTCTATACCAAGGAAAGAATACCACTCACTTTACCTAAGAAAGATTGTCACAATAACATCCTTTATTTACCTGATTTAATCATTTATGATCGGATTACAAACTATGTGGTTTTAATTGAAGGTAAGATGTTATGAACTATGAAAAAGGGAATCCAAGCCCTTTATAATTACGGCAGCATTGAAGATGAATATATTTATCCCTATTATGGTAAAGTTCAAATAGCTCGGGGATTATCGATTTTTGGTGGTCAATGTGAATATCTGCCACATTCCTGTGTTCTGTTTTATTTAGCTACCGATGGAAAGATTCTAATTAATGCACATGCCCCAGCTTGTATTAAGAAAGCCTTTGCTGGGCTTGGTGTCAAGATGGTGGAATCCAAACTCAATTAGAATCTGTCCTAAACCCAATTTCTTACATAACAAAAGCACCAACGTTAGGGTTGGTGCTTTTCACTTAATAATTTGTAATTAAAACTTCAACGGTCGGAGAACTTTTATCTTTTAAATGATAATTGCAATTAGCATAAGAATTATCAATATAGTGGACTTTATACTTTTTGCTTCAATCAATTAATAATTGGTTGGTCAATCCCTTATGATAAAAGACGTTAGAAAGGGCAAATTTGACATTTTGAGCGTCTAAATCGTCAAGGAGGTTCAATAGTTCCAGTTCTTCTTTTTCGGTTCAATTTTTAAAGCCTCGGTTACCATCATTATATGAACCAGTTGAAATTAAATAAGGAGGGTCACAATAAACTAAATCCTCAGTTCCTAATTGAGAAAAATCAACCTTCAAGAAATCTTTATTGGAAAACAAAATATTTTTTTGGTGCAAACTGGTGCAAAAATTAATTAAGTTCTTTTCAATGTTGGCATTATAGCAACTACGTTGTTTCCCAAACGGAGTGTTAAACTGATGACGATTATTAAATCTAATTTGATGGTTAAAAGCATAAAAGGTTAGCACAAGAAAATCTACAATATCTTTGGTTTCATTGTAATGACTTTTTAAAGCATTATAACCATCCACATTAATTTTGGACAATTGGTATTGGTAGATGCGGTACTTAATTTGATTGAGTACAAAATCAATTTCATGCCGAGATAAATATTCATAAAGATCAATTAAATAACTAATTTGATCATTAGCAATAATAGTTTTGGCATCAACATTAATTCCAACATTGAAACCCCCAGCAAAAAGGTCAACAAAGGTAT
This sequence comes from Ureaplasma sp., assembly GCA_020024695.1. GTDB lineage: Bacteria > Bacillota_I > Bacilli_A > Mycoplasmatales > Mycoplasmoidaceae > Ureaplasma. Next base: position 12,520 of record JAHHTK010000012.1, on the reverse strand, counting down.
TAATGTTGGTTGGAAAATAACTCATGATTGGAGCTAAAATTTTATATTTACCACCAACATAATTGATTGGATTTTTAATATATTGCATTAATGAACCTCTTTTTGAATATAGACTAGCATTTCTTTTAAGGTATTTTTTTCTTTTTGAGGACGACTTTTATAACGACGATAAGGGATTCAATAAATTTTAAAAGTGGCTGGAAGACCATATTTTTTCATAATTGTTTCAATATCACTTAAAGTCATTAGTCCATCGGTACTATAACTTAAAATTATATGTTTGAAGTGAGCATTTTTAATAAGGTCTTCAAAAGATGACAAGACTTTATTTTTAATGCAAAAATCAGATTTTTTATTATCATAGTTTCGTTGGCCAGTGACCCCTTTGGCAATTGGATAATCATATAAAGCAGCTGTTTCTAAGAGATGGTAATTAGGTAAATATTGGCGACTATTATATGGAGGATCAATATATAAAACATCGCCTTGAAGTGCGTGAATCAATTCATTACCATCTTGATTAAAACATTTGTTATTCTTTCGGTTAGAAATAACATCTAGCCGAATTAATTCAAATTTCTTATAGGTCCGTTTATCTCATGTTTTATGGTAGGCCCCATAGGTTCCTGAAATATTTGAAACAAAAGGAATCCCTTCAATTAAACAAGCTAATAAATAATAGTATTCGTTTTCATTAAGTAAGTGGTTTTGATACCAAGTTTCAATCAGGATCCGTATGTAGTCAATTCTTAAAGCGTTTTCATTATTAAGATACATTCGGTTGCCAATTGGAGCATATGTGTTTTGAAAAAACCGTTTTTCTTGAGCTAAATATTCCATTTCTTGAAGTTCTAGTGAGTTTAAATAAGTTATAGGATCATTAATATTTAAAGTTTGGCTAAGTTTATCAAAAGTGGGAAGGTTATCATTTTCAACTGTTGCTTTTTGCAAAACATAAGAAAAATAAAGTAAATCATTTGAACTTACTTCATATCATTGTTTAAAATATCTTGCCACTGTCCCTGAACCAGAAAAGATGTCACAAAAGGTTTTAGCGTCTGGAGCGTGCTCTAATATAACTTCGTGAATATTATCTAGTAGTAAAGTTTTACGACCAATAAAACGCATTTTATTTACCTTTAGCTTGGGAATGAAGTTTTAAAACTAGACTGTTATTTTTAACATCTAAATAAATATCAAATTCACTTTCGCCTTTGGTTAAGTTTAAATTTGATAAAACTGATTTTGGTAACCGAACTCGCATATCTTTTTGCAATACATAAGTGTCCAAATATAATAATTTGTCGTTCATAAAATCTCCTTGTTAAAAATAATTATAGACTAAAACCAGACTGTAAAAAGACTAGTTAAAAAAGTCGACCTGTTTTTTTGAAGAAATAAAAAGTTCTGCGAACTTTAATAAGGTTCGAAGAGCTATTTATGATTCTGTCTTCAAGTTTTGAAATCAATATATTCAGGTTCAGTTTCTCAATGAGCCCCTGGAATCGCAAAGCAGTCCCGACATCTTGCTGTATAAGATTCTTTGTCACCAATTAAGACAATGGGACTATCATAATGGGCTGGTTTGTTATTGATTAACCGTTGGCTATAAACTGCTTCCTTACCACACTTGGTACAGATTGAGGAGAGTTTAGTGACTTCATCTGCTAACGCACACAAGTCAGCCACAACTCTAAAAGGTTCTCCCTTAAAATCTTTATCAAGGCCAGCAATAATAAGTTCAAACCCATTTTTAGCTAAAAAGGAAGCGACATCAATTAAATGATTATCAAAGAATTGGGCTTCATCAATAGCGATAATCTTAGGGATTGGATCTGTTTGTTGAATATAATCAAGAATTTCAAGCGATTGATTGATAGTAATGGCAGGAATCTTAAGGGTTGAGTTCCGTGAACTTACTTCATCAACAGTTCGTGAGTCAGTACTTGGTTTAAAAGTTAAATAGGGAACTTTGGCATATTGAGCTCTGGCTAGGCGACGAATTAATTCGTCAGATTTCCCAGCATACATTGGCCCACAAATGACCCGAATAAACCCTGCGATATGAGAATTACGTGCCATAATTAAAAACTCTTTTATTTAGTTTTGTTAAATTTAAAGACGACAAAATCACCATCTTGCATTAGATAATCTTTGCCTTCAAGACGCATTTTACCTGCCTCTTTAGCATTCTTTTCTGAGCCATATTCCATTAAATCGGTATATGATAAAACTTCAGCTTTAATGAAACCTGCTTCAAAATCACTGTGAATAATACCAGCACATTCTTTCGCATTCATGCCATTTTTAAAAGTTCAAGCATGGGTTTCTTTTGGACCACAAGTAAAATAGGTCGCTAAATTCAGCATTTGATAACAAGCTTTTGTGACTAAATCCAAGCCTGTGTGGTGGATGTTTAATTCTTCCATGAATACAACTTTTTCATCATCATTTAAAGTAGAAATATCATATTCCATTTTAATTGAGACTGGAATAATTTCTTCATGGGTTTGGTTAGCATATGCTTTTAAATTTTGATAGTGAGCATTAGCAGTTGGATTGCTAATATCATCATAGTTAACATTAGCAATGTATAACATTGGTTTTAAAGTAATTAAACCTAAACTACTAATCAATTTTCTTTGGTGAGCTGTTAATGGAACTGATTTGGCTGGCTTTTCATTTTTTAAAGCTTCACAAATAGGTTCCACAGTGTTTAAAATTTCAATGGATAATTTATCACCACTTTTAGCTTTCATCCGAATCTTATTCATGTAGTTTTCAACAATTTCAAGATCAGACAAAATTAATTCTAAATTAATGACTTGAGCATCACGCACAGGATCAACAGAATTGTATTCATGGGTGATGTCTTTATCATCAAAACAACGCACTACATGAACAATGGCATCTACATCCCGAATGTTAGCTAAGAATTTATTGCCTAAACCTTCACCTTGGCTGGCCCCAGCAATTAAGCCTGCAATGTCTACGAATTTAACGGTGGCGGGAATCACTTTTTCAGAATTGAAAAGTGAAGCCAATTTTTGGATTCGTTCGTCATAAACATTCACAATTCCCACGTTCGGTTCAATAGTTGCAAACCGATAGTTAGCAGCTAAGATTTGGGAATTGGTAATAGCGTTAAATAAAGTTGATTTCCCAACGTTGGGTAAACCAATAATCCCTGTTGCTAAACCCATAATTATTTATCGTCTTCTTCGTCTTCGTCGTCAAAATCAGAGTCTAAAGATTCACTATCTTCTTCGTCATCATCTTCTTTTTCGTCGTCTAAATCAGTATCGTAATCATCTTCAACTAATTCATCATCAGCGACCCGACCATTATTGTCTTCTTTATCGTCGTATTCAGTATCGATGTTATCTACTTCTTCAGGACTATAACCACCGTATTCAGCATCAGATAAGTTAAGGTCTTTATCACTAATGCTGTCACGTAATCTTTGGTAACGGTCGTAAGTGATGTTTTCACGTAACACTCACATGTTGTCACCTAAAAAGACAAAGTTACCGTCTTGTAAAAGGTCGGTATAAAAGTCTCCAAGTAATTCAGTTTTAAAAGTTTCTTGGTTCATTTTTAAACGTTTAGCGACCATTTTTCAAAGTTTATCAAAATCAAAACCATCAACTGGAAGGTCTTGCTTTGCCACTTCATAAGCAGCAGTTAAGTAATTATCTTTTTGCATTTTTATGCTCCTTTATCGGTTTTTTTATCAATCAATGTGTATTGCAACATGTTTTTACTAATTGGGCAAGAGGCTTCACTAGCAAAGACTTCTGAACAATCAGCAAAGTTGGTTACCTGATCGGTATTTGGATTATAGATTTTAATTTGATTTTTTTGATCAAATAAATATGAAACTATTTTATAAGATTGACTATAATATTGGAAATTATTTTCATCATTATTTTTGTGAAAGATTTGGTCATCATTCACTTGGTTGACAATTTCTAGGCGATAGTCAATGTCATATAAATAACCATTGACTAAACGGTTTAAGGTTTTATCAGGAACAGATAATAAGGATTGGATAAAACCTTGTAAGTTATAGTCATCTAATTTTAAGAATTGATCTAAACTGGTGAGACGATGGTGCACGACTGGTTCATATAATTCTCAAAAATAAGGATTTAAACAACCAATGATGTCTGGTTGGTGACTTAATTGTTTTAACCGTTTGAAAATTAAGGTCACTAATAAATCATTTTTCAGGTTCTTGTCGTTGCAATAAACTTGCATGAACATATGGTAACGAGATATTAAGAAGTTTTCAATTCAAAAAACAGATTCTAAATCAAACACTAAGCGGTCACCGACCTTCTTAATTCACTTCATAATGATAGAAGAATCAATAACTCCGTAACTAACCCCAGTGTTATGACTATCACGTAATAAATAGTCTAAACGGTCACAATCAAGTTGGCTTGAGATAATCGCTTGCATTCAGTGCACTGTATTTTTCTTTGCCAATAAATTTGCCACTTCCCGAGGATTAATCCCAGCAGCTGCCAGACTTTTATAAATGGTTCCCTCTTGGCTCATGATAATGTCAATCCCCACTTTTTCGTGGTCAAACCCATGATAAAAGCCTTCAAAACTATGGCTTAAGGGACCATGGCCAATATCGTGCAACATCGCTGCTGCTAACACTGTTTGGACTTGATTTTCTTCAATGCTAGGATCACTAGCTGATAGAGATACCAGCATTTTCCGAGCCATTTCATAAGCCCCTAAACAGTGGTTATAACGGGTATGAACTGCCGATGGAAAGGTTTTAAAAGTAGTCCCTAATTGCATAACCCGACTTAGACGTTGAAACTCATAAGAGTGTAAAATCGGTTGGGCTCATTTTCATGAGGTTGGTGAGAAGTTAATGGTCCCGTGAATTGAATCTTTAATTAAATGAGCAATCTTAATATCCATTATGATTAGTTATCTTTCTTTACAATACGAGTAAGGTTGGCAACTACTTGGTCTCGACCAATTAAATAAATGGTTTTGGCTAATTCTGGTCCGTGTGAAGCAAAACTCACTGCTAAACGGATTGGCATAAATAAATCTTTACCCTTAATTTTGAAATCAGCTCCAATTTGTTTAATAGTAGCTTGAATATTGACATCATTAAAGTCTTCAAGGTTAGCTAAACGGTCTTTAAATTCAGTTAACATAACTTTTTGATCAGCTGTGAAATTATCATTTCAATTTGCTGGAATACTAAAGTCTGGTTCTAAGCAAGCAAAGTTTTCACTAATTAAAGTATTTAATTGGCTAGCATATGAAATAGCTGATTTAAACATTAATAAGACCATTTTTTCATCAACCTTTAAAACTGGGTTTTGCGAATTGACAAAAGGTTTTACGAAATCTAAATAAGCTTGGTCATCCATCTTTTTGAAATAAGCATTGCCAATTCATTCCATTTTCTTAACATCAAAAAAGGCTGGTGATTTTGAAACGGAATGAATATCAAAGTGGTCAATGATGGTTTGAGGGTCTTCAATTTCGGTGTTAGATTTATCAGTTCAACCTAATAAAGCTAAGAAGTTAAAGACAGCTTCTGGTAAATAACCCATTAAACGGTAATCTTCAATGAATTGTTTTAAATCTTTATTTCGTTTGGATAATTTCTTACCAGTTTCATCAACGATAATTGATAAGTGGCCATAAGAAATGGTTGGTTTATAGCCTAATGCTTCCGTAATGGCTAATTGGTAAGGGGTGTTAGAAATATGTTCTTCCCCTCTTAAAACATTAGTAATACCCATATCATAGTCATCAACGACAACAGCAAAGTTATACATCGCAATTCCGTTGGATTTTAAAATAACTGGGTCAGTCATAGCACTTCCTGGGACTGAAATTTCACCCCGAATGGAATCGTTTCAAGTATAGTTTTTAGTTTCATCAACTTTTAACCGAATAACAGCTGGAATGTTTTGTGCTAATTTTGCTTGGACTTCTTGTTCACTTAAATGTAAACAATGTCTTTTATATTTTGGTGTTTCATGATTTGCGAATGCTTCATCACGATCTTTTTGTAATTGTTCTTCACTACAGAAGCAGTAGTATGCTTTATGTTGGTCAACTAATGCAAGAGCTTTTTGACGGTAAACATCAAACTTTGCACTTTGAATATAAGGACCACAATAACCAGGGTATAAAACTGATTCATCAACTTTAATTCCTAATCAAGCAAGGTTTTCAAGTTGACTTTCAATCCCACCTTCCACATTTCGGGCAACATCAGTGTCTTCAATCCGAACAATGAAGGTTCCTTTATTATGTTTAGCATACAAATAATTAAATAATGCAGTACGAGCCCCTCCAATATGGAAATAACCAGTTGGACTAGGAGCATAACGACAACGGATAGCCATAATTAACCTTTCTTATAATTTAAACCAATAATGGTTGGCCCTGAACCACTTAAAGTCACATAGTCATGGACTTTGGCCACGGTTTCAAAAACTTGTGAAACTACAGGACACATTTTTAAACAAAGTGGTTGTAAATCATTGTTGAGATTTACAGGTTGCTTTGTTTTTATTGATTGCATAAATAATTGATAATTATTTATATTATCTATGTTCTTATTCAATATATCAAACTCTTTAAACATAATTGTGGTGCTCACCATTTGATTTGATAAATATAACTTAATTTGTAAGTTAGTTGGAAGTGTTATTGGACTGATTTGATCACCATAGTGAGCTACAATCGCACTTGGATATTGGCTTAAAAAGAACGGAATATCACTCCCAACTTCTAAAGCAATTTCAGTTCAATCGAGTGCTTTTGGTGAGATGTTTTCATTTTGACAGACAAACAGCATCACACTGGCAGCATCACTGGAACCACCACCTAACCCACTCCCAATTGGGATTTGTTTTTGAATGGTGATATGGTAATTATGTTTTAAAGAGAATTTTTTATTTAAATAAGCTAATGCTTTGGTAACCACACAGTTATTTAAAACTAACAATTGATGTTGTTGATAATAAATAACTTGGGTTTTTTGATCACTCGCCTCAATGTCGATTTCGTCATAAAGGTCATTGTAGCGAGCCATCAAAGAATAAATTTCATGCTTTTTAGCACCCTTTTTTTGAGGCTTGATATTTAAACCGAGATTAATTTTACTTACGGCTTTGAGTTTCATTTGCTAAACTTTCATAAAGGTGATAAAAAGTTGCAGTGGATAACATTTGTGGCCGAATGTTTAAGTCAATGTCATTTGCTAACAATAAATTCATTACTGTTGACTTGGAATATTTATTGCCAAGGTTATTCAGTAAGGTTTTGCGAGGAGCAAAGAAACAAGTTCTTAAAAATTGGTCAAAAGCAGCATCATATTTCTTATCGTTAAAGAAACTAATTTTTACAACCGCACTATCCACTTTCGGTGCTGGTGTAAAACAATTTGGCTTGACAGTGAATAAATAATCAATTTGACAATAATAAGCTAACAAGGCTGAAAAACCATTGTAATCACGCATGCCAGCAGTCGCACTAATCCGTTCTGCCATCTCTTTTTGAACCATAATAATACATTCATCAACACACATACTTTGTAATAAATGCAAAATAATTTTGGAAGAAATGTAATATGGTAAGTTGGCCACCACTTTAATTTTTTTATGTCCTAAATAAGGTTTTAAAAGGGTTTGAAAATCCACTTTTAAAACATCACCTTGGATTAAAGTGAAGTTGTCATAACGACCGAAATCAAGGCTTAACCGTTCGTGTAACCGTTTGTCTAATTCAATAGCAATTAATGGAACTTTAGTTTCAAGTAAGTGTTTGGTAATGGCTCCAAAGCCTGGTCCAATTTCAACGACCATATCTTGGTCAGGATCAATTTGGGCGGCTTGGACGATTCTTTTTTGTGTATTAACACAAAACAAGAAGTTTTGCCCTAGTTTTTTACTAGCAACAAAATCTTCTTGTTTAACTAATTTGTGTTTAATATTATTGGTCATATTAAGCGACATTTAACTTAGTTAATATGCTTTCTTTATAGTCAATGCCTTTTTGACGCTTCTTCATAATGATTGCGTGGATAATAGCACTTTGAGCCATAGAGAATAATGAGTTAAAGAATCAATAAACACCAATACCAGTTGCTGAAATAACAACTAAGATTGTCATAAAGACGTTCATGACGGTATTCATAATCCGACCACTCTTACCTGATTTCTTAGCTTGTTGTCCGACTGTTACAGCATTTTTGGAACGCATACGAGCTAATTTTCTTGGTAATCATTGACTTAAGAATTGAGCTGGAATGACTAATGCTAGGAAGAAGATGTAGGTTCAACCCATGTGGGTGAAGTTACTAAAGATTTCAGTAATTGGTGAAACCGTCATGTCTCAGATACCGAAGATTGAAATGAATTTTAATGGTCTTAAAGTTGTAATGACCCGATAAATAATCAAGAAAATTGGAAGGGTAATTAAGATTTGTTCAAAAGCTGCAAATGGTTTAATGTTATATTTTGCATATAATGCTTGGATTTCCATTTGTTTCTTTTGACGACTTGCCATATCTTTGGCATCTTTATATTTACCATTAATTTCGTTGATCTTACCTTGAATTTCACTCATTCTTTCAGTTTGAAGAATAGAACGACTGGAAACAGCCATAGTAATAATTCTAATAATTAATAATAAGAAAAAGATTCCTAAAATTGCATTTAGACCTGCTGGTCAATCTTTGGTAGCTCACATGAATAATAATAACAATTGAGCGAATGGTCACACAAAGATTGCATAGAAAGGACCGTAATCTCAAGTGAAATCACTAAATCCGTAGAATGAACCAGTCCCTGAGTAGACTAAACTAAACCGAATATCAGCATGACTAATGTCATTGATATTAAAACCGATTTCTAAGCCGTTTCCAACGGTGGTTGAACTCATTACATATGAGTCAATCATGGTTTGGAAACACCCGTATAACCCAATTCCGAAAAAGAATAAGTAAACGATAATTTTAAGAACTCTCAAAAGAATTTTTAAAATTTTCTTAGTTTTCCGTTTTTTGTTAGTATGGTTAGCCTTACTTGCAAAGTCTGGAACTATGATGTTTGCGGCATTAACTGCGTTTGACACTGACAGTTCCTCCTAGTTTTTTAAATAAGGTATTAAGAGCTTTACAATTGCTTGTAAAGTCATGCTCAAGATAATTTGGTTTGATAACAATGACGATGTTAAAACCACTTACAAATCAATGTGGATGAGTGCGAATCATCATCTTCACTTGGCGTTTAATTTTGTTACGTATAACAGCTAACTTTGAAATTTTTTTCGAAACTACCACGGTTACAAAACTTTCAGAAGCTTCAGTTTGATGGTAGTGCATAATGTATGATTGATTAATTAACCGTTGTTTACTTACAATTGTTTGCTTGATTAATTTATCTTGCTTTAGCACACCGTAGTGTGTCATAAAATTATCTTTCGTCAGATACTGTTAATCTGTGACGACCTTTTTGACGTCTACGTTTTAATAATTCACGGCCTTTTTTAGTTGCCATTTTTGATAAGAAACCGTGAGTTTTTGCACGTTTTCTTTTGTTTGGTTGGAATGTTCTTTTCATTTGTGAATCCTTATATTTGGACTTTTATATTATGTAAATAATACTTATAAAGTATAACATATTCATAGCGTTTTATAAATAGTTGGATATAGAATATATAGAGAAAACTTTTAAATTAAGGGTATATCATGGATAAATTCGTTAAAATATTGCAAAAAATTTTTGAACAACTTCAAAAGGATGATCACACTTTAGTTGACCAAACGGACTGAATCAAGAATTTAAAAATTACCAAATATGAAAATGATGTTTTAAGCATTAAAACTGATCAAGTTACCTATGATTGATTGGGTGCCAAAATTGGAATAACAAATTTTAATTTGGCTGCTAAAAAAGTCTTTGATAGTCAAGAATTGACTATTAATTTTGATGTTTTAAAACCAAACCAAACCCATGCTGAAACACCCCATTTTCAAGCAAATCATAAGGCCCCAACCAAAGGTTTAGTGGGGATTCAAGAAGACTTAACTTTTGATAAATTTATTGTCACAACCCCTACCAAAGACTTGAAAAAACGGGTTTTAGATTCATGAATGAAAACCAAATTTGACAAAAGTCGCTTCCCAATTTTTATTCACGGAAATGCAGGAACTGGTAAAACCCATTTAGTTAATGCGTTTGCTAACGAATGATACGCTCACCACCCTAATTGCAATATTTTATATATTCCAGCAGGGGAATTATCACGTCAATTGCAAGAAGCTAGAAATAAAAATAATGAAGCTGAAATCTTTAATTTAATTAAAGAATGAATTTTATTTTATGATGTGGTCATTATTGACGACTTCCAAATGTTTTCAGGCCGAGAAAGTGCTCTTGATTTATTCTTTGATATTTTTAATGAAATGCGAACTAAAAACAAGTTGTTATTTATTACAAGTGACCGTGACGTGACTTCATATGCTGGTTTACCAGATAGATTCCACTCCCGTTTATCAGGGGGAATCCAATTTAAGATGCCTGTTTTAGATAACCAATCTTGTCGGGAATTCATTTTAATATGAATTCAAAAACAAGGCTTTGAACTTCAATTAGATGATAAAGCGACTGATTTATTATGTGAAGTTTATACCCATGATATTCGGTCCTTAATGGGGGCGATTGTTACTTTAGAAACTTTTTATGATAGCAGTATCAATCCCGTCATGACTGATCAACAAGTTGCCAACTATTTAGGTTTAAAACATGTGGTCAAAAAAACCAATGTCCCTGAAGAAATTCGGATTGAAACTGCGATCAATGCTGATGGGGTCATCAATGCTGTGTCAATGCAATATAACGTTTCAGTTGACAAAATTAAAGGCAAAGACCGTTCCAAAAGCGTAGTCTATGCTAGAAATGTCATCATTTATATCTTGAACAAGAAATTAGATTTCAACCATGGTCAAATCGCTGATATTTTAAACAAAGAACGAAGTACGATTACCACTTCGTTATCTAAAAATAACAACCTTTTTGATCAAGATAAACAAATCCAAAAGTTAATTGATTCAATCTTTAAAGAATTACATTATTAGCAATATCATTATGTGAGTGCTAATTATGATATAATGTAATAACTTTTATTAAGGGAAGACAAAAAACATGGCCAATAAAGATTATTATGCAATATTAGGAGTGGATAAAAATGCCACTTTAGATGAAATTAAAAAAGCTTACCGTACGTTAGCAAAAAAATATCACCCTGACTTAAATAAAGAACCCGATGCAGAACAAAAATTTAAAGATGTTTCTGAAGCTTATGAAGTCTTAAGCGACCCGCAAAAGAAAGAACGTTATGACCGTTATGGCACAGCCAGTGAAAATGGTTATGGCAATATGGGTGGGTTTGATATTAACGATATTTTTAGTCAAATGTTTGGTGGCATGGGAGGTGGTGCTGGTGAATATTCCACCTCATTTGAAGATTTGTTTGGAGGTGGATTTAGTTCCCGTCGCCAACAAAAACAAGATAGTTTGAATTTAAACATTGAACTTTCATTACGGTTAACATTTATGCAAGCCATTTTAGGGTGCGATATTCCAATTAATTTTGACCGAAAAGTTGCTTGTGATGTTTGCCATGGGACTGGGGCAGCCCCAGGTACTCAACCCGAAGTTTGTCCTGAATGTCATGGCCAACGTTATGTCTTTCAAGAAGTTCGTACTCCATTTGGAATTTCTCGTGCTCAAAAAGTTTGTCCAACATGTCAAGGAAATGGAACTATAATTAAAGATAAGTGTAAGAAGTGTCATGGTAAAGGGTATGAAGAAGTTCATGTCAGTCTAACAGTGACGATTCCACCAGGTGCTTCAAGTCAACGTCCATTAACCATTTCTAACCGTGGGAACGAATTAAACGGCCAAATTGGAAATGTTTACATTTATTTAGATATTGCTGACAACCGTTATATGGCTCGGGAAGGTGATGATTTACATATTATCGTGCCAGTTGATCCATTAATTGCAGTTGTTGGGGGACAAATTACTGTCCCAACCCCTTATGGTGAAAAGAAAATTGATTTACCAGCCTACACCGCCAATGAATCTCGTATTCGGATTCCAAAAGGCGGTGTCGTAACCAAAAATGGTACGGGGGATCTATATGTTGAAATCGTTTATGCTAAACCATCTAAATTAACGAAACAACAAATAGATGCTATTCGTCAAAACATTCCAAAATCCAATAAAAATGTTGATGATTATATTAAAGAGGTTCAAGCTAGTTTCAAAAAATAGTTTTTGAACTTACAATTAAATAAAACAAACATAATGGAGCGTAATATTATGGAAAAAAATACAAATAAAAACTGTCACTGCGAATGTGACTGTCAATGTGACTGCGAAAAAGAATGTCACTGCGATGATTGCAACTGTGAATGCACCTGCGAAGGTGAATGTGGTGAAAACTGCCACTGTAG
>JAHHTK010000011.1 GCA_020024695.1 Ureaplasma sp. | reverse complement strand
GTAAGTGATGTATTAGCAGTATTTAATTCAAAACTTTCATTAGTTAAACCATCATCAAATTTAACTTTAGTTGGATCAAATTGAACATTGATCTTAATATTACCATTATTTAAATCAGTAGCACTTAAATTATCAATACTTAAGTTAGTAATGGCACCACTTGGAATAGAACTTGTAGCAGCGAAAGCATCTTTAATACTATTTACTTGTTTATTTAATGTTTCTTGACAAATTTCAACCCCATTGTTTGCTTGTGTTGTTTTTGCATAAATTGGTTTGATGGTATTTTCAACTGCAGTTTTTAAACTATTTAAAGCATTAGCATCAATAACAGTTCTGGTGTCAGCTTTAACTAATTGAATTGGATTCTTTAATTCATATGTTGTAGTTTTATCTGCTTTAGTAACAGTGAAGTTATCGGTTGCGAATTGGTTTGAAATACTTGCACCACTAGTAAGAGAGAACTTATAGACTACATCATATTTTGTGCCTGATGATTCAGTTTCGTTTGTAACTGTATATTCAATTTTTGAATCTTTAACAAGACTTGTATTAAATCCAGTATCAGTTTTGAAGGCATCTAAGATACCATTTGAAACAACTTGTTCATTAAGTTTGGTTTGAAGTTCGTCTAATTTATTTTGAGCATTTAAATTATTAAAGATTTGGGTTGCTGCTTGTTTAGCATAATTACAAATGCTTGTAAATCTAGTTTGATCAAAGACCATTGATAAATCAAAATCATAAACCGTTTTAAATGTTTTAGTATCTTTGTCAAATTGATAATTTGATGAGGTTGTTTCAGTACATGAAGGTGCGAATTGAACATCATCAGCAAAAACGACATCAAAATTAACCTTATTTTCTTTAGTTTTAACATCAAAGGTCATTGATTTTAATACACCTGGATTAAATTTAGCAACTTCTAAAGCAGAATTAAGACTTTTTTTATTTCCTTCTCCATTTAAATAGTTGTTATAAATTAATCATGGTGTACTTTTATAAGCATTATTTACTCAAATTTGAGTTTTACTATATAAAGTATCTAAACTATTAGCATCAATAACTTTATTAATTCCAACATTATTAAAGGTCATAATGTATTGTTGATAACCGTTATTTGCAACATTAGGGACATTAATATCAGGTAAGAAAGTAATACTTTGGTTGAAGTTAACAAAAGCAGTTACAGTGTCAGTTGCCCGATTGATTGAATAGTCGATACTATCAATAATTTTGCTTGCATCTACTTTTAATTGTTTCGTTACTTCTTGGTTAATTAAATTACTAAAGGCTTCAGCATTTAAATAAGTATCATTAATGTCAAAAACATTGGATGTTTTTAAATTAGCTAATTGAGCTTGAATAATGTCATAGATCTTTTGCATCTTATCATTATTCATACGAAGATCAATAAAACTAATTGGTTTTTTAGTTGTTAATTTATTAGCACTTACACTGAAGTTTTCACTTTGATTAAGGTTAGCTGCGAAACTGACCCCTGGACCAAAAGTAACACTAAAGCTAACATCATATAAACTATCCCCACTATTATCAACTACATTAAATTGGAGTTGAGTAATATCACTAGTTTTAATATGACTATCAGTTAAAGCACTAACTACAAAAGCAACAATCTTTTCATTAATAGGTTGGGAATTTAAGAATGATTCAGTAATGTTATTAGTATTATTTTGATAAATACCTTTAAGAGCAGTTAATACATTTGCATATAACTTATTGGCATTAGCTAAACTTAAGAATGGGTTAAGGCCTGGTTTTCTTACAGGGTATTTGAAAGTTAAACTAGCATCTTGAACATCTCAAATATTAGCAACTGAGCTTAAATCAGTAAAGGTGACTCCATTAAAACTAATGCTTGGAACTACACTCACAACGTTAGTGTTAGGATCAACACTAACATTAAAAGCAAGACTGCTAATGTTAGTTGGTAAGATATTTGATTGTTTTAAAACTGGAGCAATGGCGGTTTTAACTTGATTAATAAACCCTTCACTAGTTAAATAAGCAGCGTTGAAATCAAGTGGTTTATTAACATAAACATTATGTAATTGGTTGTTAATTTCAACAAATAAATCTTTTGCTACACTCGCACTTAAAGTTGGAACAACTGGAGTATAACTAGGATTATTAACTTTTACTGGTTGTTTGTTATTTAAGGTTTGATCAGAAACATCAAAAATTGTGTTACCAGTTCAGTTTTCTAATTTAACATTGTCATTAAAGACAATACTAAAGTTAACATCAAGTTTTGAACTATCAGTACTATCAACACTTGTATTAAAGCTAAGGTCTTTAATATCACTAGTTTGAATACCAGCAGTGCTTAAAGCATTTGCAAGTGCTTGTTTAACATCATTTTTGAATTCTTTTGAATTCAATAAACTTTCAAACTGAATTGGTTCATTTTGATTTAAAACCACAATCTTATCTTTAATGGTGTCATAAATGGTTTGAGCCATTGAGGCATCTAAAGTTTTAGGAACCACTGGAGTGGTTGGCTTTTCTAAAACGATTGGTTCTTTGGTTGTTAAATCATGACCAGTGACATTAAAGTTTGGGTTTTCACTTAAACCACTAGCATCAACTTTATCATCAAATTTAACTTCAAAGCCAACTTTGGTTTGGTTTGGGTTAGTAGCATCAGCTTGAGTATTAAAGTGAATGTCTTGAATATCAGAAGCTTCAATATTACTATCTTGTAAGGCTTTAGCAATTTCAGTTTTGATTTGAGTTTGGAATTCTGGTGAATTTAAATAAGTATCATTGATTTTATCAGGGTGATTCTTATTTAAATTTTCAAGTTGGTCTTTCACAGTATCAAATAAGGTTTGAGCATTAGCTGGGTTAAGAACCTTATCTTTAACTGGTTTACTTGGCTTATCACTATTGGTAGTTTGATGGGCAGTTAAATAAGCATTAGCACTAAGCCCAACAACTGTTCCGACTAAAGCAATAGCTCCAGCACTAGAACCAATAATGGCCGCAATTTTGTTTTTTGTTTTCATAATCTATTCTCTTTAGGATTTTATAAATTTTTAAATTGATTGGTTTGAATTAGTTTTATCTTCATCTTCGTCTTGTGGTTTGGATGGTCATAAGACTTTATTATGGTTGCTTGAAACTGTTATATAGCCTGGTCCATCAACAACAATCTTTGGATCAAGGACATCATAGTCAATTTTGGTGCCGTCAGCATTTAATAATTTACATCTTAAAAATGCCGCTTCATTTTGTTTCACACCACCAGCCCCACCACATAAGTATTTTAAGGTGTCATTAATATGGAATGGAGTATCAGCAGGAGCTCTTAAAATCGCTTCCATAAATGCCCCTTGGGAAATGCTTTCAATTTTTGGTGGGAAGACAACATTTCTTAAACTAGTACAACCTCTAAATGCAAATGGTCTAATTTCAGTAAATTGGGATTCAGCTGATAAGAAGTTACATTCTTGTAAATTAGCACAATTATAGAACATATCATCAGGAACAGCTTTCACCTTAGTTCTTTGTAAGTTACATTTAAAGGAACGAATGCTACTACCATCAAACACGTGGTCACCCATACCTTCACTTAAAATTTCAGTATAGACATCACCGATGTTTTTTCAACCAGCGAAATAGAAATCATCTAATTTACAATTAAATGGTAATGTTAAATCAAAGGTGTTTTTAATACTACTGATTTTTAATCACAATGGATCATTTCTTCAATCTGGAACCCCAGAACTATTGTTAGGAAGGCTAATATCAGGAACCCGAAGGGTTGTTCATTGTTCGGGCATCACAACCTTTGTGGTTCGATTTAAAACAGCTTCGCTAAAGATCTTACTAAATTCTAATTGATTTAATTTAAAGGCTTTAGCAGCATCGACTGTTCGAATATTAGCACAACCTTTAAATGCCGTTTCATCAACAGTAGTTAAATCTTGACTAATTGGAATTTGTTTTAATCCAACACAGTTTTCAAATAAACTGGCTGGGTAATTGCTAATATGAATCGCATCTAGATTAATCTTGGTAAGTTGGGTTAAGTTAGCAAATAAACTTGGAGCTAACACTTTCACACTTGCTGGTAAGACAATTTCTTGTAAGTTTGGACAACTACCAAAGACATTGTTTAAAGTATCATCTTTTAAAGTTAAATTCGAAATATTAATTTTTGTAGCCTGAACATCATTAAAGACTTGGTCATTAATTTGATTAATATAGTAAGGACTTAAGTTAAGAACAGGAGCTTGTTTTCCTTTATCAGTTAAACCTTCTAAGACTCCATTTTTAAAAATGAAATAACCTGGGCCACATTCAATTGGTTTGATACTTTTTAGTGTGTTGCCACTTAGTTGTAAGTTAGTGGTGTCTTGACTAATATCACTAAAAATCGCTTTTGGATTAAAGGTAATAGTGAAGTTGACTAAACCTTCATTTAAGTTTACCACTTCCAAAGCAAGGTCTTCAATGATGTTTTGGTTTAAGTCAGTGGTTGCTAAGAAACCTTGTTTAACTTCATTGGTTTTATCAGCAATCACTTGACTTGAAATCTTAACATCTTGTTTTGGAGTTAAATAAAGAGGTCGAATACAATCAATTAAGATATTTTTTAAAGCTTCAATTTTAGCTAAACTAACCACATTGTCAGTGGCTGCAAAACTAAATGGCATCTTTGAAATTAATTGGTTGGTACTACTATCAGCAAAAACAAGGAAGTTATTGTTTTCAAACCGAACTAATTTCGGATCAAAACCTAACCTAAAACTAATTAATTTACTGATCCCATCAGTATTGGAACTATCTTGAACACTAAAACTAAGGTTTTGAATTCAGTTACTATCAATCTTTTTAGTTTGTAAGTCTTGCTTGATAGACTCTAACACTTGATTAACAAATGTTTCGTTATTTAAACTAGTTTCATCAATATTTCTGATGTTGTTATTAAAACTATCTCGTAACTGTGTTTGAATAGTTTCATAAATAGAATTTACATTGTCATTTGTAATTAATAACCTTGTATCTTCAGGTTTTGCTGGTTTCTCTGATTCAGGTTCAGGAACCACGGGAACAGTTGGCTTATCTGGTTTTGGTTCAGGAACAACTGGTTCTGGAGGTACAACTGGTTCTGGTTCTGGTTGAGGTTCAACAGGTTTAGGATCAACAGGAACAGTTGGCTTATCTGGTTTTGGAGTATTTTCGGTTGGGGGAACTACAGGTTGATTATCTGTATTAGGTACTTCTGGAGTTTCTGGTTTGCTTGGAACAACAGTCGTTGTTGTGCTTTGCATTGATAAAGAAACACCAACGCCAGTTCCAACGATAGCTAAAGCACCCAAACTCACACCGATACCAACCCCGATTTTTGATTTTTTGGTCATACTATTTCCTTTTCATTAATATTCTTAAATATTTTTTCCTAACCATTATTATAAAGATGTTTTTAATTTTTCTTTTTTAAAAAGACAAAAAAGCAATTTTTTTGTGTTTTTTTCTTTTCACATTCTAACTATTCTAGTTAGAATAACTACCAATTATTTTCCTATTTAGTAAGGTTTTGCTTTTCAAACTAAACCAAACAAATACACCCCTCTACACATAAAAAATAAGAATTTTACTTTAACTAATTTGCATATCATTTCAGCTAAAACAAAACGAGTTCATCTATACCTTAGTTGTATAACTAATAATTATGTTTCTTAAAATTTATTTAAATAATTTAGTTTATATAATATTAATTATTAATAAAATTCAACGGAGGTAATGCCTTTGTATCGTAATCCACCATCTCTTCCTAAAGAGATACAAAGTTTGATTATTGTAAATATTCTAGCTTGTATTTGTGAAATCCCTTTTCTTATTGCTGGAATTATTCTTTCGGCAAGTGTTTCTGAGTGATGAATTTCCATCATATCATTTCTTGGAATCGGTTTTATGTTTAATTTAATCGGTTCAATTTCTGGGTTATCAATAGGTAACAAATTTGATTTAAGAAAATTGATTAATTATAACTTAATCACCAATCAAGATATTAAGAATTGAAAATTATGTCATGGCCTTTTAATTATAACCTTCTTTGTCGGCAGTATCTGAGCAATTATTGTGGAAAGAAAAATGTATAAGAAAGCAGTTCAGGCACAATTAAAAGAAGAAGAGATGCTCCAAGAACAAACAATCTTACCAAATAAAATTTCGCTTCCAAATTCTCAATCTGAAATTGAATCCAAATTAAACACTATTGAAACATTGTATAAAAATGGCAAAATGACAGAACAAGAATACCAAAATCTAAGAAAAGAAATCCTCAATTCCATCTTATAAAATTTATTGCAACAACAACTTGGTTTACTAATCTATGAAACTACTCACACGGTTTCATAGGTTAGTATTTTGTTTGCCCGTTTTCAAAACAGCCCCATGACAATAAAAAACTTCCTGTTAACAACTAACAGAAAGTTTGCAACCTAATAAAACACTCTGATCAAATATAATCCACCCGCAGGAGCTAAATCATTCGCTTTTCCTTTAGAAGGTTTTAATAAATATTCTTTGATTTGCTCGTAGCTAATTTTATCTAAAGTATAATTAACCATGCTAGCTACTAACATCCGCACCATGTTTTTTAAAAAACCTGGTCCAATAATATCAATATAAATAAAATGTTTAGATTTAGTGATTTCTATTTTAGAAATGGTTCTAATAGTGGTTCCCATTTCATTAGTAGCAAATGAGGCAAAATCATGTTCACCTAAAAATAGATCTTTGATTTGATTTAATTTGTTTAAATCAAGGGCTTGATTTAAATTTCAAGCATAATCATTTAAAAAAATGGATTTCTTTTGATCGGTATAAATAACATATTGATAGTGCTTGTGATGAGCACTAAATAAACTATTAAAACTATCGGGAACGATTTGACAGTCAGATAAATAAATATCAGGTCTTAATCTGGCATTTAATGCGTTTTTTAGTTTCTCAGGGTGAATGTCTTTGTCAAGATAAAAATTGGCTACCATCGCTTTAGCATGGACCCCTTTATCTAACCGTGAACACATATAAATTTTGGTTTCAATTTGAAACAAATCATATAGAGCAGTTTTGATGCTGCCTTGGACGGTTTTTTGATTTGGTTGCATACAAGACCCGTTAAATTTTTGGCCTAAAAAACTAAAGACAATTTGATAATTAGCCATTTAAAATTTCAAGTTCAAAAAGACCGAACGGACCAAAAATAAAGTTGGTATGCATTAAACCAATAAATAAGCCAATGACAAATGCTAAGAAACAGAACGCGACCCAGTCATATCATTGAATGGTTAATAAACGGAATTTGGTTCTGGTCTTGCGAGGGTTATAACCTCTTGCTTCCATAGCATTAGCTAAATCGTCAGCATTTTTAAAAGCAATTGAGAATAATGGGACTACTAAAGAAGTTAAGGCTTTCATTTTGGTCATCATGCCCCCGTTATGGAAGTCCACCCCTCTAGAAGCTTGGGCATTTAAAATTCGTTTAGATTCAATTAATAAACTCGGTACAAACCGTAAGGCAATCGCAATCATCATACTCATTTCATTCACTGGCAATTTAAAGATTCTTAAAGGTGAGAAAATGGCTTGTAACCCGTTGGTTAATTCAATCGCACTGGTAGTGGCGGTTAACAAGGTTGCTAACACAATCATTAAAAAGACTTTAATGGACACATATAAAGCTAAATTAATTGCACGGGGACTTAAAGTGTATCATTCTTGGTGATAGTACACAAATCCAAACGGATTCGCACTATTATAACTAATGCCATTGATAGGATTAACATGATAAGTGACATTGTCTAAACTTCACATGGATTGACTCATTAACCAGTTATATTGTTTGGCTGCTAATAAATTCCCTTGAAACAATTGGGTTAATGTAGTTTGAGCATCAGTATTTAAATTCTTTCACGCACTATCTAATTCTTTGGGAGTGACAGCATTTTGAGTGATAATTTTATCAATCAAATCTTGGTTATGAAGATCAAAAATAATTGGTTTAGAACCTCCTCATAACTCTGAAATATAAAACCCATTAGGATAGTCAGGCCCTGTTAACATTAAGTTCGGATTAATTGAACCCAACACATTTGCATCAGGATTTAAATAAACAGCAATGGGTTCTTTATAGACCGCCCAGTTAATCACCAACAGTAAGATAAATAAAATCAAAACACTTTTTAAAATATTTAATAAGGTTTTACCTGAGAGTTTAGAAATTAAGAATCCCACCATTACCATGATGCCAACAATTAATTGGCCAAAATAGCCAAGTGGCAAGAAAATCAAAACAATCATTAAAATAAACCCAATAAATTTTAAGGCTGGATTTAATTTATGGATTAATGAATTGGAATAAATATAACCTTGATTACCCATTAAAAATCCTTTCTTAATTGATGATTAGCTTGATCATTGAAGAATTGGTCTAACATCTTGACAAAAGCTTCAATGTTATGAGGTTGGTAATGTCACATATAAGACTTAAAAATTTGTTTAAGCTCAGGGTCTTTGATTTGATTAAGAATATCATAAAAGGTTTGAATGACAAAGGGAACATTTAAACCTCATTGGTGAACTTGGTCAGGGTTCATAAAAATTTCATAAGGACTACCAGTTTGCACTAATTGTCCGTTATTCATGACTAACACTTCATCAGCTTCTTGTAAAACATGGTCCATGTTATGACTAATGACAATGACTGTTTTTTGTTCATTGGTTTTTAAGTTCGCAATGATGTTTAACATTTCATTTTCCCCAGCAGGATCAAGTCCAGCCGTTGGTTCGTCAAAAATAATGACTTCAGATTGAATAGCTAAAATTCCAGCAATAGCAACCCGTCGTTTTTGTCCCCCTGATAATCCAAATGGTGAGCGATGATAAAAGTCTTCAGGCATATTTAACATTTTTAAATATTTTTGTGCATATTCTAACGCCTGAGGTTTTTTAATCCCTAAGTTTAGTGGCCCAAACATGACATCTTTAATGATTTGGTCTTTAAATAATTGATATTCAGGGAATTGGAACACTGTCGCCACGGTTTTTCTAATTTCTTTGACTTTTTTAATGTGATGGGTCTTTCATACCTGGTTTAGATTTAAATAACTTTTTAATTTCGTTCCAGTTGGAGCTGGTTTAGTTCAGGCTAAATCATCAATGACTGGTAATTCATCTTGATGAAAGAAATAAAAATATTTAATCCCTTGGTGTTCTTTCATATGAACATGTTTTGGATTGTAATGAAACATCGCATTAATAAAAATCCGAGCCAAATTATTGGTTGTATTTTTATGAAACATTAAGACTTTTACATGCAAGTGAGGCTTTTTGTCTAAACGAAAGCGAATCACTTTTTGCAAGATAACATCTAAATCGGCTAACTGAGCCATCCCTAAAAAATAACCTGTTAAATCAAAACCCGTCCCGATTTCACGCCCATTGACCTGACAAGACCCGTATTTCGTCGCTTTTAAGCCATTAAAATGTTGGATGAGGGTTGATTTACCTGACCCTGAATTTCCAATAATAAAATAGGTCTTATGAGGCAAGAATTCGTAATTAATATCTTTGTTAACCACAAAATAATTTTGATTATTTTGGTTATACAAAGAATAAAGGTTTTTTAAAGTAATAATTGGCTTATTCTTGGTCATGGTTAATCTTTCTCACGATGTTAGCCACCACTTGGTCATGGTTTAATGATAAAGGGATGTCCTCGTGATTTTTATTTAAATAATAAGCTAATTTTAAAGTGGCTGGTAAATCTAATTGCAATTTTTCCACGCTATCAACATCTTCAAAGATTTTGGCAGGAACATCATGGGCCACACAGGTCCCTTGATCAATAACTAACACTTGGTCAGCATTAATGACCTCATCCATATCGTGGGTAATTGAAATAACGGTTTTGTTGCCAATCTTGACCAAATCTACCATTAATTTCTTTAATTCGGCTTTTGAAAAAGGATCTAACATACTGGTGGATTCGTCAAAAATAATGACTTCAGGTGATAAACATAACACAGAGGCAATCGCCACTTTTTGTTTTTGACCCCCTGATAATTCACTCGGTTGTTTTTCTAAGATTTTTTCAATCCCCATGGCGTGAGAAACCCGATCAATGATTTCGTGCATGACTTCAAGCGGAACCCGTTTGTTTTCCAACCCGAAAGCTAAATCATCAATCACTGTCATCCCTACAAACTGGTTGTCAGGGTTTTGAAAGACAATCCCAATGGTTTCTCTTAAGATATCAACATTATCTTTATTCATCACAACATCGTTAATGGCAATCACGCCTGAGGACGGTTTTAAAATCCCCATTAACAATTTAGAGGTGGTGGATTTCCCACACCCGTTATGACCAACAATGGTGGTATAGGTATGGGGCATAATGTCAAATGACAAGTTATTAATAACTTGTTTATCGTCAGTGTAACCAAAGTTCACATTTTTAAAACTAATAATTGGACTACTCATATGGTTATTTTAAACAATAATAACTAAACTACAAAATAAATGCCAGCAATTTGTTGAGTTTTTATTTTTCTTCAAAAACCCCAAAGAAACAAAAAATACTAGTGAATAGACTTTCACTAGTATTTAAAACTGATAACATTCCTGCTAAAAAAGAAAGGAAAAAGAATTATTTCTTACTTGCTTTTTTAGTGTCTTTATAATCAACTAATTCAAGAATTGCTTGTTCGGTATTGTCACCTGGACGAGTACCTAATAATAACACACGTGTATATCCACCGTGACGGTTTTCGTAACTTGGTGCTAAGACATCAAATAATTTACGAAGTAATTCGTCAACTTTGTAATCTTTAGTGTTTAATAAGATTGCGGCTGCGGCACGACGTGCTGCTAAAGTATTTTTCTTACCTAAAGTAATTAAGTGGTCAACGTGACGTTGTGTTTCTTTCGCTTTTGTTTTAGTTGTAATAATCCGACCGTATGATAACACGTCACTTACTTGTTGACGAGTCATCATTTTACGTCATGCTCTAGTCTTACCTGGTTTATTTTGGAAGCTCATCGTTATTACCTATTTTTCTTCATCTTTGAATTTTAATCCACTTTCGTGAATCTTATTTACAATTTCGTTAACTGATTTTGATCCAAGATTTTTAATTGATCAAATTTGTTTGGTTGTTTTGCTAATTAAATCGTGAACGTTAACAATACCAGCTTTTCTTAAACCGTTTAAACTACGTGGTGATAATTCAAGGGTGTCAATAGCGACAGAAATTTCTTGTTTATCACTGTTTGCAGCGTTTTGGTCTAAGAATTCTTGTTGTGAAATGATTTCATTTAAACTTGAAATAGGAGCGAAGTGCGCCATTAAGATACTTGCTGCAGTTGCTAAGACATCACTAGCACTCATACTACCATTGGTTTGTAAGTCAATGCTTAAAGAATCAGTGGTGGTATATTTTGTAGCTTTTTCTTCACTCACAGTTCAGTTGCAAACTAAAACTGGTGAGAATGATGAGTCGGTTGCAATTACATTAAGTGAATTTAAACGTTCGCGGTTTTCTTTTTGTGACACGAAACCACGGCCAGTTTGAGCATAAATACTCATTTGGAAATCTACTGGAGCAGTTACATCACAAATATGTAATTCAGGGTTTACAATGCTAAATCCTGTTGGACAAACAATGTCAGCACCTGTCACTTTTTTTGGACCATGGACGTCAATACTTAAGACTGGTCAATTTTCAAGTTTAAGGTCTTCAAAGTTTTCATCAGGATAGATGTTGCTGTCAACCTTAATCACTAATTGTTTTAAGTTTAAGATAATTTGTGTAACGTCTTCACTCACCCCGTCCATTGCTTGGAATTCATGAGTGACACCAGGAATTTCAATTGCGAAAACTGAAGCCCCTGGAATGTCAGTTAAACATACACGTCTTAAAGCATTTCCTAATGTTGTTCCCATTCCTTTTTCTAAAGGAGCTAAAGTTACTTTAGCATAATTTGGTTTGTCAACATCAAATGTTGGTTTAATAGCGTAGCTTAAAAATTTTTGCATGATTAACCCTTTATAGAAATAAAATTAACGAGGTTTTTTAGGAGGTCTACAACCATTGTGTGCGATTGGAGTAACATCTTGAATAGCTGTTACTTGTAAGCCAGCTTTACCAGCTTCAATAATTGCATTTTCGTAACCTTGACCTGTACCTTTAACATTTACTTTAATAGATCTTAAACCCATTTGAAATGCTTGTTTGCTAGCTTCTGCACTAGCTTGTCCAGCTGAAAAGGCTGTTTTCTTTTTTGAACCTTTGTAACCAACAGTACCTGAGCTAGCTCAACAAAGGGTGTTACCACCTAAATCAGTAATGGTGATAATGGTGTTATTTTTAGTAGTGTGGATATGCATAACCCCTTCACTACTATTAATTTTTTTAATCTTTGCCATACTATGTTCTTTCTAGTTACTAACGTGATTCAATTTTCTTATTTGCAACGGTTTTACGTGGACCTTTAACTGTACGTGCGTTTGTTTTTGTTCTTTGGCCACGGCATGGTAAGTTACGACGGTGACGAATACCTCTATAGCTACCAATTTCCATTTCAGCTTTAATGGTCATTGCGATTTCACGACGTAAATCACCTTCGATAACTAATTCCATGTGTTGAATTTGTTTAATAATTTTTGCTAAATCAGTTTCACTAAGATCTTTAGTTCTGATTGCTGGATTGATTTCAACTGCAGCTAAAATTTTCTTTGCAGTTGGTAAACCAATACCGTAAATGTATGTTAATGAATAAGCAACTGGCTTATCATTTGGAATATCTACACCTAAAATACGTGCCATAATTTGCTACCTTAATTAACCTTGTCTTTGTTTATGTTTTGGATTTTTACAGATGACACGAATGGTGCCTTCACGTTTGACAATTTTACAGTCTTTACAAATTTTTTTAACTGATGCTCTAACTTTCATAATGCACCTTTTTTGAAATAAATGAATTGGCTTTGTTTTATTTTGTCCGATAGACAATTCTACCCTGTGTTAAATCGTATGGACTTAACTCAACATCAACAATATCACCTGGTAAAATCGAGATTTTGTTCTTGCTCATTTTACCCGATACAGTAGTAGAAACTTCAATGCCGTTTTCAAGTTTGACCTTGAAACTACGGGAGTTGTTAACTGCAACAACTTCCCCTTTAACTTTAATAATGTCTTCTTTTGCCATATTTTTCTTAATTATTAGCTTTCGTTAAACGGATACAACCGTCTTTTGTGATTAAAAATTCGTCTTCGCAATGGCAAGTGATTTCGCCGTTGCGAGCATAAACGCTTCAACCATTAAATGGATCAATAGCATATTTATTTGAACCAGTCATTACCATGGGTTCAATACATAACACCATGTTTTCTTGTAATGCAACTTCTTCAAAATAATGGTCAAAATAATTTGGCATGGCTGGATCTTCGTGAATGCTGTTACCACAACTATGACCTGTAAAGTCATGTAATAATTTGTAACCAGTACTGGTGACATATTTTTCAATTGCCCGAGCAACTTCCATATTTGTCACGCCTGGTCGCATAATGGCTTCAGCAACATCAACTGCTTTTTGGGTGACAGCGAGGATTTCTTTTCTATCTTCGCTAGCTTGGCCAACAATGATAGTGAAAGCACTATCACAAATATGGCCTTCATATTCAACCCCACAGTCAAATGTCACGATATCGTTGTCTTTTAAGACATAATCGTTTGGGACTCCATGAATTACGCATGAATTCACTGAAATACAAATGTGGCCTGGAAATCCTTCGTATTGATAAAAACAAGGAATAGCACCGTGGCGACGAATAATTTCGTCAGCCTTTAAATCAAGTGCTGCCACAGAAACACCAGGGATTACCAATGGTGTTAATTCAGCACGTAATTCTTTATAGATATCACATGCTTTTTGAATTTTGAGTATGTCTTCTGATGATTTAATAATTAATTCCATATTATTTTAACTGATAACTATTTTTTTGTCTATAATAACTTGTCGATTTCGCTATAAATCGTATTAAGGGGTGCGTCAGCTTCGATAATTTTTAAGATTCCTTTAGCTTGATAATAATCAATTAAAGGTTTAGTTTTTTGATTGTATTCGTCAATTCTTAATTTAACAGATTCTAAATTATCGTCTTTTCGTTGAATTAACACACTGTGGCATTTATCACAAACGCCATCTTGTTGTGGTTTCATTTCAGTGTTGACATTGTAAATGGCATTACAATTAGAACATAAACGACGACCAGTTAAACGATTAATTAAGATTTTTTCATCTACATGTAAGTAGATAACACTATCGACATTAATAATTGAACTTAAGAAATTTGCTTGTGGGATTGTTCTTGGATAACCATCTAAGATAAAGCCACTCATATCTTGGTCTAACATTGTTTTAATGTTAGCTGCAACTAAACTGTTAGTTAAGTCGTCAGGGACTAATTTCCCAGCGGCAATAATATTTTTAATTTGAACTCCTAATGGATCATTAGGATTGTTGATGGCTGCTCGAAACATGTCACCAGTTGAAAGGTGTCCGTAGTGATAATTATTAATTAAATAATTACTAATGGTTCCTTTTCCAGAACCAGGGGCACCTAATAAAATGATCTTATTCATTTTTGAAATTTCCTTTTATCACAATTGACTGATTGCAACACTTTGGTCTTGTTTGGATGAGTTTTCAATAATGGTTTCAATTTCTTTTCTTTGGTTGGAATAACTTGAAGAAGTTCCTGTTGACTTAATGGCTTGTCATAATTCCAAACTCGCACTAACCATAATCACGATTCCAGTTCCCCCAATACCACTGTTGGATGAAATAATGACTAAGTTATTGGTTGCTTCCCGAACGGTTAAAGCTACTAAATAAGGTAAACAAGCTACTAAAGCTAAGAAAGGACCACCAATACAGTTGACTCTAAATAAAACTTTGGATAAGTAATTTTCGGTTTCTTTACCAGTTTTAACCCCTGGGATAAAACGACCAGATTTCTTGAAATCAGTGCTGACTTTATCAGGGTTAATTTGAACATAACTATAAAAGAAAGTAAATAAAATTACTAACACAAAATATAAAACGATACCTGTTCAAGATTGTAAACTTAAATAGTTTTCAATTCAGACCCTTCCCCCATCATTGGCTGGTAGGAATTGCCCGACAATACTTGGGATCATCATAATTGAAGAGGCAAAAATGACGGGAATAACCCCTGATGTATTAATCTTTAAAGGCATATAACTTAATTCTTCATTGTTTAAAGCTAACGCTTGTCCTACTTGTTGAATTGGAATTTTACGAACTGAATCATTAATAAGGGTAACAGCTAATAAAACCCCAATGTAGAAAAAGATGAAGACAATGAAACTAATCACAATGGTTAATTCGCGGGTTTGACCAGTTTGAATTGCTTGTAATGAATATCAAACTGAACTAAAGTTGGTAAATAAATTGGCTACAATCCCGCTTAAAATAATTAAGCTCATGCCGTTTCCAACTCCCCGTTTAGTAATTAAGTCCCCGATGAAAATACAGATATAGGTACCTGCGATCATCATGGTAATGTAAAAGAAATAAAATAAAGGCGAAAAGTTTTGGAGTTGAACTGGTGCTGCTGCACTAATTCCAATATAACTTTGTCCGTTCGTTAATAACGCTAAAACTGCATAGGCTTGGACCCCTGCAAATGGTAGGGTTAATAAACGGGTAATAACTTCCAATTTCTTTCGGCCACGTTCCCCTGATTTGGCCATTCTTGATAATGGTGGAATTAAATCAGAGGATAATAATTGGACAATAATTTGTGCCGTAATATAAGGGCTAACCCCAATCGCAAACAAACTAACTTGTGACAAACCACCACCACCTAAAAGGTTCATTAATTCAAAAAACGAAGTGTTATTAGCTCCCGCTTCTGTATTAATGGTGATGAAAGGCATGGGAATGACAGCCCCAAGTCTGAAAAATAATAATAAGCCTAAAGTCACGCCTAACGCAATTCAAACTTTTTTATTTTTAAAGATATTTGCAACAGGAGATGTACGTTTAGTTTTAACCATATATTTCCTATTTGTAATGTTAAATGTGCAATCACAACATATTTTTATATCTGTGATATGTTTATTTTACATTCAATAGATGATAAATATTGGTAATTTTAACAAGAAAAATACCGATTACATAAAAAAATATAGATTAAATCATTTAACCTATATTATTTCTTACTGCATAAGTAATGAGATGATCTTCAAATTGAACAATTATTTTACGATGTTCGCAGTTGCTTTTGAGTCAGCAATTGCTTTTAAAGCACCTTTTGAAAAGATGTGTGCTTCAATTGTAATACCAGCTTTCACTGGATTGTTACCAATAATTTTTGTTTGGTAAGCTGGGTTTTTAATTAAACCACTAGCAGTTAAAACATCAAGAGTAATGTTAGTGTCTGCTAATTTATTAATATCATGTAATGCAATAACGTTGTAGTGTTTTTTGAAAGGTGCGTTTGAGAAACCAACCTTTGGACTACGACGGTATAAAGGGGTTTGACCACCTTCAAATGCTAAACGAACTTGACCACTTTTACGTGATTTTTGACCGTCTTGACCACGACCTGAAGTTTTACCTAAACCAGAACCATGACCACGACCAACACGTTTAGTTTTGTCATCACGTGAACCTGGTGTGTATTGTAATGAATTTAATTCCATAATATGGTCCTTTTTAATTAAAGTGCTTTAATGTTTTTATCACGTGCTTTTGCAACTTCACTTGGGGTAACTTGTTTTGTTAAACCGTCGATTGTTGCACGAATAACGTTGACAGGAGTTGTTGATCCCATTGATTTTGCTGAAATATCTTTAAAACCAAGTAATTCAACAACGGCACGCACTGAACCACCGGCAATAATACCACGACCTTGAGCAGCTGGTTTTAACATAACTTTAGCAGCTCCGTGACGACCTGTAACTTCATGGTATAAAGTACCACGTTTATTCATCTTAACGGTGAATAAATTGTTGTTTGCGTTTTTAATTGCTTTTTTAATTGCGTCTGGAACTTCGTTACTTTTACCCATTCCAAATCCAACTGTACCATTCTTGTCACCAATAACAACAAGAGCGCTGAAACGCATGACACGACCACCTTTAGTAGTCTTTGAAATACGTTTGATACCAATAACACGTTCTTCAAATGCTTTGTTTTCTACTTTTTCGCTTCCACGAATTGTAGTTGCAGGAATGTTTACCATTTCTTTATTTGAAGCGTGAACGTGTTCACCTCGATCATTGTGAGCCATTGGAATTTCAGCTTCTGGTGCAGGGATGTTAACGTCTACTTTGTTTTTGTTAGTTGTGTTTTCCATAGTTATACCCTATCCTAGAATTTAATTCCTGCTTCACGAAGAGCTTGAGCAATCGCTTCAACTCTACCTGTATATTTTGAACCACCACGGTCGAAAGAAATTTCTACGATTTGCGCAGCATTTAATTTCTTAGCAAGATCTTCACCGACCAATTTAGCGTTTGAAACGTTACCGTTAGCAAGTTTTAAGTTGAATGATGAACTTGAAGCTAATGTACGGCCATGTACTTGATCAATTGCTTGTACTCAAATATGAGCATTAGTTTTAGTAACGGTGATAACAACTTTTTTGTTATCAACATTTTTTAAATGGTTACTAATACGTTTGTGACGTAAAGCTCGTTGTGCTTTACGATTAACGTTAATTCTTTTCATGTTGAGTTCCTACCTAGATTATTTTTTCTTATCAGCAGTTTTTCCAACTTTACGGATAATGTGTTCGCCTTTGTAAAGGACACCTTTACCTTTATATGGTTCAGGTTTACGTCACTTTCTAATATCTGCAGCGAATTGGCCAACTACTTGTTTGTCATAACCTTTAATGTTAATTTCGGTTTGACTTGGTAAATCTAATGTTACTCCAGCTGGAATAGCAAGGATTACTGGGTGGCTAAAACCTAATGCTAAGTTAAGGTTGTTACCTTCAACTTTACCTTTATAACCAACCCCTTTAAGTTCTAATGAAACAGTGAAACCAGTTGATAAACCAACTAAAGCGTTGCTTAAGTTAGCGTTAACGGTTCCGTGTTCACTCTTGACTAATTTTTCGTCATTAGCACGGCTAACGATTAAAACATTGTCTTTGTTTTCAACAGTAATTGCACTACTGTAATTAACTGTTAATGATTGATTTTTATCATTTGATACTACTACGTTTGTTGGGTTAATTGTAACTTTAACCCCTGCAGGAATAGCTAAATGACGGTTTCCGATACGACTCATTATTTATCCTTTCCTAATTATCAAACGTAAGCAATAACTTCACCACCAACATTAGCTTCACGAGCTTGTTTGTCAGTCATGATACCACGACTGGTTGAAATGATGGCAATTCCTAAACCGTTGTTAACTTTCTTTAAAGTTGCAGCTTGAGAATAAATTCTTAAACCTGGTTTAGAAATTTGACGCATGCCAGTAAGTGAACTTGTTTGATTTTTATATTTTAATTTAATTGTCATTTCTGGTTTGGCACCAGCTGTAATTGAAAAGCTTTCAATGTAGCCTTCAGATGCTAACAAACTTGCAATACCTTTTTTCATGTTAGTAGCTTGAACAGTGATTTCTGGTTTGTGAGCTTTTTTAGCATTCATTAATTTAGTAATTAATTCTGCGATTGGATCGTTATGCATATTCGCTTATCTCCTTATCATGAAGCTTTCTTAACACCAGGAATTGAACCGTCATAAGCTAATTCTCTGAAACATAAACGGCATAAGCCAAATTTACGGTAAACGGCGTGAACACGACCACATTTTTTACAACGTGTATAAGCACGTACTTGGAATTTGTGGTGACCATTACACTTATTAATTAATGATTTCTTTGCCATAATTATTTAGCTTCCTTTGACATATTCGACTTTGAAAATGGTGCACCTAATGCTTTTAATAAAGCATATGATTGTTTCTTGTCATCGCTACTAATGACAAATGCGATATCAAATCCACGAATCTTTTTAACTTGATCATAAACGATTTGTGGGAAGATAATTTGTTCTTTAATACCTAAGTTGTAGTTACCACGAGCGTCGAAACTGTGTGGGTTAATACCACGGAAGTCACGGACACGAGGTAATGCGATATTAAATAATGTTTCAACAAAAGCTCACATTTTGTCACCACGTAAAGTTACCATACAACCAATTCCTTGGCCTTGACGAACTTTATATGTTGAAATTGATTTTTTAGCTTTTGTAATAGTTGGTCTTTGACCACTAATTGCTTCTAATTCTGCAACTGCGTTTTCAAGGTTTTTAGCATCAGCAACAGCGTCTCCAACTCCCATGTTTAAAACGATTTTTTCAAGTTTTGGGATTTGCATGACACTTTTAAAGCCAAATTCCTTCATTAAGGCAGGAGCAACTTGTTCTTTATAGATTTGTTTTAAATTTGCCATAAATATTATTGACTCCTTCCTAATTATTTACTTGCACTTGCGATGATGTTACCAGATTTCTTAGCAACTCTAACTTTGTTACCATTCTTGTCAAATTCATATCTGACACGGGTAGCAACCCCTTTAGTTTTACCTTTTTGATCTAATAACATTAATTTACATAAACGGATTGGTGCAGGCATTTTAATCAATCCGCCTTGTTCGTGGGTAGCGTCTTTCTTTACGGCTTTTGTAACAATATTAAGACCTTCAACGATAGCTGTTCCAGCACGTGGATCAACGCTTAAAACAGTACCTTCTTTGAATTTGTCTTTGCCTGAGATAACTAAGACGTTGTCACCTTTTTTAATACGATTCATACTTTACAATTACCTTCCTAAAGTACTTCAGGGGCTAATGAAATAATTTTTGAATAGCCCTTATCACGTAATTCACGAGCAACAGGTCCAAAGATCCGTGTGCCACGTGGTGATTTATCATCTTTGATGATTACACATGCGTTTTCATCAAATTTTAAGGTTGCACCTGAGTCACGGTGTACCCCATATTTACTTCTAACGACAACGGCCTTACATACTTGACCCTTTTGTAATAAACCGCCTGGAGTTGCTTTTTTAACTGAAACAACGATAACGTCACCAATATATCCATAACGGTGATGTGTTCCGCCAAGAATTTTGATAACACCAACTTCTTTAGCACCAGTATTGTCAGCAACTTTTAATCTTGAGTTCAATTGAATCATAATTATTTAGCTCTTTCAATAATTTTGCTAACACGTCAGTTAACTGTTTTTGAAATTGGACGTGTTTCAACAATTTCAACCTTATCACCAAGTTTTGCATTATCATTTTCGTTATGAACGTGATATTTCTTGTGTGAAATTACTAATTTTTTGTATAAAGGATGGTTGGCTTTAGTTTCAACAGTAACTGTAACAGTACCAGTCATTTTGTCACTAGTAACAATCCCTTGTAAAACCTTACGATTTGTTCTTTCCATGCTTATCATCCTTATTTATCGATTGATTGATTTTTTCTTTCGTTTAAAATTGTTAACGCTCTTGCGATTGTTTTACGAATTTCTTTAACGTTTGCTGACTTATCATTTTCACCATTAGCCATTGAAAAACGAACTTGAAGTAATTGTTCTTTGAGTTTTTTGACAAGAGTCAATAGTTCTGAATTAGTCTTAGCACGAAGTTCTTTATTTACATTAGCCATTGACTTCATCTCCTTTTTTTACAATTTTTCAACCGATTGGTAATTTGTTACCAGCAGCACGGAGACCATTTTTTGCGATGTCAGCAGGTAATCCTGCAACTTCGAACATAATAGTTCCTTTTTTAACAACAGCAACTCATTTGTCTGGGTTACCTTTACCTGAACCCATACGAACTTCAAGAGGTTTTTTAGTTAATGACATGTGAGGGAAGATCCGAATTCACATTTTACCAACTTTACCTAAACGTTTTGAAATTGCAATACGAGCTGCTTCAATTTGACGTGCATCAATTCATGCACCTTCTTCAGCCATTAAACCGTATTCACCGAATGCGACGTAAGCGTTTCCTTTTACGTGTCCTTCGTAGCTTACTTTATGAGGCTTACGATATTTAGTTCTTTTTGGTTGTAACATAAATACATTTGTCCTCTCTATTTACTTGTAGTTGCAGGTTTCTTTGCAACATTGGCTTTCACAGTTCTGGTGTTGGTTCTTGGACTTGCTGGTTTTTTTGAATTGTTATTTGGAACACGTTTGCCATCTGCTGCTTTTGCACTTGGTTTTTTGTTGAAACCAGGTTTACCGTTGTTTGGGCGTTTTGCACCATCACGTTTGTTGTTTCTTGGAGCACGTCCTTGGTTGCTGCCAGAAGTTAAAGTCTTACCAAAGATTTCTCCACGGTTAATTCAAACTTTAACACCGATAATACCATATGTAGTTTCAGCTTTTTCTAAAGCATAGTCAACATCAGCTCTTAAAGTTGATAAGGTGATGATACCTTGACTATAACCTTCTTCACGAGCCATTTCCACGCCACCTAAACGACCTGAAACGTGGGTTTTAACCCCTTTAGCTCCTGCTTTTAAAACTTTACGCATTACTGCTTTTTGTGCGTTTCTGAATGAAACACGATTTTCAATTGCATCAGCAATTTCACGAGCAATGATTCTTGCATTAAGATCTGGTGCGTTTAATGCTTGAACATTGATAATCACTTTGACTTTACGACCAACAATTTTGTTGATGGCTAATGTAAGAGCTTGGATCCCTGAAATTGTTTTTGGTGCATCTTTGTTTTCATCACTAACCTTACGTGCTTTTGGAGCTGGTTTGTCAGATAAGATAACCCCAGGTTGTGAAACGTAGATTACTACGAAAATGTTATTGTTGTTTCTACGTTCAATTTCAATATTTCCAACGTGTGCATTTTTATATTGAGCGTAGATGTAGTTACGAATTTGGTCGTCTTGAATTAATCATGCAGATTCTTGTTCGCTGTCTTTTGCAATTCAACGACTTAATCAGTTTTTATTAATTCCATAACGAAGGCCATTTGGATTTACTTTTGAACCCATACGATTAAGCTCCTACTTTACTTGTTTCTTGATTATCTGCTTTAGGAGTAGCATTTAATTGTTGTTTTTGTTCGTACTTCGCTTTAGCAGCTTTGCTTGCATTTAATTTTTTTAAACTGACAACTTTTGGTTCGTTTCTATCATCACTTAAAGTAATTGATAAGTGAGTAGTACGTTTACGTAATCTGTCAGCACTACCTTTAGCACGTGGAAGGGTTCTTTTTCATGTTGGACCTTCATTAGCTAAGATTTCATAAATATATAATTTGTCAGCGTTCATAGCGTGGTTGTTAATTGCGTTAGCAATCGCACTATTTAATAATTTAGCCACGATTGGAGCTGATTTTTTGTTTGTAAAGCTCAAGATATTTAAAGCTTGAGTTACATCCTTG
Source organism: Ureaplasma sp. (assembly GCA_020024695.1). Lineage (GTDB taxonomy): Bacteria > Bacillota_I > Bacilli_A > Mycoplasmatales > Mycoplasmoidaceae > Ureaplasma. Next base: position 9,406 of record JAHHTK010000011.1, on the reverse strand, counting down.
TTTCTGATAAGATCAATGACTAAACGCATTTTACGAGCAGAAACATGGATATTGCGTTGATGTGCACTAGTTTTCATGCTTTAATTTCTCCTTATAATTAACGTTTAGCTTCTGTATGAGCTTTGAATGTTCTAGTTGGGCTAAATTCACCTAATTTGTGACCAACCATATCTTCTGTTACAAGAACTTTGTTGAAGTTCTTTCCATTGTGTACTTCGAATGTTAAGCCAACGAATTCTGGGAAAATTGTACTACGACGACTTCAAGTTTTAATGCTTGTTTTTCTGTCAGCAGCATTCATTTTTACCACTTTTTCGTAAAGGCTTTTTTCTACGTAAGCACCTTTTTTACTACTTCTAGACATTAATTACTCCTAAGCTTTCTTTCTTCTAATGATTAAACTTGTTGAGTGTTTCTTGTTGTTACGTGTTTTAACACCCATGCAACGTTTACCTCATGGAGTACGTGGTGCGTCTTTACCAATTGGTTGACGGCCTTCACCCCCACCATGTGGGTGGTCATTTGGGTTCATTGCAGAACCACGAACATGTGGACGGTTTCCTAATCAACGGTTACGTCCTGCTTTACCGATGTTGACAAGGTTGTGATCAACATTACTTACAATACCGATAGTAGCACGTGCATTCTTACTAATTTTACGAACTTCACCACTCATTAATTTACAGACGATGTATTCACCTGTTTCGTCGTTACCTAAAACTTGAACATATGCCCCAGCACTACGTGCTAATTGACCACCATGTCCTGGTGTAAGTTCGACGTTATGGACTAATGTACCTTCAGGAATGTGTTCTAAGGTTGTAGTATTACCTTTGATAATATCAATACCTTTAACACCACTCATGATTGTGTCACCAACTTTGATGCCTTCTGGTGATAAGATGTATCTCTTTTCCCCATCAGCGTAAGCAACTAATGAAATGAATGCTGTACGGTATGGATCATATTCAACTGACTTAACGATTGCTGGAATTGCATCCTTGTTACGTTTAAAGTCGATGATACGATATTTTCTTTTAACTCCTGAACCTGCGTGACGGCTAGTAATTTTACCTTGGTTGTTACGGCCGGCATTAGCATGTAAGGTCATTAATAATGACTTTTCTGGAGTTGATGTAGTTAAAACAGATTTGTAGTCGATCATAATTGTTTGACGACGACCACTTGAACGAGCTTTAACACGTTTAATTGCCATATTTGCCTCCTAATAATGCTTTGCGACAATTATCTAATTTTATAAATGATTATTCGCTTTTAGCTTCTTTTTTGCTGTCAGCTTTTGCTTTGTTAGCTTCTTCGATTTCTTCGCTAGTAATTGCGACTTTTACCCCTTCAGGTAAGGTAATGTAAGCAATTTTGAAATCTTTACTAAAACCAGGGCGAGCACTCATAGTTCTCATTGCTGCACCATGGTGATTTACAGTTGCAATTTTTAAAGGTTTAACCCCATAAATAGCTTCAAAAGCTAATCCGATTTGGTGTTTGTTAGCTTTTTTGTTAACAAGGAAAGCTATTTTTTCATTTGCAAAAGCATTACGTAAAACGTAAGTTTTTTCTGTAAAGTAAGGTTTTACGATTACTGATGTTAATTCCATAATTAAGCAATCTTTCCTTTATAACTTTCGAATGTGTTTTCCATTGCAATGACAATGGTTGCATGCATTAAGTCACGAACACTTACTTGGTTTCATAATTTAGTTACGACTAAAGGTAAGTTGTTAGTTGATTTAATAATGTTGTTGTCAACTTTGTCAACAATAATTAAAACTTTCTTGTCAACTAAGTTAGCTGCTTTGATAAATGCTGCCATTGCTTTGGTACTTGGTTTAGTTAAAGCTGCTTCATTCACTAAAGCGAATAAACTATCACGGTTTAATTTATCAGTTAATGCACTTCTCATAGCAAGACGTTGTACTGATTTATTAACCTTAATAGTGTAGTTACGGTTTGGTTTTGGACCGAAGACAATTCCACCACCGACTCATTGAGGGTTACGAATAGAACCAGTACGAGCACGGCCAGTGTGTTTTTGTCTTCATGGTTTTTTACCACCACCACGAACTTCACCCTTAGTTAATGTTGAGTGAGTTCCTTGACGTTCTGCTGAATTTTCAGCTAAAACGCAATCAAACATTGCTTGACGATTTGGAGTTTCAACCAAAAGAGCACTGTCAATAGCAACGTCCTTAACTTGTTTACCAGTTAAGTCTAAACATTTGATGTTTGCCATAAATATCGACTCCTAATTAGTTTGATGCTTCTTCGGTTTTACTTGTATCTTCTTTGTTTGATACTAATTCAACGAATCCGCCTTTATTAGCACGGTGTTTAGTTGTTTTAATTTTAACTAAACTATTGTTTGGTCCTGGAAGAGAACCTTTAATTAAAATAAGATTGTTTTCTAAGTCAACCTTCATAACTGTTAAGTTAGTCATGGTGACTGTTTCATGTCCGTAGTGACCTGGTAATTCAGTTCCCTTGAAAACACGTTGTGCTTGAGAACCCCCACGGCCACCTGCGATTGAACCAACGTAACGGTGTGGGTAACCTGCACCGTGACCTAAAGGACCAACTGAAAAGTTGTGACGTTTAATTGATCCAGTAAATCCGTGACCTTTGGTAATTCCTTGAACATCTACGATGTCGCCTGCGTTAAATGCGTCAACTTTAATTAAGTCACCGACATTGTAACCATCGACATTACGTAATTCACGAATGTATCTCTTAGGTTCGCTACCGACTTTTTTGAAAATACCGTTTTCTGGTTTGTTTAATTTGTTTTCACTGACTGTGTAGTAACCAACTTGGGTTGCAACATAGCCATCTTTTTCTTGAGTTTTAACACCAATTACTTGGTTTGGTTCAACGTAAACAACTGTAACTGGAACTTTATTTCCATCAGTTGTAAACATTTGGGTCATACCAATTTTTGTTCCAACTAAGCCTTTCATACAGTTTATTTACCTTTCACTTCTTTGTTTGTTACAACTTTAATAGCTACACTTGCTGGAACTACAAAAGTTTTTAATTTCATTAAAGTATCAGAACTTGGATTAGTAAGTACTAATACTCTTTTATGTGTTTTACGTTCGAATTGTTCACGACTTGATTTATTGACGTGAGGACTACGTAAGATTGTGAAAATTTCACGTTTTGTTGGTAAAGGAATTGGTCCTTTGATGTCACAACCACTTGCTTTTACAGTTTCAACAAGTTTTCTCACTGTACTGTCAAGAGTTTTGTGATCATACGAACTAACTTTAATCCGTAATTCTTGATTCATTGATTTTAGTTGCCTTTCTGTATCGATTAATTGATACGAATCAGAATTATTTATTATCGAGTTACCTAATACAAGACAACTAATTTTAGTGTATTAGCAATCTCGGTAATAATAAAACCTTATTTATTTTATGTATTGAGCCAAAATTTGCAAGTAAATCCCTCAAATTTCTTGATTTTTTTAAATTTCGTTTATTTTTCTCAAAAAAGTTCTGAAATCATCGGAATTTTTAATTCTTCGGCTCGCTTTGCTTTTGAACCTGCATTTTGTCCAACTAAGACAAAATCGGTTTTCTTAGTCACACTTTCAGTCACTTTACAATGATAAAGATTTTGTAAGATAAACTTAATTTGGTCCCGAGGAAGACTAAAGGTTCCTGTGATGACACACGTCTTGTTTTCATATTGAGGATCCACATAGACATCTTCATAACCATTTAAATCAACTTTGTAATCAAAGTTTAATCCCGCTTGTTCAAATTTAGCCATTAACGCTTGGTTTAAAGGGTTGGCAAAGAAATTTAAAATAGATTGGGCTGTTTCTTCCCCAATATCATTAACTTCAATCAATTGTTCAAATGACGCATCCATAATATGGTGAATGTTTTTAAAATGGGCACATAATTTCTTGGCACTTTCTTTACCAATGTGACGAATGCCTAGTCCATTAAATAAGCGTTCACAAGAATTGTGTTTAGAAGCTTCAATGGCTGATAATAAATTAGTTAAACTTTTGTGTTTAATTTTTAAATCTAAAGAATAAATTAATTCACTCTTGGCAGCTAAATTATAAAGATCAGCACTGTCATGAATAATTTGGTTAGCAAAGAATTTGGCAATAATGGCTTCAGATAACCCTAAAATATTCATACAGTCCCTGCTTGCAAAGAAATCAATGGTTTTAATTAATTGTTCTTGACATTGTTCATGGTTGGGACAGAATTGGTCAATTTCACCTGGTTCTTTAATTAATAATGATTGACAACTAGGACAGTATTCAATTCCTTCATAAACTTGACAATCTGAAGTTCTTTTATCTAAGTTTACCCCTTCAACATAAGGAATCACATCCCCTGCTTTAAATAAATAAATGGTGTCATTGATCCGAATATCTTTTTGGTGAATGTATTCTAAATTATTTAAAGTGGCATTGGCAATTACAGACCCATCTACTTCAATTGGAGCTACATTTGCTGTATAAGTAATTTTGCCAGTTCGCCCAACACTAGGAGTGATTGACTGAATGACAGTTTGTTCAACTACTGGTTCAAATTTATAAGCGATAGCTCACTTAGGAAATTTAGAAGTAGAGCCAATTTCATCATATAAATGCATGTTATCAACCTTGATGACAATTCCATCAATTTGATAATCTAAACTTGGCCTTAGGGCCGTGATTTCATCAACGGCTTTTAAAACATTTTCAATCCCAGTCACAATTTTAATAATGGGTGCCACATTAAATTTATGGTCTCGCATTCATTCAATTGCTTCATGTTGACTATTTAAACCCATTTCTAAAGCATCTGGTAAATAATATGAAAATTGTTTCAATTTTCGGTTCGCTACAATTGCTGAATCGAGTGTTCTTAAGGTTCCAGCCGCAGCGTTTCTGGGGTTGGCAAACGGAGTTTTATTATCTTCAAGATTAGCATTTAAATTAGCAAAATCTTGCTTGTCCATATACACTTCCCCCCGAACTTCGACATGGGCTAAATCCGTTTTAATATATAAAGGGACGGTCTTAATCGTCTTGACATTAGTGGTTACATCTTCACCAACTTTGCCATCACCTCTGGTGACAGCACGGACTAATTTCCCGTGTTCATAAATTAAAGCAATGGATAACCCATCAATTTTAGGTTCCACGCTAAAAGCTAAATTTCTAGTGTCTAAGGTTTTGTCTAAATCACTTAACCAGTGGTGTAATTCTTGTTTGTCAAAGACATTATCTAAACTCATCATGGGTTTGGGGTGTTTAATTTTTTCAAATTTATCAGAAACATATCCCCCAACCCGTACAGTTGGTGAATCTTTTGTTTTATATTGGGGATATTGTTTTTCTAACTGAATCAATTCTTGCATTGCTTTATCAAACACAGCATCTGAAACGCTGGGATTATCCAGTGCATAATATTCATAGTTTCATTGGTTAATTTTTTGACGTAAACGTTCAATTTCTAACTTAATGTTTGTATCACTCATATACGATCCTTTTTTAAGTGGGTTGTTAAAGAAAGGAAACCCCTTGATTTAGTTATAAATCAAAGGGTTCAAAATTATTGTTTTTGTAATCAACGAGACAAAATTATTTCGGCAGCTTTCGTGTCAATAATCTTTTTTCGTTGCGAAGCTTTATAGCCCATGTCCATTAGTTGTTCACTTGCGTCCATGGTAGAAAATTGTTCATCTTGTTTGACAATTTGAACCTTTGGATAGATTTTTTGCAAAATCGGAATCAATTGGTCCACTAACAAACCAGTGGGAGTTGGTTCCCCACTTTTTACAAAGGTAGGATAGCCAATCACAATGGTATCAAATTCATAACCATTGGTATCAAGATATTTTCTTAAACTATGGCCAAGGGCCACTAAATCCTTGGCATGGTAGTTTAACGTAGTTAACCCAATGGCAATTTCTTCACCAAAATCTGTAGTCGCTATCCCGAGAGTTTTAGATCCTAAATCAAGCCCAATCTTACGCATGATATTGAGCAATTCCTTGGTCAATAATTTGGATTAAAGCGTCTTTTTGAGCAGCTAAAACACCCCCTTGAACAGTAAATGGTTTCCCACCACCACGGGTATTTAATTGACTATTCACCACTTTAATAATGTTATTTAAATTAATGTTGTGTGCTTTCGCATAGTTTGGGTTAGTTGCTAAATAATATTGAATCTTATCTTCGTTGGTTCGCATAATTAAAACAAACCCGCTTTCCATTTGGTTAATGATGTCACCAATGGCATTGGTAATAGAGGTTAAACTATATTTTTCATCAACACTAATTTGTTTTAAGAAACTTGGTTGGTCAAGTACCATTTTGGTTAATTCATTGGTTAAACTTAAGTCGTGTTGAGCAATTAAACGTTTCTTGTATTGGTTGGCTCAACCAAGAAAATCTAACATTGCCCCTGAAGTTTCTCATAATGGTAACACTTTTAATTGGTCCATAACTTCTTGATATTTCTTGTGATATTCATCCATATCAGGGTCATATTTAGCAATTTCATTAGCAATGACACTTGTTTTTTCTTCAAAATCATCAACTAAGTTAGCTAAATAGTTATCGACGGTATTTTGGGAAGTAATTGCTTCAATTCTTCACGAACCAGAACCTAAACTATAGTAATCAACAATTCTAAAGACTTCAATGTCGTTAGTATTGTGAGCATGGGTTCCCCCACATAATTCCATGGATTTATCACCCATTTTAATGACTCTTAATTTACCTTCAATTTTTTTATAAACATCTTCAAAATAGCCAAGAGCACCAGCGGCTTTCGCTTCAGCTAAATCCATATTTAAAACTTCAATTGGAATTTGTTGGTTAATGACATTATTGACTCATGTTTGGATAGCACTTAATTGATCAGAAGTGAATTTTTGGTGATAACTAAAGTCAAGGGTCACTTTTTGAGGTGATTTGAAAGCCCCTTCTTGTTTAATATCATCAGTAATTAATTCTTTCAAAGCAGCTTGTAATAAGTGTTCCACGGAGTGGTTTTTCATAATTAATAAACGGTCTTGTTCATTAATTTTTAAATCAACCACTTGGTTTAAAGTTAAATTAGCGTTTAAGACATGGTGAACATGAGTACGGTTTGGAGCTTTAAAGACATCATTAATGACCATTACATCATTAATAGTTCCAGTGTCATGTAATTGACCCCCGCTGGTTGCATAAAATGGAGTTCTATCAAATAAAACATATCCTTCACCAACTAAATGGTCAACTGGGGTTCAGTTCATATCAAATAATTTAATGACTTTAGCGTCCTTAATTTCAAAGGTTTCATATAAGAATTCACCCTTTTCAGTTAAGTTCATTAAAACATCAATTTGGGTATCCATGGCTTTAATATTATTGTTAGCATTAGAAATACTTTGGTGTTTTTTAAAGTTTTCATGGAAGGCATCCATATCAATGGTTTTATTGTTTTCATGGGCTAACTCATTGATCATTTCAATTGGGAAACCATAGGTATCCACTAAATGGAAAACTGTTTGGTCATCAAGAGCGTCATTTTTGATGGCATTGTTAAAGACTTTTAAACCTGTTTCAAGGGTCTTTTTGAATAAATTAAATTCTTTTAAGATGATTTCAACCACAAAGTCTCTTTTTTCAACTAAATAAGGATAGAAATCTTTCATGGTGTTAACAATCGCATCAATTCCATCCATTAAAAAGGCAGCGTCATCAAGACCTAATTTGTGACCAAAAACGATGGCACGACGAATTAAACGTCTTAAGATATAACCTCTTTCTTTATTACTTGGAATGGCTCCGTCAGCAATAGCAAAGACACTTGCTCTTAAGTGGTCACTAATGACACGGTAAGCAAAGTTAATTTTTTCTTGTTCAGGATCTTTTTTAAAGTAGTTATCCATATCATAGTTTTTGTTTGAATGACGGTTTACTGCTTTAATAATGGGTTGGAAGAGGTCAGTATCAAAGTTAGTTGGCACATCTTGTGAAATACATGCAAGTCTTTCTAAACCCGCTCCAGTATCAATATTTTTTCGTGCTAATTCACTATAGTGGTTAGTGCCATCATTGTTGTATTGACTGAAAACAATGTTTCAGATTTCAACATAACGGTCATTTTCTAAATCTTCTTTAATTAAACGGTCACCGATGTGGTCAGGGTCATATTTTTCACCCCGATCATAATGGATTTCAGTACATGGACCACAAGGACCGTTTCCAACATCTCAAAAGTTCCGATCACGGTTACATTTTAAGATTCTTTCAGGACTAACGCCTAATTTGGTTCAGGTGTCATAAGCGACATCATCTTCTTCATAAATAGTGAATCATAAACGGTTTAAATCAATCCCGTAGTGGTTCATTAATAAATCAAACGCAAAACCGATCGCTTCAGTTTTAAAGTAATCTCCAATCGAAAAGTTCCCTAACATTTCAAATAAGGTATGGTGACGACTCGTAACCCCGACGTTAAAAAAGTCATTGGTACGTAAAGCTTTTTGGGAGTTAGTTAATCGTGGTGCAGGTGGATTTTCTTTCCCACTAAAATATGATTTTAAAGTTGCCACCCCAGAGTTAATTCATAACAGACTTGGGTCATTTTTAGGAATTAATGATGCTGATGGAACTCATAAGTGGTTTTGGTTTTGGAAATAGTGAATTCAAGTATTGCGAATTTCACTGGCTGTTAATTTCTTCATAATAAGTTAACTTTCTGATATGCTATCGATTAAATTTTGAATTAAATGGTTTAAATATTGAATTATATTCTCTAAATATAATTGTGAATCAAAATTGTTCAATTTATATTTTAAATACTCCAAACAAATTTCAAGGCAAGAATCTTTAAATTTGCTGAAAGTTTGTTCATAACTGTCATTTAAAATTGCATTCGCTTGTCAAATTCGAGCCATTTGACTAAATTTGGAATGCAATTGTGATCATAGTTCTTGTAAATGGGTTTCAATTTCAATTGGGAGTGGTTTCATTTTCAAGTTTGCCATTAAAATTCACGAAATATCTAAATATATAATTATTATATTATTAATATTAATGTATAATTAAACAATGATTAGTAAATAATCAATGATTATTAAAACATAATAATTTACATAAAAAATCTCGAAAGGATTGTTTCATGGCAAATATCGTTTCAAACGAAAAAAGTCATAGAGCTGATGTTAAACGTCACGTAGCAAACCACGCTAAATTAAGTGCAATGAAAACACAAATCAAAAAAACTAAAGCAGAAGGCACTGAAGCAAGCTACATCGCAGCATGTTCACAAATTGATCGAACATTAGCACACGGCGTTATTCACAAAAATAAAGCAAGACGTTTAAAAAGTCGTTTATCAAAACACATTAACGCAAACGCTTAATTATATTTAAAAAA
>JAHHTK010000010.1 GCA_020024695.1 Ureaplasma sp. | reverse complement strand
ATATGTTTCAATTTCACTAATTTTAAATACAAATTATTTTTAATTCACATTTAGATAGAGAAATTTTTTAACCAAAAGATGTGGTTTAATCTTGTTAAAAGTAGCATTTTTAACTCATTTGCATTTAAAATTAATTCCATGAAGCTTGGGATGCTATTAAATAATTTATTATTTAACCAACCGAGTTGTTAATATCAGTTCACTTAAAGGAAAAATATGGAAAAAGCTTGATTTAAAACCCCGAAATATCGTCGGACTAAGACCAAAAAATTAGTTTATCAAAATGTCCAAATTGGTCATCAAAACCGTGTCGTGATTCAATCCATGACAACTACTAAAACCCATGATGTAGCTCAAACTATTAAACAAATCAAAAGTTTACAAAAACTGGGGTGTGAGTTAATTAGAGTGACTTGTTTTGATAACCAAGACGCTGATGCTTTAAGTGAAATTGTACGACTGTCTCCTTTACCTGTGGTGGTGGATATTCATTTTAATTATTTATTTGCTTTAAAAGCGATTGAGGCTGGGTGTGCTGGAATTCGGATTAATCCAGGTAATATCAGTAATCAATCTGAATTGATTCAAATTTTAGATCAAGCTAAAAAACATAAAACTAATATCCGTATTGGTATTAACTCAGGTTCACTTCCAAAACATATTATTGAACAATACGGACATAGTGCACTTGGGATGTTTGAAGCAATGAAAGAATTCATTAGTTTCTTTGAACAACATCATTTCTATAACATTGTCATGAGTGTGAAATCCACGGACCCGTTAGTAACCTTAGCAGCCAATCAAATGTTAGCCAATCATTTCAAATATCCCATTCATTTAGGAGTAACTGAAGCAGGCACCGTTGTTGATGCATCCATTAAATCATCAGTTGGATTAGCTCCCTTACTATTATCAGGGATTGGTGACACCATTCGGATTTCTATCACTGGGGATCCTAAACAAGAAATTCCCGTTGCTTTAAAATTATTACAAGCAACCAATTTAAATAAAAATAGTGTGAATGTCATTTCTTGTCCCACGTGTGGTCGTTTGGATTTTCAAATGGAACCCTTGGTGAAAAAAACCATTCAATATACTAAACACTTAAAAATTCCCTTAACCATTTCTATCCTTGGATGCGTGGTTAATGGAATTGGCGAAGGCTTGACCGCTGACATCGGGATTGCTGGGTCCAAAGACAAAGGCATCTTATTTGTCAAAGGCAAAATTGTCAAACAATGCCCAGGCGATCAACTCTGGGATGAATTAAAAAAAGCGATTGATAACCATGTTTTACAGTGACAAAAGGATAATAAGGATTAATATGAAAACTAGACATTTAAAAACTCTTTTATCAGCAACTGGGGTGAGTGCTCTTTTAGCAACAGCAGTAGCTCTTCCCTTAGTTTCTTGTAGTTCCAATACTTATACACAATATAACTTAACCAGTTTCCCTTCCCTTTTAAACGATGTTAATAACCAACAAAGGGAACAATTATTTGCCATCATCAATAATTACAATAGTCCTAACCAACAACCAAATACTAATCAAGAACAAGCTAAACAAGACTACATTCAAGCCAATGAATTTGTCTTAAGTGCTCTTAAAAATGCTCTTAACAACCAACTTGATATTGATGCAAAATATAGTAATACTAACTACATTCATAGTTTAAGTTATGCTAATAATAACCAAGACTTAGTGATTGAAGCTAACTTAAACAAATCTAAATATGCTTTCTATTGTCCACGGATTAATGGTGACAAATATTTTGACAACAATAACCAAGCGAGTGTTCAAAATATTAATGACAACCAATGAGCTAATTTAATGGGAGCAAATAGTAGTCAAAGTGCTCAAAACTATTTAAATAACTTATATTTAAACTTAGGAATTAAGATTTCTATTAATAATGGTAAATTAAGTCCTTGATTAACTAATGGTTATTATGATGGAGCCAACCAACAAGCGGTTTTTAATTTATATGGTTATGATGCTCAAGCACCATTTAATTACCAAACCGCTACTTTTGTCTGTCAAATTGGAATCACTAATAATGCTGTGAAACGGATTTCTAAAATTAATCCTAATGTTGATCCAAACAGTTTAATAATTACCACTAATACAAATAACATCAATTATTGAACTAAAGATACCAGTTTAAAATTAATCCAAATTTTAAACTTATTCACTGATTTAAGCATGGACGCTGTGGGGAATTTAGTTGGTAATGACCAAGAAATTTTCAATGGTATTGAAACCAATATTTCTAAGTTATTACAAATTATTGGAAATGCCAACCCTGATAGTCAACAAGTCACTCAAAAAATCAAAGAATTATTAACCAAGCTCCAAGACAGTGGTCTTTCAAAATTAATCCCAAGTAGTGTGTTTGATTCAGTTCAACAACTGATTGATTTATGTCAAGGATTAATGAAAAACCTTATTGAGTCTTGTCAAAATCCGCACACCTACCAACTCTATAACCAAATCTTAAATGATTTAAATAGTATCTTACACTATAACCAATTCAACCACTTTATTAGTACCAAGAACTTAAATCAAGCCTTAGAACAAGCGATTATGAGTAATAATCCAAACTATATTAGTAGTGACTTTGCAGGGTTTGTGTCTATCTTTAATGTTTTTGATTTCTCTAATGACAAAAACAATACTAATTTTGAAACCAGTTTATTTAATGACTTTATTCGGACTGAATTCAATGGTTATGGTTTAAAATTAGGGACTCAGATTGCTAACAACTGATTAATGTTTGGTTCACCATCCAATATTTATTTCAACAACAATATTGTGATGAACCGTAATGTGGATGCCACAGGTACCAAAGACATTTCAGGCACTTTCTATTTTAAAATTGTTAATAATACTAATAAAGACCAAACCATTAATTTATTTAACCACGTTTATGAAGTCAAAGTTAACCAGGCCTTTAACCTTTATTTAAATTTAGATGCTTGTCAATTCTATCCATATCTTTATGTTGAAAATAACCATTATCAATTTGGTTTAAAAATTAAAGGTAATGATCATAGTTATTTTGCAGCTGGGGTTTATGATGCTAATGCTACTAATTTAGATACTAATCCTGACTTTGTTCACCAACCATTACCAGCTAATGGGTTAGAACTCAAAAGCATGAATACCATTGCTGGCCAAGTATCCAATGTTAAAGAAGTACCAACCAGTAATGAAACTATTCCTGACCAACCAGTCATGGATCAAAATGCAATTGAAGCTAAAATTGCAAGTGCTATCAAAAACATTTATGTCAATAATTTTGACCAAGCCTTTAATAATTTACAAGCTTTAAATACCATTACCCAAGCCTTTAGCAAGGGTGATAACACTTTATTATTATCTTTAAATAATTCAGCTCATGCCATTAATGAACTATTAGTTTCTTTAGTTAAGACTTTAGCTAATGTTGGGTCAAGCACTGGTAGTGTTATTACAAATGTGTTAGATATTGTTTCTTTAGTGAAACCAAGTGTGAACTTTAGTCCCATCTTAAAAACCTTAAATAAGGTTTTCCCAAATCTGAATAAGATGGTAAACTATGTCCCTCACTATTTCTATACTTTAAATGATGGAACTGTTGTTGATTTATTAGGTAGTTTTAATGCTCAAACCAAAGCTTATGAAGGACCAAACCAACAACCAGTTATTCATTTCTTAGGTAACTTTATTGAAGGAATTTTAACCAGTTATCAAAAGAATTCTGATGGTAGTGTTGATGTTAATAAACCATATGCCATTTGAGACTTAGCCCATGACCATATTACAGACTTAATTGGTATCTTGGCCTCACTTACTCCAATTATGAATATGGTCCAAAATGACATTACTTCGTTACCAATTACGAATAATAATGAATGAAAACCAAGTTATGCTAACAACAAGGTTAGTTCTTTAGACACCATCATCCCTTTAATTGTCACCAACTTCTTTAATTTAGATACAGGAACTCCAATTAGTATTGATGGGGTTAAAACCATCATTGCGGGTTTAGGTAGTATTGTCCCAACCGTACGGGGTTTAATTGCAAACGGTGGAGTCATTCCTCCTGAAATTGCTGATCTCATTTGTAACTTAATTAAGAATGTGGCTGCCACTGGAGAAGGTCAAGCTAATGCAGCCTCTTTATTAACCTTTATTAGCAATAATGGGGGCTTAATTAGTCAAATCGTAACAGGAGTTAATAATCCAGCGGGTCAAATTGTTAATGCTATCTTAAAAACCTTTAGTAATAGCGATGACTATAACGGTTTCTTAGGCGTCACAATTGACCAATTAAATGGTGTTAATAATAATCCTGATGCTAGTGGTCAACCAGTTCCAACTGTCAACTTCTGAGACCGTTTAGCAACCAATTTAGCTCAAACAAATAACCAAACCTTAACCACGGTGGCCCAAATTTTAAAAATTGTGGGTCCAACCGTTATGAGTTTGTTATATGATGCTGGTAATCCTTTAGGAGCTGATGGTAAACCAATTAGTTTTGACACCATTAAGCAATCCTTACAAGTTAGTTTTGATAGAACCAAAAACCAAGTTAAATTAACCTTTAACACTCCAGTTTATTTTGATGTCACTAGTTTAGTTACTCAAATCAATGGTTTAATTGACCAAGCTTTAAATCAATTGCCTTCTTTTATTGCTAGTGTAATTAAAGGTTTATTACCGTTTGAAAAAAATAGTGTTTTAAAAGATAAATACTGTTTAGTTTTAGATAGTAGTACTCCAATTGTTTATGATTTATATGGTTATAACCCATCATATGCTTTAGATAATCACCTTTATATTTTAAATGGCATTAGTGCCCACATAAACTATCAAGATTCAGCAATAGCTAAGATTATTAACTTTATTAACTATGATCAATTGTTAAATTTAATTAGTACTGGTTATGGTTTTGCGAGTGCTTATATTCCTGCGAATATCAAACCTTATACTGATATTGCTTATGAACTATTAACAATTGATAATAAAAAGCCTGGGCCAATCTTTTATAGTTTATTTAACTTATTGTTACCAAATTTAGGTAATTTCATTAACCTTAATTTAGGTCAAACTAATGGATTATCTGCCAACCCAGATGAAATTGATCCTTTCAATTTCATTAAAATTAATCAAACCAGTTTTAAGAATATTAGTTTAGCTGATACTCAACCAGAAACAATTTGAAAAGCCTTAGTTGATCAAAAGATTTTTGGTCCAAGTGTTGTTCAAAATCTCAATAATCATAAAGCAAGTTTTCAACAAGTAGCTAACACTAACGAATATGTTTTAACTTCCTTAGTGCCAATGGTATCTTGAGATGCTAATAACAATAAAATGAAGATTAAGGGGTTAGATGTTAAAGTAATTAAAGTTGGAACAACTTACAACTTAACTATTAAACCAATTTATGCTGATTCAACATTAACCACCTTTGCAAGAACCTTTATTGCTGATTTATTAAGCAGTGGCATTATGCAAAAAGTAGCTCCTGTTGAAACTCCTGTGGTTCCAGTACCTCCAAGTGGTGGTAGCGAAGCTCAACCAGCACCAAATCCTGTTACTAACTTAAAAGCAAAATCTGATAATCAAGTTGAATTAACTTCATTTGGAATATCTCTAACTAACTTTATTGATAAATATTTAAACTCACCAGTAGTTAATAGTTTAAATGACCAATTAATAAAATCAGCAAGCATTAATGTCACCACTGGTAATGATTATTTAACCTTAACTGATAATACCCAACCAGTTCCGTTAAGTGCTTTAGGTCCAGTTTTAGATTCACTAGATTGAGATCAAACTACAATCACTAATTATCAAGATTTCAAGAACTTAGTCACTAATAGTGCTGTGAATAATTACATTACTATTAAAGATATTAGTAAGTTAACTAAACCTTTATTTGGTAAGAGTTACTCTCAAACCATTACCTTGACCATCCCAGCAGCTTTAAATACTATTAATAATGCTGACACTGATGTCAAAATTACCATCACTTATGCAGCTAAACCAACCAAAGCAGTTAATATCTCATCAACTGAAACAGTAGCTAAGATGCCAACTATGATGAATACCAGCACTGCTGCAAACCAATTAATTAACACCTTATACAATGTTTTAATTGATCCAAATGGCTTAGTCTTTGAACAAAACATTGCACAAGTAGCTAACAGTATTGTTCAATTTGTAAATGCTTGTTTTGGCTTTGATAGCACCTTTAATAATGTCGCTGACATTATTAACAATCCAATGATATTAAATTTAGTTGATAAGGCCTTTATGAGCCTTTTAACAAACGCTAATAATGATCAATGATGAATTAGTGTGCAATCATTCTTAAGACTCTTTATGTAGTTATGAAAACACAAACCATCGGGTTTGTGTTTTTTGATGCTGGTGGGGGTCTAGACCATTTTCAAGCCCAAAGAAAAACACAACCCTTTTATGGATTGTGTTTTATATTGTGGTTAGTTTAGTTTATTATTAAG
This sequence comes from Ureaplasma sp., assembly GCA_020024695.1. GTDB lineage: Bacteria > Bacillota_I > Bacilli_A > Mycoplasmatales > Mycoplasmoidaceae > Ureaplasma. Next base: position 29,310 of record JAHHTK010000010.1, on the reverse strand, counting down.
GTCTAGGACCGAAGAGTGGGTCGTTACCTATTCCAATATTACTATTACCTTCCTTATCAGTTAAATCAACTACAGGATAATTAATGTAGTGACCATCATAATCTAACAATATGGTTTGATCGAAGGCATCAGCATCAATAATACATGAAGCAGGAATACTAAATCTTTCATTCTTTGGAGCTTCTAAAGTAGATAGCATAAATGCTTGAGTTCCAATATGACTAATATTAGATGGGAAGTTAACATTCTTTAAATTTTCACAATGAGCAAAAGCAGAACTTCCAATATTTGTAACTTTTGATTCTTTTGTTAATAAATCAACTCTTGTTAAGTATTGACAAGTATCAAATGCATTTGCACCAATTTCAGTAATTGTTGAAGTAGTGCAATCACAAGTGAATGCGTTAATAGAAGAATGCAAGAAAGCACAATCACCAATCTTTTTAACATTTTTAGCATCAACTGAGAATATAATTCCACATTCATTGAAATAATATGCTGGAATTTCACAATCGTTTGGTAATGTTAATTTTAATGCAGTTGTAGTTAAATGACTTCCTGCTAATAATGAATGTAATTCTGAATAAATATTACCGATGTTATCTCAGTTAGAAGGTAATTTAATATCATCAACATTTCTTTTAATGTTTCCTCTTGAAGGATTAAGACCATCAAAAGCATTTAAGAAATTTTGTTGATCTAATGATGTTGCAGAACTACAATCGAATGTTTTTAATTTATTACAGTCTTTAAATGCTTCTTTGTCTATTGTAGTAACAGAAGCACCTAATTTAATACCTGTTAAGCCATTACATTTTGAGAATGAATTAGCTGCTAAATTAGTAACACCCATATTTGATAAATCAATTTCAGTTGCTGCTGAACCATTAAATGCATTTTGATCAATACCAGTTACATCTGGTAAATTAATTTTAAGGCTAGTTACTTTCTTACCAGCATCAGTTAAACCAATTAATACTGAATCTTTAACAACATAAAGACTTTCTGGAATTGAAATAGTTCGGGTAACAGAACAATTTTCTACGTCAATTGTACAACCTTCTGGAACATTTTCATTACTTAATGTTACTTTATCTTTATTAAAATTCAATCCTATTTTGCAATTGCAATTACCATCTGTAACATTACTTGGAATAAGAAGAACTCCTACAAGAGGATTTTTTGGAAGACCAACAGTTTTTAAAACTAAAGAATTAATTGCTGAAGTAATAGCAAAACTATTTTCGTCCACATCTTGTTTTGTAATAGGACCGTGACCATTACCTTCAGTAAAGATTTTTGTAATTCCATCATTAATGGTTTTTAACATTTCAGATGTAATTTCAAATTTAGTTACAGTAGGTTCGTCAAGTTGTTCAGGAGTAACTGGTGGAATTGGAGAGGGTCCAGAAGAACCTCCACCTTCAACAGCACCACCACCAGTATTGCCTGAACCATCACTATCTGCATGACCTGAATCGGTATCAGTTCCTGATCCACCTTCAGTAGCAGGAACATTATTAATTTCTAAGGTTTTAGTAATGGTATGAGCGTTTTTATCGACAGTTAATGTTTCTAAATAATTGGATGAGCCATCCTCTATTTGAACTTGATTGCCATTAAAACTAATTACAACATTAACAATAGATTTAGTTTCAGTTGAACCATTAGCATATGTAAATTCAACCTTTGTAATTGAGGATACTGGGAAACCGTTTGATTCAAAAATCTTTTTAATCGCATCGACAATTTTATTCTTATCAGATTCATTATCTAAATCTTGTTTAGTAATAGGACGATGACCATTATCATTGAAAAGATTATTAAGTTCACCGTTAATTACTTTTAATTTTCCTAGACTAATAGTTACCTTCGAAGGGACTTGATGTGAATCATTGTTTTGATGTTCTCCTGAACCACCTTGGCCACCTTGGCCTGATTCACCTTCACCACCAGTACCTGGTTTACCTGCATTAGGGTCTACTGGTTCTGGGTCAGGAACAACGACAGGTTTATCATTAATTTCTAAAGTTTTAGTAACAGTATGTGTCTCTTTATTAACTTTAATACCATCTTTATCAGTTACATCGGTACCAAATTCAGTATTATCGTTAAATGAAACAGTAACGTCAATATTTACTTTACCATCAGTTACAGAATCAGTTGTGATTGTGACATCTTTAACATTATCAACACCTGCATCAGTTAATGCTTTCTTAATAGCATCAATAATTTGTTTCTTATATTCTTGATTTTCTAAATCTTGGTTGGTAATTGGATGACCAGGGTTGTTAATGATTTTATCAATAGCTTCATTGATTTTATCAACTTGTGCTTGGTCAATAGTTACTTTAGGATTTGATGGAACATCTTGGTTACCATCATGTGATGGTTGATCACCTTGTCCTGCTTCACCACCTTCAGTACCTGGTTTATTTGCATCAGGGTCTACTGGAGCTGGAGCAACAGTTGGCTTGTTATTAACATCTAAAGTTTTAGTAATAGTGTTGGTATCTTTATCAATTGTAATACTACTATTACTGTTTCCATTAATTTCAGTTTTGTCATCAAAACTGACATTAACATTAATACTGGTCTTATCATCAGTAGTGTTACCAACTGTAATAGTAACATCTTTAATGTTTGGAATATTATTTTTTTCTAAGGCTTGTTTAATAGCGTTTTCAATTGCTTGTTTATGAGCGTTATTATCTAAATCTTGTTTCGTAATTGGATGGGATGGATTATTAATAATTTGGTCAATTACATCATTAACTTTATTAATTTGTTCTTGACTAAGTGGTGTTTTGACAGGTGCTTCATGAGAACCATCGTTTTCATGTCCTCCAGCATCACCTGTACCAGTACCACCTTGGCCAGCATCACCAGTTTCACCTTGATGATCATTATCATTTGGTTTACCAGCATCACCATTAATAGACATATCCTTAGAAACAATAATTTGTTGGTTTTCAACCTTAGTATTGGTATTTGTGTCGTTGATTGAGTTATCAATATTAAGATCAGGTTTAAATTTGATGATAACTTTGACAACATCTTGATTTTTATTTGGATTAGAGTTAACTTTGACTTCAACATCAACAACTTTGTCTTGCAGACCTAAGCCGTTTAACTTGTTTTGAACTTCAGTTTTAATTTGTTGTTGAATAGCTTCTTCTTGAACGTTTTTGTCTTTGAATTGGTTCAAGACATCATTGACTGCTTTTGAAATATCGTTAACTTGTTTTTGATCAAGCTGATTTTGATCTTGGACATTATCACTTGGTTTCTTTTTGGGTGCAAATTGAACTGCTGTCGCAATGCCAACTGAGGCCCCGACGACAGCCATTGCTCCAAAAGAAGAACTGACGATAATCCCAATTTTTTGTTTTTTAGTCATATCTAATCTCGTCTTTCTTGAAGTATTTATATTATAAATAAAAAGTTATTTGATGCTTATGATAGGCTTTTGAACTCCCTTTTTTTAGTTTAAAAAACAAAAGATTTAGCAAAAAACTAAATCTTTTCTATCTTAATGCTTTAAGGCTTGGTTTAATTGTTGAGCCACAGTGGCTGCATTATCCCCAATATTTAAGGTCACTTTGTTACCACTAATTAAAACTCCCACAGCCTTTAAATCTTGTTTTAAGTTTTCTTTATCAATTAACTTAATTTCTTTCACATTTACTTTTAAACCATAAATTGAGTTGTCCACACTCTCAATGTTATTTAAACCACCAAAGTGAGCAATCACTTGGTCAAGGTTTTTGATTGGTTTTAAAGAAACTTTTAATTCCTCATTGGTATGTTGCATTTGCTTTTTAGCTTTGGCATTTACTACTAATTTGTAAATCCCTAAGCTAAAAACAGATAATAAGATAGTTTTGGTTCTTGGTTTCATAATCAACTACTTTCTAAAGCTTTCGTTTCATTTGTCAAACATCACTGGTTTTAACATTAAGAGTTTGGCTTGACTTTGTCTACCTTTAATTATAATTTTTGGTTCATGGTATGCAATGATTTTATTGTCGATTGCCACTTGTAATTGTTTTTCAGGACTTCAGGTAATGGTTAAGGTTTTGTCATCTTTAATGACAATAGGAGCGTTAAAAGAACTAAATCGGTTGTTGTTAACGGCAAGGATTTCGCTCACAATATAACAGTTTAAATCAGGGTCAACTAAGGGGCCATAATTGGATTTGTTTGAACCAGATGAGCCAAGGGGCGAAGCAACAAGAAAACCTGACCCATAAAACTGGTACCAAGGTTTGTCGTTTAAGGCCATCTCAATTGGTAAAGCATTAAATGAAAAGGTAGTCACTTCATTTAAACAACAATATTTTTGGTGGTCAATTTCCACACTCAAAACATGTAACTTTTGATAACAAGTCTGACAATCTAACACTTGTTCTAATTCATCGATTGTGCACGAACTAAAAAACCCAATGTTACCACTATTGATCATAATGACTTTCACATCTTTATCTAAATATGGGGTAACAAAATTTAAAAAGGTGCCATCCCCACCAATAATGAATAAATACTCAAATCCAACCTCTTTTTTCACAAATTGATGTCTAGCTAGGATTTGTTCTAATTGGTTATTTAAAGCCACCGAAACGGGGTTATCAAAGAATTTAGTTGTGTATGTCAATGCCATAAGTCCTCTAAAATAGATAATTTTAACAATTTTTTGAAATCTTAAGCTTTTTATGGACAAAAACGCTTAACATTTTTAATTTATTTTACGATAATATAAAGAATATATATTCATAAAAGGAAAAAGAGATGCAAAGATTAGTGAGTGGGATTCAACCTAGTAATAATTTAACCCTTGGAAATTATTTAGGTTCAATCAAACAATTTGTAGAATTACAAAATGAATATGACATGTACATTTTTGTCGCTGATTTACATGCCATTACGACGGGTGATTATGATTATCAAAATATGTTTGCTTACAAGAAAAACATTATTAAAACTTATTTAGCAGCAGGACTTGATCCAAATAAGTGTCATTTATTTTATCAAAGTGATATTTTACATGTGCCTTATTTAGGCCACTTAATGTTGTGCCATACCACTATTGGCGAATTAGAACGCATGACCCAATATAAAGATAAGTCAGCTAAGGTTGGAAAAGTGGCCAACGGAACTACCAAAATTCCAACTGGACTATTAACTTATCCAACCTTGATGGCAGCTGACATTCTGCTTTATAACCCAAATGTAGTTCCTGTTGGAGCAGACCAAAAGCAACATATGGAATTAACCCGTAACCTAGCGATTCGCCTTAATAATAAGTATCAAGCCGATCTTTTCATTGTTCCTGAAATAATTACTCCAAAACTTGGAGCCCGAGTTATGGATTTACAAAATCCTGACGTTAAAATGTCTAAATCCGCTACCAGTCCCAAAGGAACCATCTTTTTAACTGATAGCGAACAAGACATTCGTAATAAAATTAAAAGTTCTAAAACCGACAGTTTGAATCAAGTGAAATATGACCCAATCAACCAACCAGGTATTTCTAACTTGATAAGTATTTATGCTGCCATTACCAAAATGAGTATTGCCGATATTGAAACTAAATATGCTCATATTGAAAACTATGGCCAATTTAAACAAGATGTAGCTGATGTAGTAGTGGCTTTAATAAGTGACATTCAAACCCGATTCAACCAATACAGTGATGACCAAATTCAAGCCATCACTACTAAAGGAGCCAAAGAAGCAAATCAGATTGCATTTGATCATATTCAAAAGATTAATGAAGCTTTAGGATTAAACAATTATGACAAGTAATCAATATTTAATTATTAGTGACCTTGATGGCACCCTTTTAAGAAGTGATGGGCAATTATCGCCAGAAACCATTGCTTATGTTCAAGAAATCACTGCCCAAGGTCATTTATTCTGTATTGCCACAGGAAGACCTTTAAGAGGGGCCTTACGGATTTATAAAGAGTTAGGAATTAAAACCGTGATGGCGAATAATAACGGTTCTACTTTCTTTAACCCAACTGACCCAGACTATATTCCTGTCAACTTAGCTTTTTCTAAAGAAATTGCTAAACAAATCTTACAACACCCAATTGTTTGCAATAACATCACTAACGCTTTAGTTGAAAGTGATAATACTGGTTATATGATTCGGGATGAAAAAAACCCAGTGGTTCGTGAATGCATTCGGGATGTTTTCCACGTAGATATTGACCGTGGGGTATCAGTTTTAGATCAAGATTTTAAACAATTAACCCATGATGTCAATAGCATTTTATTAACTGTGAATGACATTGACATCTTTGATGAAATTGTTTATTATGTGAAAGGAATTGCTCCAACCTTAGTCATTCGTCGTTGATCAATGGAAAACATGGGCTATATCATTGAAATCAACAGTGCCTTTGCTGATAAAGCCTTAGCAATGGGTTATTTATCCAGTTATTATGGAGTTCCAAAGGAACGGATTATTGCCTTTGGTGATGGTGACAATGACATGAATATGTTAAATGGAGCTACTTATGGTTTTGCTATGAAAAATGGAACCATGGCTGCTAAATTATCAAGCCGCCACATTACCAAATTTAACAATAATGAAAATGGGGTTATTTGAGAATTAAAAAACACCCTTGAAAAATTAGACCGTTAATTATTCGCTCCCAAGACAATAAAAAAACACCAACCTTATTTCTGGTTGGTGTCTTTTTTAATATTGAATATCCGTGGAGAATGAATACTTATTTTCTTTAATTAAAGTAATTTCAATTTTGAATTTCTTTAATAAATCGTCAGCCTCAAAACGGTGTTTAATCCGTGCTGCTAAGAATGATAATTCGTTATCTCTCACTGCTAATGGTTTCACAATGACTCGCACATGACGGCCTGATTTAATGGCATAAGCGGTACTGACTTCAGGAAATTCTAAACAGATACGTTCAATTTGATTAACCCGTTGTATAAATTCTTCATACGATTCAATCCGTGCCCCTGGGCGGGATGAACTTAGTGTATCAGCAATCTTGGTGATCGCTCCATAAACATCATAAGGTGGATTTGTACTATGATGGGTTTCAATTGCGTGAATAATGTATTCAGGTAAATCACATTTCTTAGCAATTTCCATCCCTGCTTGGACATGGTCCATATTCATATCTAAATCCATGCACTTGCCTAAATCGTGAAAGAAAGCAGCGAGTTTAGCTTTATTACTGTCAACTTCTAATTCCTGACCAATATGGTAGGCAAAATTAGCACATTCTAAAGCATGTTGTAAAATGTTTTGTCCATAACTGGTACGATATTTTAACAACCCGACATAACTATAAATACTATCGTTTAAGTCATAAACACCGAGTTTTTCTTCAATCGCATCTTTCCCAATATTATAAAGTTCAAGTTCAAATTCTTCTTTGATTTGATGATAAATGGATTCAATCCGACATGGTTCAATGCTCTTGGATTCCATAATTTTTAATAAAGATAAACGGGCAATTTCCCGACGGGCTAAATTGGTAGAAGATAACGTGACTAGCGGATTATCTTTTTCAATAATTAAATCCACACCCGTTAATTGTTCAAAGGTCTTTTTGTTGCGACCTTCTTTTCCAATAATCCGGGCTTTCATATCATCATCAACTTTTAAAAATGATGAGGAACGGTCAATGACAATTTCTTCAGCATTCCGTTCTAAGATGGAAATAATTAAGTTATTGGCTTTCGCTTGATAGTTTTCTTTGAGTTCTTTTTCGTACTCATTATATTTTTCAATCAAGCTCTTTTTGTTTTGTAAATAAAGTTCGTTGAGATAAATTTCTTTGGCTTGTAAATGATCAATTGACCCGATGGTTTCTAATTTAAACATATAGTCTTTAATTAACCGATCAAGTTCTTGTTGCTTGGTTTCATTTTCAGCCATCAATCGTTTTAACTGATTGATTTGTTGGTTATCAAGGTCATTGAAACAGGGATTGCTAGAATCACCTTTTTTATTTTTTTTCATTTTCTTGACCTTAATAACGATTAATCATACAAGAAGACCGACAATGATAGCCGCTAAAATCCCGACAATACTGTAGATTCCAGCTAACCCTTCATTAGCTTCTTGGGTAGTTGTAGTATTATAAATAAACATAAAATAATGGTTAGTTTGAACCACTAACCATTTATATTATCTCTTCAAAATGAAAAATAAAAAATAGATTCTTGACAGAACCTATTTTATATTGAGAAATTAGTATTCTAATTTGTACATCTTTTCCCCGTCAGCTTTGACTTCTTCGTTTGATCTTAAACCAGTTCCTGATGGAATAAGGTTTCCTAAGATAACGTTTTCTTTTAAACCAAATAAGTAATCAACTTGGGCTTTAGCAGCAGCATCTGATAATGTTTTTTTGGTATCTTGGAAAGAAGCAGCTGATAAGAATGAGCCTGACTTAGCTGGAGCTTCATCAACCCCATAGATTTGTGAAACAGCAACAGGTGCGTTTTTACCACTAAGTAAGTATTCTTGGACTTTACGTCTAAAGGTATTGACGTCCACGGTTTCACCAATAAAGTAATCAGAATCACCAGGTGAAACGATTTTTAATTTATTGGTTAATTGACGAACGATAACTTCAATATATTTGTCGTTAATTTCAATCCCTTGGGAACGGTAAACTTTTTGAACTTCATTAATTAAGTATTGACGAACGGCTTCAATACCTGATACTTTAATTAATTCAGCCATGTCAATGGAACCACCAGATAAACGGTCACCAATTTTGACACTATCGCCTTTATTAACTTCAAGTTTTAATTCACTTGGAATTCGGTATTGTAAGGTATCTTGGGAGCCAGAAACGGTGACAATGAAATTATCTTGTTCGCTTTCAATGTCAGTGACGATCCCTGCAATTTGACTAATGATAGCTTTTTCTCATGGTTTTGGAGAAATACAGTCAAATAATTGTTTAATCCGTTCAAAACCTTGAGCGATGTTGGAACCACCAGCAACCCCACCAGTATGGAAGGTACGCATGTTTAATTGGGTACCAGGTTCCCCGATTGATTGAGCGGCAATAATCCCAACTGAAGTTCCCATACGAACTTCTTTTTTAGTGGAAAGATCTAAACCGAAACATTTTTGACAAATACCATGTTCACCTCAACAGTGTAATGGAGAACGAATATAAAGTTCTTCAATGCCTGCTTGTTCGATTTTCTTGACGATGTCTTTATCCATTAAAGTTGATTGTGGACAAATTAATTCGTTAGTGTTTGGATTATAGACATCATATAAACAATAACGTCCTAATAAACGGTCACCTAAGTTTTCAATAATCTTACCATCATCAGGGTTGACAATAGTTTTGACTAATAAACCTTGGTTGGTGTGACAATCTTCTTCGTTAATGATAACTTCTTGGGTCGCATCAACTAATTTACGAGTCATGTAACCTGATTTTGAAGTTTTCATCGCAGTATCGGTTGTCCCTTTCCGTGCCCCATAGGATGAGTTGAAGTATTCACTAACAGTTAATCCTTCAACGAAGGAGTGAATAATTGGAACTTCAATGGTATCACGAATAACTGCAGATTTGTGTTTTTGGTCGTAGTTATAAGAACGGCTCATTAATCCACGCATCCCTGATAATTGGGTAAAGTTGGAAATGTTACCACGAGCTCCTGAGTCAGCCATGACAACGATTGAGTTGTTTTTATATTCTGGTGATTCAACTAAGTTCGCAATATCTTTAGTAACTTTATCTTTAACTTCTGATCAAACCCGAATAACTTGTTGGTAACGTTCGTCATCAGTCATTAAACCACGGTTGTAGTAGTTTCTTAATTGAGCAACGGTTTCGTCAGCTTGTTTAATGTATTCGTATTTTTGTTCATAAACTGGAACATCAAAGATGGAGATTGAAGTTGCTGAAATCATTGAATATTTGAACCCTAAGGCTTTCATTTTATCAAGGACTTCTGGAACCACTTCAATACTGTAGTCGTTATAAATCTTTTCGGTAATGCCACCTAAAGTTTTCTTGGTAAATGGAGTTCTAATTTGTCAGTTAGCAATGGTAATTTTTGGGTCTTGACCATGTTGAACAATATCAAATTCATCCACGCCATCAAATTTCTTACTACTGTTAATGTAAGGGAAACTTTCAGGTAAGATGGAGTTGAAAATCATTTTCCCAATGGTGGTAATTAAGATCCGATTTTCTGGTAAGCCTTTTTGAACATAGTTGTTGGTACTAATTCCGATTAAGGCATGAATGTCAACAGCATGAGCATCTAAGGCACGAATTGCTTCATCAAATGAATAGAAGATAGTACCTTCACCAAGGCCACCTTTCACTTCTTTTGATAAATAATAGTTACCTAAGACCATGTCTTGAGTTGGGGTAACAATTGATTTACCATCTTTAGGTCCTAAAATGTTTCAAGAACCTAACATGATGGCTCTTGCTTCAGCCACAGCTTCATCACTTAATGGAATGTGAACTGCCATTTGGTCCCCGTCGAAGTCAGCGTTAAATGCCGTACATGAAAGTGGGTGTAATTTAATTGCTTTCCCTTCAACCATGACTGGTTCAAAGGCTTGAATCCCTAACCGGTGTAAGGTAGGTGCCCGGTTTAAAATAACTGGACGAGTTTTAATAACTTTAGTAACGATTGGTCAAATCTTGTCATCTTGTTCAAGAATCATCTTTTCAGCGATTCTAATGTTACTTGCGATTGGTTCAAGATCAAAACCATTGTCGTCAGTTTTACGGATTAATTCACGAACAATAAATGGCTTGAATAATTTCAAGATCATTTCAGCTGGAATTCCGACTTGGTACATTTTTAATTCTGGTCCAATAACAATAACGGAACGACCTGAATAGTCAACCCGTTTTCCTAAAAGGTTTTGACGGAATAGCCCTTGTTTACCTTTTAAGTGGTTCGATAAGGATTTTAATGGACGTTTGTCACGACCTAATAATGGTTTTTTCTTACTTGAGTTATCAAATAAGGCATCAACTGCTTCTTGTAATTGACGACGTTCGTTGTTAATTAAAATATCAGGAGCACCTTCTTGTTGCATTTTACGTAAACGGTTGTTCCGAATAATAATTTTGTGATAGAAGCTGTTAATGTCACTTGTAGTGAACCGACCACCGTCTAATTGAATAATTGGACGGGTGTCAGGTGGAGTCACTGGAATGACGTTCATTACCATTCATTCAGGTTTGTTACCTGAATCTTTAAAGTCTTTGACTGAAGCTAAACGACGTAATAATTTCTTTGCCCGTGGATCAGTCACGTTACCGAATTCTTTTAATTGAGTACGGATACTGTGTAATTCTTTATCTAAGTTAATTTCTTTTAATAAGGTTTGAATTGCTTCCGCCCCGATGCCAAATTTAATTCCAGTATATTTGGTAATTAATTTTAAAACTTCTTGGATTGAGAAAGGAAGGTCTTGTTCTCTTAAACGGATGTCATAGACTTTTGCCCGTTTATAGTCAAGGGATTCAATCCCGTCGGTGTTTTTAACTTGTTCAGCAATATCTTGTAAAATCCGACGTAATTTAGTACGGGTTTTAATGGAAAGTTTTTTATCTGATAAGTTAACGACTTCTTTTTTCTTAAAGATAACTTCACCGTTGTAACGGTAGTCCCCTTCATCTAAAACGATGTAGTTGACAAAGTAAACAACGTGTTCAATTTCTTTATAAGGAATGTCTAATAATAAAGAGATTTTAGATGGGTTTGGAAGTTCTTTAGTCATTCAAATGTGAGCTACTGGAGCTGCTAATTCAATATGACCCATTCTTTCACGTCTGACAATGCTTTCAGTACTGTCAACATGACAAACATCACAAGTTTTACCTTTAAATTTTTGTTTTTTGAACTTACCACAAGCACATTCGTAATCTTTAATTGGTCCAAAGATGGCTTGGTCAAAAAGACCATCTTCTTCGGGTTTTAAAGTTTTATAGTTTAAAGTTTCAGCTTTTGTAACTTCACCATGTGATCATTCACGGATTCTTTCAGGACTAGCAAGACCGATTTTTAAAGCCTTGATCTTGAAATCATCAGTTCTTTTGTTTGATTCCATAAACTTTACTCCTTATTAACTTTCAAAATTGTCGTTATCGTCAAGATCTGTATCGTAATCTTGTTCGATTAAGGTTGCGTATTCGCTACCGTCTTTTTCAAATTCTTCGACGATAACATCGTCGTTTAATCCATCGTATTCATGGCCAATGTATTTATTGATATCTTCAATATTATCGTTGTTATCAATAATGTCCATGTATAAACCTAACCCTTGTAATTGTTTGGTTAATAATTTGAAGGATTCTGGCATACCACCGATTGGAATTTTGTTACCTTTAACGATGGCGTTGTAAGTTTGGTTTCTACCACGAACATCGTCAGATTTAATGGTTAAGATTTCACGTAAGTTGTGAGCAGCCCCATAAGCTTCAAGGGCTCAAACTTCCATTTCCCCAAATCTTTGACCCCCGTTTTGGGATTTACCACCAAGTGGTTGTTGGGTAATCTTACTGTAAGGACCAACGGAACGAGCGTGGATCTTGTCGTCAACCATGTGGTCAAGTTTTAACATATACATGACCCCAACTGAGATTGGACCGTCAAAATATTCCCCAGTTTTACCATCACGAACTTTATATTTACCTTTGTTTTTAATGGTGTCAAGACCAGCATCGTCCATCATTTTATAGATGTCAGCGTTGGTTGCTCCATCGAAGACTGGCGTTTTAACTTTAGCCCCGATGTCATCAAGTCTTAAACCTAAACCATTTAAAACAAATAATAATTCGTTCATTGGAATATTACTTAATTCAGCTTCGGTTGTGACATTGTATTCTTGAATTAAAGCACTCACTTTAACAATTAAGTCTTCTACGATTGATTTACGGATACCAAAGAAGTTAGAAATTTCTTCTACACTTTGTTGGTTAAAGACACGTCTTAATAATTCTTTTTGACCTAATTGACGAGCAGCTAAACCAAGGTGAATTTCAAGGATTTGACCAATATTCATCCGGCTAGGAACCCCTAATGGGTTTAATAAGATGTCAATTGGAGTACCATCGTCCATGAATGGCATATCAGCCATTGGAACCACGTTACTAATAACCCCTTTGTTACCGTGACGTCCTGACATTTTATCCCCAACTTGGATCTTACGTTTTTGAACGACATAGACTTTAACGACTTCAATAACGTCATCTTCTAAGTCAGCTCCAACATCAGTACTCTTGAAACGTTTGACTGCAGCAACAATACCTTCCCCACCGTGAGGAACTTTTAAAGAACTGTCTTTAACGTGTTTTGCACGTTCATTAAAGATAGCATAAAGTAATTTTTCTTCTGGTGTTAAAGCAACTTGGCCCCGTGGGGTAGTTTTACCAACTAAAACATCACCTTCGTTAACTTCAGCCCCGACCATAATGATACCGTCTTCGTCAAGATATTTCTTAGCAGTTTCGGCAACGTTTGGCATATCACGGGTAATTTCTTCATCCCCGTTTTTAGTTGTGACACATTTAACTTCGTATTCGTCAATGTGGATTGAAGTGAAGTAATCGTTTTGAATTAAACGGTTGGAAACGATAACCGCATCTTCATAGTTATAACCATTTCAAGTTGAGAACCCAACTAAAATGTTTCGTCCTAAAGCTAATTCCCCATTGTTCATTGCTGGACCATCAGCGATGGTTTGACCAGCTTTAACAGTTTGGTTTAAATCAACGATTGGAGTTTGGTTAATGTTAGTATCTTGGTTAGATTTAAGATATTTGGTTAAGTTGTAAGTGTTTTCAGTACCGTCATCGTTTTCAACGACAATCTTGTTACCGTCAACTGCTTTAACAACCCCATCCTTTAATGAGTTACATGCCATACCTGAGTCGTGAGCAATTTTAATTTCACTACCAGTAGCGACTCATGGAGCATATGGATGAATTAATGGGACAGCTTGACGTTGCATGTTAGCCCCCATCAAAGCACGGTTTGCGTCATCGTTTTCTAAGAATGGAACACAGCTAGTGGCTGCTGAAACAACTTGTTTTGGTAATACATCCATGAAATCGATGCGACTTGGTTCAAATAAGTCTGAACTACCACGGTATCTAGCAATAATCTTGTCATCTAAGATTTCACCGTTAGCTGAAATGTTTTCACTACTTTGAGCAATGATATATTCATCATCTTGTAAAGCAGTTAATCATTCAATTTCATCAGTGACAACCCCGTTACGTACCCGACGGTATGGAGTTAAAATAAAGCCGTTTTCGTCAATTCTTGCAAAAGAAGCTAAGGAAAGAATTAACCCAACATTCATCCCTTCTGGGGTTTCAACTGGACAAATCCGACCATAGTGACTATAGTGAACGTCACGGATGTCAAGGTTAGGGTCTTCCCGAGAAATACCACCAGGACCCATTGCTGAAATCCGACGTTTATTAGTTAATTCACTTAATGGGTTTTGTTGGTCAATAAATTGAATTAATTGATATGAGTTGAAGAAATCTTTTAAAATAACTTGGAATGATTTGGTGTTAATGACATTCTTGATAGTAATTGGTTTTTGTTCAACTTCAGCTTCATTAGTATCAATATCTTCACTTAAGACTTCACCAGTTTCTTGATCAACTAATTGTTGTTTACTACTATTGTCACGACCATTAGCCATTGCTAAACGTTCACGAATATATTTTTCAATTCGTAACATGGCCACTGATAAACGGTTACCTAATAATTCGTGGATAACTTTTAAACGTTTATTACCTAAGTGGTCAATATCGTCAAAGAAACCAATGTTTGCATCTAAATCAAAAGCATAGGAAATAGTTGAAATAATATCAGCTAAGGTTAAAGTATTACTACTACATCCTTGGCTTACCCCGACTAATTCTACAACGTCTTCACGATCGGTGTTATTGTTAGCATAAACTTTAACACGTTCAATTTTAGTAAAGACTTCATCATCACTAAATGATAATGGGTTTGCGACTTGAACATCATAATCAACATCTAAGTCGTTTTGTTTCATATGATGTTTAATAATGTCTAATTCAGTTTTACCGATGGTGGTGTCTTTAGCAACAAGTAAATTCCCTTGTTTATCATGTAAATCTTGGGCAATGGTTTGTTGGTATAAACGTTCGGTAATTCTTAATTTACGGTTAAATTTATAACGTCCTGCGTTTGATAAATCATAGTAACGTTTGTGGAATAAGTGAATTGTCACTAATCCTTGGTAACTGACTTTTTCGTTATCGTTAAAACCACGAGTTACGTCAAGAGTCTTGGCACTTAATGCTAACTTTTCAGCAATCTTACGAGCTGCTGATTCAGTAATGATTTTGTCTAATAATACATTATTTTTTTCATTAATTAATGCGATTTGGGCATTAAGTTCTTTCGCTTGTTCACTAGTAATTAAAAGTTCAGGGTTTTCTAATTTTTCCACTAATGTGACACGAACATCATCATTACAAATGTATTCGTACATTAATTTCTTTAATGGTAATTCAATTGGTGCCCCTGAGTTTAAGACACTTTCAATGCCAATGCCAGATAACTGAGCGTTACGGATGTCACCTCTAAGGTTTGCAAGTCCGCTCCGGAATTCTTCGCTACCAAGGAAAGTGTCAACTTTATATTCATCATTAGCTAATGTGTTAATGATGTATTGATCATTTTGGTAAACATTAAGAATTTCTTGTTCAGTTAAGCCTAAGGCTTTTAATAAAGTGGTTGCCATAAAAACAGCTGCGTTTTCACCACCGCTGTCACGAGCCATAATTTGAACATAGTCTTTACCGTCAGGAATTAAGACAAGCATTAATGTACCTTTGTATGGTAACATTTCACAGATGTTGCCTTCTACTTGACGTTTACGTGAATTTTTAAGTTTAATTTGGGATTTGTTTAAAACATACATTCCAGGGGAACGGATGATTTGTGCAATAACAATTTTTTCAATCCCGTTAACGATAAAGGTGCCTTTATCGGTCATTAATGGAATGTTTCCGAAGAAGATGCCATCGGTCTTGCCATTTTTTGATTTTCTAGTTCTGGTTACTTCTCCAGTTTCATTGTTAACTAAAACTAAATCAACATGTAATGGTGCTTCGTAAGTTTTACCTTCTTCACGGCTTCTTTCTGGTGAACGTAATGGTTCGCCAATGTTGATACCTTCAAACTTAATGATGTATTTTTTTAAAGGAGATTCGATTGGAAAAATTGATGAAACAACTTTATTTAATTCCACATTAATAAATTGTTCAAACGAATTTTTTTGAATATCGAGTAAGTTTGGTCCATCAAAATCAAAGTTGATTTTTGAATAATCACGACGGGTAACTTTAGGCGATAATAAAACTTCTTTAAAATCCGGATTTTGATTGCTCATAAAACCTCATTTCTGTAAACTAAGCCTTTATCAAAAAAATAATCTTTTTTGTATAGACAAATAACTAATATATCATATCATATTAGTCCATAATATTTAAGCATTTTACCACACAATTAAAAATTTGAAGGTGGAAATTTCAAGAAGGTATAAAAAATCTATCTGAACGAATCAGATAGATTGTTTTGCCTAATCTGGCATTAATTGTTTAACTAAGTCGTTAATTTCTTGGGTTGGAGCAGCCACAGTCGCTTTCTTATTAATATTAGTTCCTTTGGCTTTCTTTTTGTCTTTCATATCAGCAAAGACTTTGCCTAACCGACGAGGTTCTTTTTTATCTACCCCAGCACTTAATTGATCATTTTCAATCTTTGGTAATTCAAGATTGGTGGTTTGGTTTTGACTACCGTGTTGGTCGATTTCAATGACTTCAGGTTGGATAGAAGCATTTTCTTGGTTATTAAGATCAACATCTTGTAAGTTTTGTCTTAAAGCATTAGCTTCTTGTTGGTCTTTTTTAGCTTGTTTTTTAGCTTTTCGTGCTTCAGCTCAAGCTTCTCTTCAAGAAAGTTTATCAACTCCTTGAGCTTCTCTTTGAGCTTGTTTTTGGTCACGACGCATTTTAGCAAGGGTTTGGTGTTGAACGAATTGGGTATTAATTGGTGCGTATCCAAAATAGCAAATAATGGATGTTAATAATAAAACTAAACTCACTGTAAATAAACCAGTGACAATTCAATAACCTGGGTTCTTAACTAAGATTAATTTGGTGTTTCAGTTAAATAACGCACTAAAGTTACCTGTTTGAGTGGTACCAGTTTCTGGTAATAAGTTAACATCTAAACGTGGTGGCACATAACCAATAATTAACATAAGTAAATAAATGGCAGTGACAAAACTCATAAACACCATCATGGTAATGTAAGTTTGTTTGTGAACTAAACGGTTTTTTAAATCAGCAAAGAAACCTTTATTCATCACTAAATAAACAATTGCCATGATTCAGAAAACTAAGGATACAACGGTAAATAAAATTCCGTTAATCGTTAATGAAATCATAATTTGGTTAGCGTTATTAACCATGGCACTGAAAATTGGGGTGACGTTAGCATAAACGTCAGTTGGTAATGCTTGCACTGGTGGTAAAGCAATATTCACAAAGGTTCAAATAAAACAAATAACCCCAATCACTAAAGTTCAAAAACCAAGGTTTTTAATTTGGTTTTGTTTCTTTATTTGACTAGCCGTTGGATTAGTTTGAACATGTGAATTTGAATCTTGCGATTCAATGATTTGTGTTTCTGTTTCTAACATGTGAATCCTATTTATGCATATTTATCAGTGAATTTGATAAATATAATTTAAATATTCTAATTAATACTTTAATTAATATATTATATAAATTATGAAAGTAAAATTTATAGTTTTTGGGAAATTAAAAGACAAAGCCTATACAAATTTGGTTGACCATTATTTAAATAATCTCAATCACTTTATTGAAAGTGAGATTATTGAACTAAAAGATCTGCCTGATCCCAAAATCATTAATCAAACTACAATTGATCAATTATTGCAACAAGAAAGTCTGCAATTACAAAAATATTGCACTAAAAAAGACTACGTGATTGTCTGTGATAGTCATGGCCAACAACTTGATAGCGTTGGCTATGCTGGTCTCATACAAAAAAGTATTGCCCAACCCCAATACCAAAATATTGTCATCATTATTGGTTCTAGTAATGGTTTAGCTCAAAGCATTAAAGACCAAGCTAACTATCTGTTATCATTTGGAAAAATGACCTACCCTCATAATTTAATGCGAGTAATGTTATTAGAACAAACCTACCGAGCCTTTAGTATTATTAACCATCGGAGTTATCATAAATAAAAACTATGACCTATTTTATTTAAAAGGTCATAGTTTTTTAATGGTGATTAATTATTGTTGGTCTGGACTAGTGGTGCCAGAAGCATCAGTAGTTGGAGTTGAGGTTGAACCTTCAGTGCCTGCTTCACCACTTGGAGTAGGTGTTGGAGTTGGAGTAGGTGCTGGAGCAGTATTAATGTTGGTAATATTTAAACCATTAATCACAAAATTATTGGTTCAAGCATTCATTGGTTGACCATCAACTACAGTTGTATTTAAAAGAGCTTGGTCAAAATAAATTGAGATTCAAGCGTTAGCAATACTTGGAGCATTAGTAGTGGTTGCGTTTTTGTCATAGCTTGGAACTAAGTTAATTTGAATGTGAAGCATATTGTTGCTGACATTTTCCATTCCTAAGGCTTTTTTAATTAATTTAGTTAATTCTGCGTCAGGAACAATATAGTCTTGTTGTTTATTTTCAAGACCTGCTAATTGATTACGAATAAAGGCTGGAATTTGGTTTTCTTGAATTTCAGCTAATAATTTGTTATCCACACTGAATTTATTAGTGCCATCATAAACATTATTAACTTGTAATCCTAATTGTTCATTATTGACATAAATTGGTGAATCAATTGAGAATTCATAACCCATGTAGAAGTTAGCAATTGGATCAGTGTAACCGTGAATAATTGGTTTAGCAATAAGAGCTGCAAATCAACCTAAATTTTTAATAGTTCTGTCGACTAAGTCATTAAAACTTTGTTTAAAGTTAACACTTACATATTGGTTAGCAATTACGTTATAACCAGTTTCGGTTGGAACTACCATTGCTTGTGGGTCTTTAAATAAAACATTGATGCCTTCATCTTTATATAAATCTCAGGTTGGTGCTAATAAAGAACCAAGTGAACCAAGTGAATTCACAATAGAACCTAATGAACCTAAATCAACATTTAAGAATTCTAAAATGGTTGTAATATTAACTTTCTTTAAAATGGTTTTAATAGATGTTAAAACAAAACTAACTTTTTCCTTAAATTGAATCTTTATGTTTTGATTTAAATTAAAGGTTTGACTATCAGCGTTTTTAGTAATTGTTCCAGCTGGGTCATATGTGAAACTTAAACCAGTTTTCATGACTTCACTTAATTTAGTAGGAGTACCATTATAAGATGGATTAAAGATGGCTTTAATCCCTGCTTGAACATTGTCTAAGGTTCAGTTAGGACTAATTTCATTTCAAGTTAAGATAATGATGTCAATTAACTTACCAAACTTTTCTGGAACTAAAGTTTTAACTTGGCCTAAGAAAGTTGGAATTTCTGCTTTCACACTGTCAGCAGTAATAACTTCTAAAATTCCTAAATCGGCAATTTGTTTATTAGTATTCGTTGCTACTTGGTTTACTAATTCAAAATATTTGCTGACCATGTCCACAATTGTTTTTGCAGTTGGTGGCACTTGGTCACCCAATTTAGTTAATAAGGCATTAATACCTTTTTGAAGGTCTTCATATTTAATGCTTAAAACAAAATCAACTAAATTCTTATCTTTTAAAACTGAGAAAATTAAATCCACGGCTGGGGTTAATAATTTTTCAATATTCGCAGGTAAGACATGAGCATCAATTAAATTTTGTAAAGCAACTTTTACATTTTCAGGGGTGCAGTCATTGCTTAACAACACTCTTACTAAATCAGCATAAGGTCTTGTAACATCAAATTGATTTAAGATTTCACTTAATGGGGCTCCAAGACCTAATAAGAATTCACGCACAGTAACATTATTACCTAACATATCTCCAATGGTTTGAGCTCCATCAAAGACATTTTGATAAATACTATATTGATGATTAACAAATGCTTTAATATTTTCTAAAATCACTTGAGCTTGTTTTTCATCATTAAAGTTAGTTTGGTGTCATTTATCTAATAAAACGGTTGGACTTTCAACATTTAAGACATTATTAAGTTTTACATTTAATAAACTTGGGTTGTTGTTAATTTGATAAATACTATTAACATCATTTCATTGACCAACGGTTTTTTCAATATCTTGTTGACCACGAATACTAAGGTTTTGAATAACCACTTGATTGTGGTTATTTGGTGCAAAACTGACTTTACTGTAATCAAAGTCAGCTTTAAAAGCATAGTAAGTATGTGGGGCTAACTTTAAACCTTGTGTAAATGGTTGTTTGGTTGCATTATTAAATTGAACCGCCACACTCATTTGTTTTTGGCTCGCATTATTAGTAATGTTAACTAAAATGTCTTGGAGTTTAATTTTGTTATCAGCTTGAATCTTTTGAACATAAGTATTGGTCATACCAATAATAATGTTTGGAATTAAATCAGCATTTTGTTCTAATTGGTGAATTTGATCAAGATAAACTTGTTGTTTAACTGCAAAAGCTTGTGTTACTGCCACAGGAGCTTGGTTAGGATTTTGAGCTACAAAATCACTAATCACAACTTCACTTGGAGTTGCATATGGTTTTAATTGATCAAAGTTATTTACAGCTGGATTAGTTAATAAACTTGAGTTTGGAATCTTTGGAGCACTAAAGGTTTTAGCTTGCTTTCAAGACAAGGTTTGACCATTAACCATTAAATCAGCACTTGTGTTTAATTCATTTAATTTAACTTGACTACTGAAACCTAATTGGAAGTTAACGGTATTTTGATAAACATTGTCAGGATCAACAGTGACATTAAAACTTAGATTTTCAAGGTCACTTGAATCAATCTTACTATCACTTAAACTAGCAACAAGCAGATTTTTAACTTGGTCTTTAAAACTTGTTGTATTTAAGAAATCAGCACCGAATTGAACTGGTTGTTGTTCATTAACAATACTAAGTTGGTCGTTAATAATTTTAGAAATTGCTTGTCCATCGGCCACAGTAATAATTTTAGAAACTGGTTGAACTGGGTCTTTATTAGAATCACTATTGGGTTTATCAGTATTTGGCTTGGTGTCTGGTTCAGTATCTGTGCCAGTTGAATCGCCTTGACTGGTGTCACCTGTTGAGCCACCTGTTGATGAATTATGGCCATCACTACCTTGGTTACCAGTTGAATCGCCTGCTGAGCTACTGTGGTCATCTGTTGTATCACCACTTGGAGGTGTGACAGGTGTATTTGGTTTCGTATCTGGTTTAGGTTCTAAATCAGGTACGATTGGAGTTGGTGTGTTTGGTGTTTTGGATTGGTTACAAGCAGTTAAAGTAGTTGCTAACGCAGCAATGCCTGTGACCCCAATTAAACTAGTCCCCATTACTTTTAAGAGACGTTTGTTTGCTTTTTTAGTCATAAGAATCTTTTCCTTTTATTAGATAAAAATATAAATTAATAAATTGCATATAAATGAGCTTGATAGCAAAACAAAAACAAACTTCAAAATTACAAGTGTCACACTTGTCATTGAACTTTTGTTTATTTTTAACTTATCTAAATCTGAAAAAGTTTTTGGTATTTGTTAAAAGAAATAAAGTAGTGGATTCAAACAATACTTCATGTTCTTCTAATAAGATTTGGTCATTTAAAATCTTATTTAATTCGTGATTATCTTTGTGCTTTTTATCATGATGTTTTAAATTTTGGATCAACATGATGTCATATTTAAAACTGCTCTTTAATTCAGTTCAAAACTTCACCAAGATTTTAGTAATCATCGGTGAATACTTAATGGCGTTCATATACCCATTCAAAGAATCTCTATTCTTTTTAAAGTAATAATAGCTAATGACAGCCCCCACTAAACCGATGTAGAGACTTAAAAAGATGGCCAACGCTAACACACTGGACATAATTTGAAAGATTCAATCATTGACTTTCAAAGTAATAAGATTAGCTATTTTCGTTCACATCATCATAAAAATATATAGTATTATAGTTTATTATAATTTTTTTAGCGAAAATAAAAAACAAAAAGCTGTTTTGGAAAGCATCCAAAACAACTCTTGCTAAGGTTTTATTTTAGTAAGTGATAGAAGTAATATCACTCATGGTTGGGCTACGTTTTTGTTGTTCACTAGCTTCAAATAATGGGAAGGTATGAACGTTTAAACTTTGAATAATAACGTTGGTTGGTCAAGTAACAATTTCACCATTGAATTGGGTTGCCCGACTGTTATAGACACGTTGAGCAGCAGCAATTTCCATTGCTAATAAACTACTTTGACTCATTAAGTTACTAATGACTTCTACCCCTCTTAAGTTAGGATAGTTTTCAAAAGTTAAATCCACACTCTTAGCCATTTTGTTAACAACTTCTTGTTTTTCAGTTGCGTCACTTGGTAATTTGTTGCCAGTTCTTAATTCGGTCACATTTTTAAAAGTGATTCCTTCGTGACGTAAGTAAGCGATAGCTTCATTTTGTAATTGAACTAATAAATCGGCACGTTTTGCTAATTGAACATCAATATTACTTGCAGCGTTATTGATTTCCATTTGAGCTGCATTGATACGGTTTCTAGTTTTGATCCGAAGGACTAACATAACAATCCCTGGGATAATTAAAAGTCAAGCTAAAACGAATAAAATTCAATAACCAGCAGTGGCTCCTGAACTAATAGTTTGTTTACTTGAAATAGCTGTATTTTGAACAGATGGAGTGAATCCATTAGGATTCTTGGATTCGTTTTCAGTGTTTAATAACATTATTTTTCCTTAATAATTTCATTAATATTGTAATTATATCTTTCATTTCCTAAAAAATACTGGTTCTAAAAAATGAAAATTGATTTTTAAAGAGGCATTTTTCTTTTTATTTTAAAACTAAAAAATACTACTTATAAGTTGTTATTTATGCTAAGACTGAATTTTTTGAAAGAAAATAATCTCGTTCAATTTTTTCAATCATATCGCTTAAATTGTAGTAACACTTTTCATAATCACTTTGTAATAAATAAAAGTAAATTTGATCGGCTTTTTCGGCTAATTGGTAAGGAATTTCTGGATTAAAGATTTGATGATCAAGATAGTCTTTAAATTGATCTAAATCAAAACCATGGGGTTTATACATTCCAACCCCGATGATACCATAGCCATCTAAATGGAACCGTTCATAATTAACTGGAACTAAGACAGAACGGTGAGCCATTACAGCGAATTTAGGCACCATATCAACTTCTTGGGTTGAATAATAGTTAGATACTCAAATATGTGAAGCCGATACATTTTTGAGAGCAGTAAAATTTTTAGTAAAGAAATTGTTGATCCGTTTTCATTCACTACGGGTTTGAAAAACATTAAAATTATTAGCTGTTTTTAAAATATTTTCAGCATCAATTGTATAAGTATCATTTTGACTATCATCTGGATTTAATAATGAATAGTTATAAGGAATTGGATTTAAAGTTAATGCTGTATTTACTTTAGTAAAGTTTAAAAATTCACATAAACTAGTCATTGCAATAAAACTATTGGTTAAGCAGTTTTCAGCAATTAATTTAACATTGTCTTTAAATGAAGTTTTTGGGTTATAGTCTAATGAATCCACAACCCCATTGTTATTTAATCAGATGGTGTCCATATTTTCACCATCAAAAATATTTAAACAATGATTGTATTTCAATATATTTTGATCAACATATGAAAAGATATTTTCACTAATAAAATCTTTTCGCATTTGCACAAATTTTGCTTGAGTAGCATTAGTAAATCAAGTTAAGATTTCTTGTTGTTGACTAATAGAACCATCAGCGTTAGCAATGGAAACTTTGAAGGTTGCATTAAACATTGGATCTTCAAAAGTGACGTTATTTTTGATAGCATCTTTTTTAGATTTACTAATCTTCTTAGTTTTTAAGTAATCTACTTTATCTTCTTTTTTACTTGGTGGTAAACAATCAAGAACTCAAGAAACTGGTGCTCCTACTTGTTCTTGACGGAGACCAAGTGAAAAGACAGTTTCAAAGTGTCTGAATGGTGTTCATTCGTTATGATATGCAACAACAGTTTCATAACGTGTTTGAACGTGAACATTTCCTTCACCATCACGAACAGTGACAGTATAAGGAACAGTAATGGATCCTGAGGTGACAACGTTATCTCATATTTCACGACAAATATTAGCGACATAAACGTTTTGAGCCCCAGCTTTTAAGATTCCAAAATTTTTCAAGCCGATAAAACTATCATCTAAGGAGCGAACATAAGGTTCAATTTGGGTTCCAAAAGTGTTTTGAATCGCTTCAACACCAGTTCCTTTTAAGAAACGGTTAAACAATTCTCTACGTGAAATAACTTGGAATAATTTTTGCAGAGATTCTTTTTTAGCTTTATTTTCAGTATCAATTTCAGCTAATTTCTGTTTTTTTAAAGTTTCAAATTCTTTAATCACTTTTTTATTCTTAACTAAAATTCCCATGAAAAATAAACCAATAATTAAGAATGAAAAAACGATAATAGCAATGTTTGCGGCTTTCTTTTGTTTAATTTTGTTTGAAACATAGGCTTTATCAATTTCATCATACCGTTTCATGATTTCTTGGTGATGACTATTGCAATTATTAATTTCAGCTTCATCAGTAATGAATTCACTAACGTAATCTTCGCATTGCAATTTAGTATTAGCGAATCAAGGACGGAATCACCCCTCATAATTGTTAGAAACTTGTGAGGTGAATAAATTTTTATTTTCAGATATATTTTGCATACTATTACCTTAATATTGTTATTTTTATTATAAAAAATATTCGGTCCAATATTAAGTTATTCACATCAATTGTGTGATTATTTTTTTGTCAAAAGTTCTAATACATCCTATCAATATGTGAATTTTTATGAGTTATTAACCAAAGATGTGGAAAACTCTGTACTTATCAACATTTTAAACCACTTTGCACTCTAACTTCACCGATTTGCAATCAACTTCTTTTCACATTTTAATCACATTAAAATAATATTTGAATCCTTAAAATTGATCAAGGTTGATTTGATCAATGCTTAACATATCTATTGCTATTCTTATAAATGATGGTTCTTTTATTCCAACGCTTTCATAACCATCTAATCAATTGTTATTATTTCCCAAAATATCTCTTTAAGACACAAAAAAGCATGCGTCTTGCGACACATGCCCTATATGTATAAATTGTTATAATACAGCCTAGAAAATCCCAAACTGTACGACTAACACCGCCTTGCGACGACATTAGATTTTAATAAAATAAATTGTTAAAAATATTAAGATTAAATAAAACGAAAAAATAGTTTGTTTTTACATGAAAAACATAAAGACAAATATTAAGCATCTATTTGGTTTCCCCATTCCAAATAAATACGAATAATATAAGGAGCTTAAAAAAACATGATTAATAGAGTGGACATACATCTCCATTATGCCCGATTATTGCAGAGCAATAATTTTTCTTTTCTCAAATAAAGCTCAATATTAATTGTACATATTTTGATAAATAAAACAAAATTTTTAGCAAAAAAAGTGCAATATTTTATAAAAAATAAAACTAAACCATTATTTTGGCCTAGTTTTATTAAAAATTATCGGTTATTTGCTAAATGATCGTACTTATTTGAGATTGGTTGAATATCTTCATTGCCAAAATCAAAGTTTTCGTCATCAGTTGTTGATTCAGTAGTTTGACTTGAAGATACAAGTGTTTCATTAAATTGATCGTTCTCATTCATTGTATTAATGTCTTGTTCATCATCTTCAAGAATAAATTCTTCGTCATCATCTAATAATTCATCTTCATCATCAGTTTGACTATTAGAATTGATTTCAGTCTCACTTTCATTTAAAGATTTATTTTCAGATGAACTAAGTGGTTCAGTTTCATTGTTTTCTTGTTCATTAGCAACTGAAACTGGTTGAACTGATTCATTAGAAACGATCTCTTCAAATTCTTCAGGAATAATGATTGAATCATCATCTTCTTCAAAGTCAGCAAATTCATCAGCTTCTGGATTATCTGTAACTTTAATTTCTTGAGTTTCACTTTCCTTATTAATTACAGATTGTGAATCATCAATGATTTCATCTTTTGAAATTGATGTATAGTCATCATCATTAAATGGTTCATCAGAACTTGGTTTAGTTACTGGTGGAATATCTAACACATTTAATTTGATTTCTTCATCAGCAATGGCTTCGTTGTTGGTTGGAATGTCGTTGTTGTTAACTTGTTTATTTTTATGACGTTTGGCCATTTGAATTTGGTAAAGTTTATCTTCTTTCAAAATGGTGTCATAAATATTACTACGTTCAAGTGCTAAATCGTTGATTGTATAGTCATCAGGATTAAAGATGATCTTTCTTGAACAACCCTTACTGATATAAGTTTCAACCCCATGTTCATAAAGATCAATGCATAAGAGTTTGAACTTGGCTAATAATTCATCTTTAAAACAAGTAATTTTTAAAGTTTGATTATTTTCCATTTTAGTTTTTAATTTTTCATTATAGATAAATGCAAAATAATCGTTCTTTGGATTAAATTCTTTGACTTCCTTGACAAATTCATTGTACTTTCTTAATAAGAAAGAAATCCCTTCTTTATTAGAAGCACGATCGTTGTTAATCTTACTAAAGATTAACAAGTATTCTTTAAAAATATTTCTAAAGAAATGTTTAGTTTTAACGGACATTTTTAATTCCCTTTAATTATTTAAATGTACAAATTAAATAAGTATGTTTACCTTTTTTGATAATACTAAAGGCATTATCATAAGCTGTTTTGCTAGAAATCTTAGCCTCGAGATCGTTGGTTTTTTCATTATTAACTGAAACTGCTCCAGAACTAATTAATTCACGAGCGTTCCGATTAGATGAAGCGACTTCTCCTTTGACTAAAACATCAACTAAACTATAATCGGTGTCTTTGTCTAATTCAATGGCTGGTAAATTTTTGGTTGCAATTTTTAATTCTGCCACGCTTAATGTATCTAATTTACCTGAGAATAAAGCTTGTGAAATTCTAATGGCATTGTCTAATTCTTCTTGACCATGAATATCTAAAACTACTTGTTCAGCTAATTTTTTTTGAGCACTACGAAGTCATGGTTGATCTTGCATTTCTTTTTCTAAGTTAGCAATTTCTTCTTTAGTTAACATAGTTAATGCTTTTAATAATTTAATGACTTCTGTGTCAGGTTGAGTAACTAAGAATTGATACATTTCATATGGACTAGTTAAACTTGGGTCTAAGAAGATAGCACCTTTTTCTGATTTACCGAATTTTTTACCTTCTTTGTTGGTTAATAAATTAATGGTTAAACCAACAGCAGAGGCTTCTTCCCCATAATTTTTACGAATCATTTCTAACCCTGTGGTAATGTTACCTCATTGGTCAGCCCCACCAGCTTGAATACCAATGTTGTATTTTTGATAGTAGGTTAAAAAGTCATATGCTTGTAATAAGGTATAAGAAAATTCAGTATATGATAAACCGTTTTCTAAACGGGTTTTAATACTATCTTTTTCTAACATATAGTTGATATTAATTAACTTACCGACATCTCTTAAAAAATCTAAGAAGGTCATGTCTTTAAAGTTATCAAGGTTATCTAAAACGTCAACTTTACCATATTTTTTTAATTGAGCAATGATTGCGTTTTTGTTGGCAATGACGGTGTTAGCATCAAGTAAGTTCCGTTCACTACTTTTACCACTTGGATCCCCAATCATTCCAGTTGCACCCCCAACTAATGCATAGGTTTTAATCCCTGCATCAGTTAAGCGTCTTAATAACATAATCATGACATAGTTACCTAAGTGTAAACTTTTAGCACTTGGATCAAAACCGACATAAGCTGCTTTTTTATCAGCAATTGCTTTTGCTAATTTTTCTTCATTGGTAATGTTATTTAATAATCCTCTTCAAGTTAATTCGTCTAAAATATTCGCCATGCTTGAGCTCCTCAACGGTTCTATATTTTTTTAATAATCTATCTAAATAAACAAAAGAACACCACAAATATCTCGTGGTGTTCAACTTATTAATTATTTGCTTTCAGTTTCACTGCTTTGTACAACTGGTTCAGATGAACGTTGTCCACGTGATGATCTATTAAAGTTACCATTTCTTCTAGTTGGTTCTGGTAAAATAATGTCTTTGTCTTCTTTACCAACAACTGCCATTGGTTCGTTCTTTAATTCAGCAATTGCATCGATTAATGTACTTAAAACTAAAGTCATTGAACGAATTGATGCGTTGTTCATTGGAATGACGTAATCAATGATGGTTGGGTCAGCGTTTGTGTTTGCAAATGCGATAACTGGAATTCCTAATTTCTTAGCTTCCATAACTGCGTTTTTGTCATGTACAGGATCTGTAATGATTAAAGCGTTTGGAAGTTTTTTCATTGAACGGATACCACCGTAGAATTTATTAAGTTTTTCAGTTTCTTTAAGAATTGCAACTTGTTCTTTTTTGGTGTATTTTTCAATTTCACCAGTTTTTTCTAAAAGAATGTTGTCGTTTAATTTCTTAATTGATTTTGAGATAACACGGAAGTTAGTTAAAGTACCACCTAATCAACGTTGTGTAATGTAGTAACATCCACCACGTTTAGCTTGTTCTTTAATTAATTCCTTTAATGCAGTACCTGTAGTACCAACGATTAAAATACGGCCACCTTCTTTTGTGATTTCTTGAATAAATGAGAAAGCACGGTTAATAGCGGTTAACATTTTTAAAACTTCAATGACGTGGTTCATTGGACGTTTTAAATAAATGTATTGCTTCATTTTTGGGTTTCATGCACTTGGTCTTAAACCAATGTGTGCACCAGCTTCAATTAATTTAGCTGCACTAACAAGTGGACGTAATTTTTTTAAAGTTGAATTAGCATCGGCTTTTTTCTGAACTGCTTCAGCTGGAGTTAATGCTTTATCTTGAGCATTGCTTTTAACATCAGTTTTTTCAACTGCTGCTTCAACTTTTTTAGTTGCCTGATTTTCCATTTATGGACTCCTATTTTTGATTAATGACTTACTAATTATACCAAAAGGTATAGATTTTAGCGATGAGGATTTCAGTTAAAAT
>JAHHTK010000001.1 GCA_020024695.1 Ureaplasma sp. | reverse complement strand
CAATACTGGCATATTAAGGTGAGAAGCACTTAATTGTTGAATTACAGTAGTTAGTTGTTCAGTGACAGGCACATTAGTGGCTTTAGCTACTGGATGGAAGGCCATTAATAATCCAATCCCAACCCCGAATAAAACAGAGGTTGTAATGACATCAAGGGAGGTAGAAATTAAAGGCATAGCCATAACGGTTGGATCTTGTTTGCAGGCAACTGCAATTAAAGGTAAGATGCCTCCGATTGTTTTAGCTAAAATAATAGCAATTCATAAAGCAACAGAACTGGCTGCTGAAGCTACTAAACATAATTCATAAGAGGTAACCCCTGGTGGTGTAATTTGAACACTACCAGCTTCACCTAATGAAGGACGGAAGTAAGGAATAGCAAAATAAATTGCTAATCTGACAAAGTTAACCCCTGCTAGAATTAAGCCTAAAACACAACCAACCCCCACTTCTTTAGCCATAACTTTACCATACTCTTTATTGGTAACCTCACCAATAGAAAGAGCCCGAATCACTGAGGCTGCTGCTTGACTACCAGCATTTCCAGAGGTTCCAGTAATAACTGGAATAATAGGAACTAAAAATAAAGTGGATAATCCAGCTGTGACTTCATCCCCAACATTTTGGAAAACGTTAATGACTACTGAAGTTAAAGTAGCTGAAATCATCAAAATCACTAATCAGAAAATCCGCGACTTAACGATTGAGAAGATGGATGATTGAGCATAACTTTGCTTCATTTCAGTAATCCCGTACATGTTATAGATGTCTTCAGTGACTTCATCAGTCATTGCTGGTAAGACGTCGTTGTCGGTGATGATGCCAACCAGTTCGTCTTTATCATTGATGACAGGTAAGGTTTCTAGTTCATATTTTTGGAACAAGTTAATACAGTCTTGAATGTCATCAGTGGCATAAATGGTAATGACACTAGTTTTCATGATTTTAGAAACTAAATCTAAACTATCATCCCCGTTAAAGATTAAATCGTGTAAGGTAATATAACCAACAATTTTACTATCATTATCAACGACATAGAATTCGTGTTGGTCTTCAATATCGTGACCTTGACTTTTAATATATTGTAAGGCTTCTAAAATGGTTCAATTCGCATTTAAACAGAAGAACTCAGGGTTCATAATCGAACCTGCTTCATCTTCTTCGAACTTACTGATCTCTTTGACTTGGCTTCGTTGTTCACTGTTTAAAGATAAAAAAATCTTTTTAAAATATTCCTTGTTTTCTTCTAATAAGTCATAGATTTCGTCAGGATAAAGTTCTAATAAGATGATTCTTAATTGCACTGTTGTAGCAATCTTAATAATTTCAGATTGCACATCTAAATCCAGAGCTTTAAAGATTTCACCTGTTAAATGGTTAGAGAATAAAATCAAAATAAACAAGGTAAGTTCAACATCATTTTGCATGTCAAGGGCATTGACAATGACGTTCACTGGTTTATTTTTTAATAAGCGTTTTAACCCTGCCACATCTTTAGCTTGGTAGAATTTTTGGATGTTGTTGGAAATTAAGGTAGTGGCTTTAATGGAGTTTTTGTGGGCTGCGTCCCGACCGTTGTGTTTAATTATATTTTTGATTGGTAAGGTGCTGATTGACATGGATTCCTCCCTTAAGATATAATTTCAACTTTTTTGGATTCTAAGTAATCACACAAACAAGCATAATAAGGGGCTAAGTTTTGATTAGAGTTTAACTGCTGCTTGTCAAAATAAGCATAGTCAGGTCAAAAATCAGATAACCTTAATATTGTTTGTTCATTGATATTACTAAATGCTATTTTAATATCATTTTGTCTAAAAAGATGTAGAGAACGAGAAATAAAGACAGAACTATAAGAATTATCGTTCAAATCCTGTAAATCAAGGTTTAAAATGACTTGATTTGGCTGGAGATTATAATTGGCTAGGATAGTTAAATAACGGTGAATATTAAGGCTCTTAACGTTTAAAATTGACCAATCATAATCAATGATGATTTGAAAGTCGGGTTGATTTTGATTGAGGTGCAATGTATTTACTTTTTGAAAGATCTGGATGGCTAAATATTGCTTTAATAATCCAGTTAGGTGAACACTTGCTCCAGCATCATAAATTTCTTGTTTATTAAATAACAATAAGCCTAAATTGAGTAGTTCAGTTTGATAAATTGAACTTGATTGGTTGGGATATTTCACCACAGGAATCAATTTCACATCAAACTGGCTTTCATTTAAAAAAGATTCTAAGCTTTGAGCTTGATCAAAATTAGCATATGGATTATATGAATGACTAGGATCATAAACCATGACGGGAACTGCATTATCATGGTGATAAGCTAAATAAGTTTCTTGATTAAAGGCTAATAAGTCTTTAATTTTGCAACTATGTAAATTATAAAGAGCAAGAAAACTCTTTAATTTGAGGTTAATAGAAGTATTATTATAAATAACTTGGTGAGCCACTGATAAAAAATAATCCCGAAATTGGTTTAAAGCAGCATTGTCGGTTGTTTGATTTTGATTCATGGCATACAAAGAATTTAAATCAGGTCAAGAAGCTTGGTGCTGGAACCCGACAAAAAAACAATAGTCGTGGTTTTCATTAATGAATTGTAAACTATTAGCAAATGGGAAGTGTTTAATAAACAACTGGTTTCAAGTCTTTTTAATTTTATAAAGGGCTGATAAACCGTATTGAGCAACAATTTCTGGTTCATTTAAACATTTAATGGTGATGACAAACCCGAAATTAAACTGATTATTTTTAATCATCTCATTGATTTTTAAAATCCCATAATTTTGGTTATAAATATTCGGTTCAGCATAATTACCTGACCTTAAAACGGTTTTATAACTAGCTACAAAGTTAGTAATTAGTTTTAAGGTTCAATAATAGGTTAAGAATGATAACCAACTAAATAAAACATCAAGGCTCATGATACCAAAGAAACTGAAATCAATGTCACTAAGACTTAAGTTAGTGACCACTCAAATCATGAAAAATAAAATAATGAAGCCAATAAAACTGGAGATAAAAATGAGTAGTGATTGGCTTCGCATACTATAAATCCGAATGATTGCCCCAATGATAACAAAAATTAAATAGGCTAAAGCCACATAAGCTAAATAAAAGACTTCAAATGTATTATTACTAAAATGGGGCATTCAATAAACAAATAAGGTTGCTACCAGGCCAATTTCTGGTCCAAACGCCCCTAGAAAAATTCATAATGAATAGCGATAGGCAAACACAGCTAATAAACTAAAATTGACAAACGTAAAAATGGGCATCTGTAACCAATAATCAAGTCAGGACAAGAAACCAAACATCATCCCTAAAATCAACCCTAAACAAAATTGAAATGGAATTTTAATTTTGGCTTGAGAAGCGTTTAATCAAGATTTTAAGATAGGAATCCGAAAGCAAATTAACAACAAAATAGCCATGACTACAAGGCAAGCTCAACCGATGCCAAAAATCGTGAGGAAGTCAAGGCTATATTGACCAATACTAGTGGTATTCAGAACCATATTGTTGGTGGTATTTTCTTTGTTTTAAATAAGTAGTTAAATCTTTACCATATTGGATAAAGATTCCTAATCAAAGCATAGCAATGATGATGAAAACGACCGTGGCACTTGGTTCAAAATAACTTGTTGGGGTTTGAAATAAAAAACTAAAGGTATTACTAGTATCAAATGTGATAAGACCTGGTTGGTTAATTAACCCGATGATAATCGTCACTCATAAACAAGTTAAGACGGGTAAGTTAAACTTTAGATAGGTGTTTAAACGTTTTTCATAAGCTTGTTTGATGTCAGCATTGACAATTCATGGTTTTTTAGCATAACGGGCAATAATCAGGCTTAAAAAAGCGACTGTTCATAAAATATTGATGACTAAAAAAGCAATTCCTAATCCACTCAAACCTCCAGTGAGATTTCAATAACCATAATAACTGGTTGTAGATGGTAAATAGGTCGCAACGACACAGTCAGGAATTAACAGCACAATCGCTATGAAATAACTTAAAATAAATAAGCGATCAAAAATACTATGTTGTTTAAAATTTAAAATTTCTTTCGTCATATTTAAATTTTAAACGATAAGTGGCTTTTTCATGATTGATTGATTTGAAATTGCTGACTTCTTGAAAGCATTCAAGTATGAGATAAACATTAAGAAGACAAAAAAATACTCATAACCGAAGTTATGAGTATCAGATCTGCTTGGGTCGAATAAAATATTCGGAGCCTTTGCGTGCTTAACTATAGTATAGCACAAAATGCAATTATTTGTGGCTGTAACCCATTAATTTATCAATAACTTTATTATTTAAGATAGAAGCGTTAATGTAGTCTAAGTATTGACCGTGGACTAATTTCTTCATGCTTTCTGGATCAATTTGGTAAAGTTTTGCTAAACGAGCTACAAAGTTATCAAATTCTTCTGGAGTGACTTCAATTTTTTCTTTAGTAATGATTTCTTCTAAAGCTAATGAAACAATAAGGTCACCAGTTGCTTCTTTAACAATGTCATCATAGAAGGCTTTTTCGTCTTTACCACTCATTTTTAAATAGTCTTGACGGGTCATGTTAGATTCTTTTAAAGTTTGTTCAAAATTCTTTAATAATTCTTGAACACGGTCAGTTAAATATGATTGAGGAATGTGACTTACTTTGGTGTTTTCTAATAAGAATTTGGAAATTTCTTGGCCACCTTTTTGACGGTTACGAAGTTCAATTTCTTCTTTTTTAAAGTTCTTTGCTCAAACTAAAGCATCAGAGACAGTTTTAATGTCATCGTGGTTTAAACCAGCGATTAATTCATCAGTTAATTCAGTTTCAGGTGCTAATTTAAATAATCTCTTGAAATAGTCAGCTGCAGCTTGGTCATCTAATTCAGTAATTGGATCAAGAGTTGTGAATGTAATTTTGGTGTAGTCTGGTAAAGTAACAACAGGTGCTAAATCATATGTAATGTCAACAATACAGTGGCCATTGTCAACTTCTTTAATGCTTGCACTTGGAATACCAACGACTTCACTTTCATCGTTTTTAAATTGTTCATCAGCTTCAATTTCATCCATAGTTTTGTTTAAGAAACTGTTAGCTGCACGTTCGTAAATATCACCGTAGTTAACGTATTTTTCAGCAATTTTAGCTGGAACTTTTCCAACACGGAAACCATCGATTTTTACTTTTTTCATTTGTTGGTTTGCAAGTGATTTGACTTTTGATTGTCAGCTTTGATTGTCTAATTCAACTTCAATGACGACAGTTGAAGGATTGTGTTTAATTTCTAAAATTTTCATAATATTTCCCATAAAGAGGATATTCTCATAATTATTAATTATATGTTAAGAAAATCCCTGTTCTTAAATAAGTCTTAAATTATTGCATTTCTATCCTAAAAAGCATAAGGATTTTGGTCAATTTCATCAATTCTCGCCAATTCACTTTCAATGATTTGGATAATTGGGTCTTGACGATCATAAGGGGTACCGTCCATAATGCCATACACATAAGAGTGGATTGCGTTTTGGATATGGCTAGCATCCTTGATGTCACTTATGATTGGAAATAAATAAACATAAACCAAAGATAATAATTGGATTTCATAAGAGAGAATGTCAGGGCGTTTTTGGTCTTGATCTTCAAACCATTTAGCCACCTTTTCCATACAATCAATTTGTTCTGGTAAAGCTAAGGTTTTGGGATTGATGACAAACTTTTTATCTGGGTCTAAATGGTTGTTGACAAAATTAAAGTCATGGTTTACCCCAGCATTTTTTAATTCCATTAAGAAGTTATATTTTTCCATATTGACAATGTAAGGGTGGGTCAATAAAAATTGGAAGAACTTAAAGTCAGTGTCATCAAGGTGAAGGGTGTTGTCAGTGTTTATTTCTTGATAACCTTGGGTTTGGGATAAATGGGTTAAATAAAGGTTGACAAAGTATAAATCAATGGCTCCAGTAGAATGGTTTAAAATCCGATCAAAGATTTCATTACGGGTAATTTTATCTCAATCAATTTGATGAGCTTCTTCTCTAACAGCTAAACTATAGGCGTTATATAAATCATAAAAGTCTTGTTCAATACTTAAAGGTAAGTATGGTTGTTGCAATTCTTCTCATAATAAGTTGATGGCTTTTTGTTTGTCACCATTTGTATAAGTTTCAATAATGTGAGCTCTTAATTTTTGATAATAAGAAGATACTTCTTCGTTATTATCTTCAATCCGTTGGTGATTGGTGTCAGGTTCTAAATCTGAGCTTTGATCACTAGTGAGGGTTTGGTTATTAAAACTAATATCTTTTTTATTTAACATTATGAACTCCTTTTCTTAGTTTGCAAATCAAAATTAGCAAGCATGCGTTTGAGATTTTCTTGATTAATTAATTGTTTGAAATAATTGTTGGAAACTAAATCTTTGAGTTTCAGTTCTACCTTGCGAATGATCTTGACTAATTTGTCATCATAACCGTATTTTTTAGCATTATCAATAAATTCATTGACGTCAACTTCCCGCCAGGTGTTATCGGTCATAATTTTGAAATCGAGGTCAAAATCATAATATTTAATGGCTTCTTGTTCGTAAATGAAAGGACTTGCAATATTAATATAAAATTTAATGCCTTGTTCTTCTTCAGAGGCAATGACATTAAATCATTCTTGTTTAAAAAAATATCAATAAGTCGGTTTATTGACTTTGGTTTTAAATGAACGTATACTTTTTTCTTCGCTTGAAAAGATTCATGCTTTGGAAGCATCGAGGACAATCTTTTCATCATCTTCATAAATGAGCACAGGATATTCTCATGCCCGATATAATCATCCATTTAATTTATAGGCATGTACCATTACTTTCGAACCAAGCTTCAATTGTTTGTATTCATTGGTGTGCTTGTCCATAATAGACCTTTAAATTAAAAAACTTTGTTAAGTTATCTTAATTATAAAAGCACTTTAAATAATTGGTCAAAACAACCCTGAAAATTCCCTAAAACCCTTTGAAATCTCACTAAAATGAATGTGAATATGAAGCATTAAACAAATATTAATAAGGTTATTTGTTTAATAATTGACGATTAATTGCTTGAGCACAACAGAATGCTGAAGTATAACAAAAAGTCAGATTAAACCCACCCGTTTTAGCATTAACATCTAAAACTTCACCAATGAAATAAAGGTGTGGAACTAAATTTGATTCATAACTTTGAGCTTGAATATCTTTTGTAGCAATGCCACCCCCAGTACAGATAGCAATTTCAAAATCATTTTGGACAAAACGGTCCCGAACTTTTAAGTCCAGTTTTAAATCAAAGAAACAATCAAGAATCGCTTTTTGTTGCTGTTTGGTTAAGTTTTTTAAATCAGTTTCAGCATTGAATTGGTTAATTTCATAGAAACTATTAATAAACTTTTTGGTGAACTGAGGATAATTTTTTCAAAGTTCATGAAAGCGTTTACATTGGTGAAAATGACTAATAAATTGGTCTTTATTGGCAATTAAATCTAAATGGACTTCAATGGGTTGTTTGACTAAATAGTTATGGTTAATATAACCTGAAATCCGATTAATTAAAGGACCTCCTAGCCCTTCATGGGTGACCATTAAATCGTTTTGTTCACAACAAACTAATTTGTTATCCAGTTTGACTCTAGCCACACAATCTGGTAAAGAAAGACCTGCTTTTTGAGCTAAAATCAAAGGCATTTGATTTAAAGTAATTGGAGTCCCCATCGGAAATAAATCAGTGACAGTATGGCCTAATTGGACTCCTAAGCGATACCCATCACCAGTACAACCAGTGGCTTTACTAAATGATCTCCCCCCAGTGGCAACTACGACATTCTTACCATAATAAACTTGGTTTGTGTCAGTAAAAACGGCATGATATTCTTTTTCTTGATGAGGTTCAATTTTAGTAACACTAGTTTTAAAAAGAAAGGTTAAGTTCGGATTAGATTCTAGTGAAGTTTTAATTAATTTACGAACGGTAGTATTATTGGCTAATAAATGGACTTTGGTTTCTTTTTTGAGTTCATAATCTAACCGATGGTCTTTTAATCAAGCTACTAATTTCAGGTTTGGTTTTTGGTTTAAAGCATATTTAATAAAGTTGGGAGAACCATAAATAAAATTGGTCAGCATACTTTTAGGATCACATAAATTGGTTAAATTAGCATGTCCTGCCCCAGTCATTAAAAACTTGGTTAATATCTCAGGGTTTTTATCAACTATTAACACTTTC
This sequence comes from Ureaplasma sp., assembly GCA_020024695.1. GTDB lineage: Bacteria > Bacillota_I > Bacilli_A > Mycoplasmatales > Mycoplasmoidaceae > Ureaplasma. The sequence continues at coordinate 64,255 of JAHHTK010000001.1, read as the reverse complement.
AAACTTGGATCTAGTTGCATTGCTAAAAAGGTGCCTGCTGAACCTGAACCAATAATAATGACGTCATAAGAATTTGAATTTTGCATATTAGTTGTCTTTCAATAAAAACACTTGGTAAGTTTATTTTACCAAGTGTGTGAAAAATTAATTGTTGTTGCGAATAACGTAGTTAATGTTATTTTTAGTGTTCTTGTTTAAACTTTCTAATAAGTTGGCAATCACTTTGTGTTTTTCAGTGTATCATTCGTATTCTTTGATTCTAAAGATGGAATAGCCCCGTTCTTCTAAGAAATATTGACGGTCAATATCTTCAATCATCAATTGAAGGGTGCGGTTTTCTTTTCAACGTTCGACAATGATGCCCTTGACGATTTCTTTAGTAGCACGGTTAATGATAGCAAAGTCTAATTTTTTAGTCCCAATGTTTAAATTACCTAAAATTTGATATTTAGAAGGTAATTTAATCATTAATTCCCCATAAATTTCTTTTAAGGTGTCACTTTCAAAATCCACTAAGGCTTGGTTTTCCATGTTGGTAATTTCTTGATCGGTAGATAATTCATGTTGGAAATTATCAGCGAATTCAATAAATTTTTTGAAGATTAAAGCGTTTTGGTTATCTTGGTTAGAAACCTTAATTTCATAACCCATTAAGGATTTGACAATAATCATTTTTTGTTTTGCTCTGGTAATTGCAACGTTTAAACGGTTTAAACCCCCATGAGCATTTAAAGGACCGAAGTTGTTTCTTAAAATGCCTTCAGCATTTTTACCATAAGCAACTGATAAAATGACTAAATCCCCTTCATTCCCTTGGACGTTTTCAAGGTTAGAAATCATGATTTGATCAGTTTCTAATTTATCTTTTAAAGCATCTGGTAAGGTTCGGGATTGTTCACTTAATAAGTTTTCAATTACTTGGGATTGTTTTGAGTTGAAAGTAATAATTAAAATCTTTTGATATTTATCATAGTTTTCAATTAATAATTCCACGACTTTTTTCGCTTCAGCTAAGTTTTCTCCTGTTCAGGTTCCATTGACATCAATGACATCAATCGCTGAAGTTAAATAGTCACTCTTAGAAGCAATTTCAAGGGTGTTGTTATAAATATATTTGTTACTGAATTCCATTAAGGATTTTGATCAAGAACGGTAGTGGTTCTTTAATTGATATTCATTTCATCAAGAGGTTTTTGCTCTTTCTAATAATGATTCAGCACTATCAAAGTCATCAATATCATATTCAGAGTTATCAAGTTTAGTGGTAAAGAAAGAGGTTGGTTTTAATTGTTTATCATCCCCAGCCACCACTTTTTTATCACAACGATAAACTAATGGATAAGCTCGTTCAATTGGCATTTGACTAGCTTCATCAAAGATACCGTAGTCAAATTCACTAGCATTTAATGGAATAACCGTAGCGACATTGTCAGGACGACCAACTCAGATTGGGAATAAACGTTTTAAAGCAGGATAGAAGTGTTTAATAAACTTAACTGGAGCTGGTAAGTTATTTTTAGCACTCGCTAATTTAAAGACTTTAGCAATTTCATCCTTTTCATCTTGTGGTAATTTAGATAAATAGACTCTTAAGTTTTGGATATAACGTTTAAAAGTAATTTCTTCCACAATTTCAGCAGAACGTTTGGATTCTTTTCTTAACTGAACAATGATGTCTTGTAAGAAACGACCCTTGGTTTCGTTGAACATACCGTTAAACTTAATGATTTTTTCTCAGAACATGACAATCTTTAAGTCTTTATATTGTTCCATTGTGATTTCAGTATTGACTTTTTTCATCACTGGTTCTACTTTGTTTAAATCAAATAAAACAAAGTTGTCAAGATATAAAGTCTTTAAGAATGGCATAGATAATCATGATCATTCACGATAAATTTCTTGAATTTCACTAGTATAAGCTGGTTTATTAGAAATTAAGTCCTTCAAGAAATTAATGTTGTAGTCTAAGAATTCTTGGTGGTTAATGATTTCAAATAAACGTGGTTTAGCAAAATATTGGGTGTTATCCACGAAGGTGTTAAACATACCAATGATTTCGGTAGCTTCTTTGGATAATAATGAGATTTGTTTCATGCTTAATGATGAATAATCTTCCATATCATCAAGTGGTAATAAGGTACCGTTTTCTACGAATTCGGCAAAATAAATCTTTTTCTTTTCTGGAGATAACGTGTTGTAATCAGATAAGAAACGGAATAATTTATCTTTGTTTGGAATTAAGAAGTTGAACCAGTCAAACTTATCTAATAATTTTGCATACTTAGTATAGAAGGATTGGAACTCATCACTAATAGTTTTTAATTCAGCTGTAGTTTTAGAGTTTAAAGTATAGTCTTTGGCAATGACATTGTCATAGAATTCTACAAAACTTTCAGCTTTTTCAATAAAGGTCTTTTTATCTTTAAAACTACGGTTGAAGAAAATCTCATTGTAAGGACTTTCATCATAGTTATATTTGTCTAAAAAGGCTTTATAACTTTCAATGATTTGGTTATCTTTCTTTTGGTTGGATAAATAAGATTCAACGACACTTAAGTTAGCGTTAATTTTTTTAATGATTTTGTCTAAACTTTGGTGAATGCTTTGATCTTTAAAGACTTCTTTTAAGTTGAATTTTTTTACGAACTTAACAAATTTAGTGTATGATTCAAATAAATCTTCAATCTTACAGAAATTATATTGGCTGAAAATCTCAGTGACTTCGTCATATAAAGTGACCTTAGTGTCATCTAAGGGACGTAATCATTCTTGGGTAATTTGTTTACCAAGTTTGTTTTTAGTTTTGACATATTCAGCGTAGTCTAATTTATAAATACCATCTAGATAGTCTTCAATGTTTCAGTGTTGTTTTAAAATAGATGATAATTCGTTATATCAATCGTGGTAGTTTTTTAAGAACATGGATTCTTCAGGGGTGAAGATGATTGGTTCCATTTTGACATTCTTAGAAGCTTTAGATTTTTCACGGTATCATTGCGGACCTAATAATTGGTTTAATTCATCAATTTTGGCATAGAAAGCATCTTTATTTTTTAAATCATAAATAAAGAGAGCAAACTTAGATAAACTGTTAATCCGTTCAGTTAACACGTTTAACGCTGCTTTCTTTTCCGAAACTAATAAACTAGTTTTACCTTTTAATAAGATGTTAAAAATTAAGTTCGCAATAATTTCAGATTTCCCAGTACCTGGGGGACCATAAATTAAAGTGTTTTGGTGTAAAGCTGAAGCAATCGCATATTTTTGATAAATGTTTAAAGGGTTTCCAATTTCAATAATTGGTTGGTCTTTAATGACTTTTTCAATGTAATATTCGTTTGCTTTATCTTTGTCTTCTTTCTTTTCAAAAGGATCAATTTCATTTTCAATTAATCATTTTAAGTCTTCTTTTAATAACCCACCATCAGGTTCATAGATTCCGATGACAACACTTGGTTCCACATAAAAATTATCATTTTGTAAGTGGATGTTGTCTCAATCAAATTGTTGGAAATCAACTAAAGTTTCAGGGGTTGGTAAAACAATTTGTTTTTCTGTGATTTTTTGAATACTATCAAGAATTTCAGAGTAATCAGAAATTGATAATAAATCAGCAATGTTTGTTTTGTTATCATTAAATTCTTTTTTCAAATAAACCAATAATTTTTCATTTAAAACTAAGTCTTCTTGGAGTTTTGAAATGATTAATTTACTACCTTCTTGAGTAATGGAAACTCGATATAAACATAATGGTGATTTAAATGAATAGTGAGCACTGGTTAAGCCCACTAAGTAGTTGGTAGCAATATATAATGGTGACACATTAGTATCATCATAGTAGTTTTTAGCGAGTTTATTTAATGATAAAAGTTTCTTGACAAAGGCTTGGATTTTTTCCAAGACATTGACAATAACTTTTGGTTTGTTTTCGGCAAAATTATTCATTAATAAATCTTTACGAAAACTTGTTAAGTCTAATTTATTTTTGGCAAGTACATCACAAAATTCTGAATAGGAAGATGTTTGACGCAATTGTTTATCAATGTCAGATAAATAGGTATTGACATTGAATTCAATGACTGATAACTCCCCATTAATAAACATGATTAAATCTTCTTGAGGAATTAATTTTAATAAATCAATGTTTTTAGCCCCAAGATTACATTGAATAATTGGATCCGAGTGGTTAATGGCCACTAAGTTGATGAGTTTTTGTTTTATCGCTTTTTTCATGCTTTTCCTTTTAACAAAGATTGTAAAAAACAATGCTAATGTTTTTATTGTATATGACTTTTTAGATTTCCAGTATGAAATCAAGGATTAATCTAATTGAAAAGTTAAAAACTCGCCTTAAACTTATAGTTTAATACTCATTTCTAGAATCCTAAAAATTTTTTATAATCAAATTAAGGTTATGTTGAAAGGTATAAGATGCAATTAGTGATTATTGAAGGGGCAGGGAAAATTAAAAAAATTAAAGAAATCCTTGGTCCTGGTTATCAAGTGTTTGCCACTTGTGGCCACATTAAACAATTAAACGAAAAAATTAATCATGGGTATGGGTTTGAATTTAGTGGTCCCAAGGCCTTTTATCCTAGTTTTGAAACATTAGGAATTAGAACCCCTGATACCAAACATAAAGTGATTAAAGAAATGGTCAGTTTAGCTGATAAAGCTGACCAAATTTATATCGCCACCGACCCTGACCGTGAGGGCGAAGCCATTGCTTATCACATTTATGAATCATTAGGAACTAATCAAAAGAAAGCAGTCAGAATTAGTTTCAATGCTATTAATAAAACTGACATTTTAAATGCGATTGCTAATCCCAAAGAAATTGATATGGATTTAGTTCACGCTCAGTTTTGTCGTCAAGTTTATGATCGGTACTTAGGGTATCAGTTATCAGATTATGTAAGAAAGATTATTCAAAAAGATAAGATGTCAGCAGGACGGGTTCAAAGTGCGGCGTTACTGTTAATTGCTCTACGAGAAAATGAGATTCGGAACTATGTTCCAAGTTATTGATACACTTTAGACCCTGTGATTCAAATTGATCAAAACCAAACTTTAAAAGTGAAATTGGTGAAACCAGTTGATAAGTTTTTGAATGAACAAGAAGCTTATGCTGTTTTAAGTAAGTTAGACAAGCACTATTTGTTTGATAATTTGGAATTAAAAGAAGGGGAAATTAGTAAACCTAATAAACCTTTAATTACTTCCGAAGCCTTAACAATTGGGTCTAAAAAGTTGGGTTGAAGTGCTAAAAAGACCACTAACGTCTTACAAAAATTGTATGAATACGGATTTATTACTTACCCACGAACTGATAGCATTCGGATTCATGAAGAATTTTGTCAAACAGCTTATCAATTTGTGGTAGATCATTATGGCATTGAATATGGTGATAATTCGTTTTGGTTTAATGATTTAAAACAAAAAGATTCAGTCCAAGATGGTCACGAATGTTTACGGGTCGTGGATTTAAATATTCAATCTTTAGATGATTTACAACAAAAATTAAAACGCTATGATAAAAACTATCTTGCTGATGGTGAGATGTTTTGAATGCTATATGAATATATTTATTTAAGAACCATCCAAGTATTCTTTAAACCAGCTATTTATACGAAAGCCATCTTAACTTTTTTAAACCAAGGCTATGTCTTTGAAACTAAGTTCAAAACCTTAACCTTTGATGGGTTTAAAAGATTAACTGCTAAAGACATTAATGAAACTGATGATCTGGATGATGACACAACTGAAAGTTCGAGTTTAAACTATGAACAATTAGTGCAAAAATTACATCATCAATTTGAAGGGAAATTAACCAAACCAACTGAACACCATGATAATTGTCCAAGTCGGTATGAGGTAGGTGATTTAATTAAAAAATTAGAACAACTTGGGATTGGACGACCATCATCATTTGCTACGATGGCTGAAATTAACATTGAACGGGAAAATGTGATGTTGCAAAAGAAAAAGATGTATTTAACTGAAAAAGGCGAACGGTTAAATAATCTAATTCAAAAGATTGTCCCTTCCATTATTAACATTCAGTTTACATCAGAATTAGAAAAAGAATTAGATCAAATTGAACAAGCTCAATTAGATTGACACACAACCGTCTTAAGATATGTGGGTTTCTTGAACCAATCGTTAAAGAGTTTTAATGCAGCTGAGTTGCAAAAAGAATTTGGATTTAAGCCTCAAAACATTGTGGGTGTCTGTCCGATTTGTCAAGGCGATGTTTATATCAAAACCTTAAAAAATGGTCAGCAAATGGAACAATGTGTCAATCGTACCTTTGATAAACAACAACAAAAGTTTGTCGGGTGCTCTTATGCTAAATTAGTGAAATAGTCAAACAAAAAGACTGGAAAGAAATTTCCAGTCTTTTAATTCATATAAGCAAAATTAGTAAGCACTAATTCAGGTCTTATCATAAGCAGATAAAGTATTTCAATAACTTGCAAATAAATCTACTTGATTGGTTGGTTTTTTAGTTAAACCAGCTGAAATAAAGGTTGGTTTTGAATTCATACTATCTAAGAATGAAACTCAATCTTGGAAAAGATTGTTTTGACTAAATGGAACATAACGACCACTAAATTCTTTTGTATAAACACTTTCTAACCCACCTCAATAAATTCCCTTAATTAAGAAAGTTTGACTGTCGATGACCATTGAGCCACTTGCTCCATGACTTAAATTAATATTTGGTAAACTACCATAGTATTCGTTAAAGGAAGGAGTCCCAGCGACAGCTTGGAAAGCAACTTGTCCCCGTTCACTATTACCTTTTTCGACACTTGAAACTTCAAAGTTATCTTCATTATTTCATGAACTTCAAGTTGCATAACGATAATCTGGGTCTACCATGCATGGAAAGCCACCGACATTCACTTCAGTGTCTCGTTGTTCATCTTGGCTTAAATCATAAACCTCACCTAAACTTCGGTTAGCAATTAATTTATCAAAGTTTTCAAGGAAAGGGAAATTTTGTTTTTTATCTTTTTGAACATCAATTTTGATTACACCAAAATCAAAGTTATGTTTGATCCCCACTGGAATTAAATCAAAATCTAAAAGACCATTGTCATCATAGGGTTCCATGAAATTTAATCAATTAAATGGATTTCTTTTTTGTCTCCCATAAACCTTAATACCATTAATATCACGAGTTTTTACATTGTCATAGTTATAAGAGTTTTGAGCTTTATATCAAGTTTTATCAATTGTATTTTGGTTATAAACTGAATCATATTGGTAATAACTATAAGGATATTTAAACATTGGTTTCTTATCAGTGCTTTGCATTCGTGATGCACTGAAAGCAGGATAAATATTTTTATTGCCTAAATAAAATGAAACATTTCTTAACTTTTCATTTTGATGTTGATCATGTCATAAGTTCATCACGTGCATATTAGTAGCTAAATAATATGTGGCAATTTTTGAATTAGGATTATCTTGTTGACGGTCAAAGACTCAGCCTGTCCCATTTGTTAAAATGACACCCCCATTTACTTGATTAGAAAACATAACTGGAGTGGATAAATCATAAATAAACTGATTAGCCTTGGAATATTTTGTATTAGCACTTGTGACTAATGGAGAACGTGACTCAAAACTAGGTGGGATTGGTCCATTACTTTCAATTGGGTCAGGAGTTGAGTTATCAGGTTTTTGATTAACTGGTAATCATGGTAATTGCTTATCATATTCCACTGGTGGTTGGTTAGCAATCTTAAGTGATTTAGTAACCTGAGTATTAGGGACATCAACAGTTAAATCAGAAATATTTAAATCTAAATCTGAATCAAAAGCAACCTTGCTGTTATCAAAAAGAATTTCAATTTTCACATCAGATTGATTGTTGTCAGCATCAGTCATTATTAATTTAATTTCTTTAAGTAAAGAAGATTCAATATTTTGTTTGATTATAGATTGTTTAATTGCATCAAGAAGTTGTCTTTTAGCATCTTGGTTATCTAAATCATGCTTAGTAATTGGTTTATTGTGATTATCAAAAATGGTGTCAATATCTTGATTAATTTGTATTAATTGTTGTTGAGTAATAGTCGTTTTAACTGGTGCCGGTGGCACAATTGGTTTTGGAGGTTCGATTGGTTTTGGAGGTACAACTGGTTCTGGAGGTACAACTGGTTCTGGAGGTTCAATTGGTTTTGGAGGTTCGATTGGTTTTGAACTTGAATTGTTGCCCTCATCTTGACTTTGATGTTCGCCACTAGAACCGTTTTCATTTGTAGAATTTGATGAACTACTATCTTGTCCAGAATTACTTTGGTCACTAATTGATGGTGTTTTTTCATCTTCAGGATTATTTTGATCATCTGGTTTATTATTTGGTTGTTCTGGTTTAGTATCATTTTTGTTTTCATTACTACAAGCAACTAAACCGACACTAGCACTAACAATAGTTATTAAACCGAAAGCACTACTCATGCCAAGACAAATCTTTTTTATTTTCGTCATAAAAATCCTATCTAATTTTATTTTATTCTTGTTCTAAATTATATGTGATTTTGAACTTTAATGGTGAATATTGGGTGTGCAATAAATTTCCTAACGACTTAACAAAAGCATAGTAATAGTCATTGCTTATTGCTCTTGGCAATCCTTGACTAATAAAGGTTGGTCTCGCTCCATTTTGGTTAATAAATGAACTTCATTGATTTAAAACTCCATTAGCTCCAAAAGGAATAAATTGACCACTAAATCCGTAGCGTTCAGTATCAAGTCCACCCCAATAAATACCTTCAATTTGACCAGTATTATTATTTAAAACCATTGATCCACTTGACCCATGACCTAAGTTAGCTCCAGGGGCACTACCATAATAACTTCTTTGAGTATTAGGTGGAAGAGCTGCCATGTTTTGATAAGCAACTGGACCCCGATTATTTCCTTCTAAAATGTTAACTTTAACATTATTAGAACTATTGTTTCAGGCATCTCAGGTTGAACCCACCCCATTAATGGCAGGATTAGTCATTGCTGGATAACCACCAATACTAATATCTAAATTCGATTGAGTGCCAGGATTTAAATCATAGATTTGGTTAAGAGGTTTTTTGCCAATTCAATTATCAAATGCTTGTAAAAAAGGAAAGAAGGATAAATTTTGTTCTTGAACTTGAATTTGAACAATCCCTAAATCTAATCCTAAGTTTAATCCAAAAGGAATAATTTGTCATTGTTCAATAGCAGTGGTTGCTCCATAAGTTGGTGTAAAGATTTCTTTAGCAACTAAACCATTGTTATTCACAACTGATGTTTGAGTATCTGGAATGGCATTATACGAAGTATAGTAACTGGATGTAATTCACTTAGTGGCATTAAAAATGTTACCAATCCGAGACCCTTCAATATAAGGTCAATTAAAATTGGTAATTCCATTTTGATTAACCATGTTAGCTTGGTTAAATTCTGGACAAGCATTTTTATTACCTAAATATAAATTAACATTTTGTAAAGCAGGAAAGGCTCCTTGAGTTTCTTCTTCACCACCTCATAAATTAATTACGTGTAAGTTAGTAGCTAAATAATAAGTAATTAAATTAGTATTGGGGTTTGCTTGACGGTCAAAAACTCAAGCTGTTCCATTATTAAAAATTTGTTCGTTTTGATTATTAGCTTGGTTATAAACAAACATAATGGGAGTTGATAAATCATAGATTTGATGAAATTGATCAGTAAAAGTTGTGTTAGCAGTATTAATATTTGGGGTTTCATTGTTAGCTGGTGGGTTTTGGCGGTTTTGCACAGCCCGAACTCCAAGAACAGTTCCCACAGACACTCCAACTACCACAACAACACAAGCCACTGAGCCAAGAATAACTCATAAATTTTCTTTTTTAGCCATATTGGTTTCCTTTAACTTTCTTTCATTTATTTACAATAAGCAATTACCATCGCTGTGACATATTTATCTTCATATGAGACACTAATTTTAACCTCATGAAAAGTTAACTTGACTTGCGATCCATTCTCAGTTTTTAAGACATTAATTTCATGTAAGCCATAACTTTTATGAGTGGCTTTTAAAATTGCTTCTTTAATGGCTCATAAACTAGCTAAGTAGGTTTTTTTGCTATAAGCATTCGGTTTTTGCAAATAAAGTGCGTATTCATCAGGGGTGCAAATTCGTTTGGCAAACCGAGCGTCTTTAAATTCTTTACGTTTAAAGTTGACTAAATCAATGCCAACATTTATTTTTTGAAATTCCATATTAAAATAATTATAAATATGAACCAAACAATTTGTTACCAATTGGATTTAAACCAATTTAAAAAAATCCAAATTTTTTTTAAAGCTTATCGTTGCGAAACCAAGAATGAATATCTTTTAGCTGCTTATCAATATGAAAAAGTGCACCTAAGTATTTATCAAAGTTTAAAAATGGTAATCCAAGGATCAGATTTAAAAAAGATCCAAACCCTATTTAAAAAAGAATTTGATTTAAATTTAAATTTAAATGAAAACCAAAAAATAAATTCACAAAATAGTGCCATTGATTTAAACCATCTTATTGGTTGTGATGAAGTCGGGGTTGGCGATTTTTTTGGGGGGTTAGTGACGGCCTGTGTGTATTTAGAAGATAGTGATTATCAAAAAGCTAAACAGTATCAGTTAGCTGATTCTAAGCAATTAAGTGATAGTCAAATTTTAGCTTTATATCCAACTCTAATTCAAGAGTTTAAATATGCTACGGCAGCGTTTTCCCCAAGTGAATACAATGCTTTTTATACTCAATTTCCAAATAACCATTTAGTAAAGACATATTTGCACAATAAAGCCTTAAGTCGTTTGATTCATCAATACCAATTAGTGGATTATGAAATTGTAATGGATGCTTATGTTTCTAAAAATAAATATGAACAATATTTAAAGACCTTAAAAATTGACCATCCTGTCATGATTCAACATTTTGAAACGAAAGCTGAAAGTAAATATTTAGCAGTGGCGATTGCTTCTATGATTGCTCGAGGAATGTTTCTCACTCAAATGGAAAAATTAAACCAAGCATTAGGAATGAATTTACCATTAGGCATTAATTATGACAAAATTTATCCTGTGTCTTTTGCTTTAATTGATCAATACGGGTTAGATAAATTTGCTAAATTAACTAAACACCATTTCAAAACTTATCAAATGGTTCTAGAGGCTTATCAAAATCAAAAAAAATAGGAGTGACCCTCCTATTTTTCATATGATTCATTTTGACCCACTCAAGTGGATTTTCCGAAACTAAATTTACGTTCTCTGCCTTGTTTGACTGCTAACAAGTTCGATTTATGTTTTCAAGTGAGCAAGATGCCAAGAGCCACTAAACAAAAGATTGGTAATAAGAATTGGACCATCGCAGGACTAGTAGCAACATGGACACAGGTAACAATGTTTGGATAAAGTAAATAGAAATAGTTAATACCAGGAATTAATAAAGTAATCGGGCTAATTAACACTGACAGCACCGAGCCCACCGACACATACTTGGTAATGACAATACATAAGATGATAATGATTGAACCAAGAATGGCGATGAAGGGACTAATCATTAAGAAACAACCACCCATGCATGAAATTCCCTTGCCACCTTTAAATTTAAAAAAGACTGGGAAAACATGGCCAATGACTGCAAAGAAACCTGGTAAATAAATTAACACATCAGGGTTTCATAACAGACTGCTTGGAGCTTGGTCTCCATAAGCATAAGTTATTCATCAAGATTGGTTAAAGACAGCGTAATGATAAATTAAGAAAAATAAAATGATCGGTAACATCGCTTTGATAGTATCTAATACCAAGACTAATAAACCTCATTTTTTTCCTAAAACCCGAGCTGAATTGGTCGCCCCTGGATTCTTTGATTCATAACAACGGACATCTTTTTTTAAGGCTTTGGAAATAATGATGGCTCACATCACGGATCCGCTTAAATAACCGACTAAAGCCCCACCAAGCACCAATAAAGTGATTGCTAAAGCAAAATAACTAAGATTTGACATTAATTAATTCCTTTATTAAGACTTCTACTATTTTATAATATAATCACTAAAATATTTTGTTTTAAGGAACAATATGGCAAATAATAACAATTACGATTCAAGTTCAATTAAGGTTTTAGAAGGGTTAGAGGCAGTTCGCAAGCGTCCTGGAATGTATATTGGTTCCACTGATTCACGGGGCTTACACCACTTGGTGTGAGAAATTTTTGATAACTCCATTGATGAAGTTTTAGCTGGCTATGCTAGTCATATCTGGGTTACTTTACATGCTAATGGGTATATTTCAGTCCAAGATGATGGTCGTGGGATTCCTGTTGATATAAACAAAGACACCAAATTGAGTGGGGTTGAAATGGCTTTCACCATCTTACATGCTGGGGGTAAATTTGACGGGACTGTCTATAAATCCTCAGGTGGGTTACACGGGGTCGGGAGTGCTGTAGTCAATGCATTAAGTGATGATGTTTATGTTACAGTCACTCGTGATAAAAAAATGTACCAAGTTCATTTTGGCAACGGGGGCAAGATTTTAAAGAAACTGGCACCTTATGATGGCAAGGTCGTTGTTAAAAACGGAACCTTAGTCACTTTTCACCCTGACAAATTAATTTTCCCTGACATTAATTTTGATAGTGAAGTTATTGCTTCACGGTTAAAAGAAGCCAGTTTTTTATTCGCTGGTTTAGAAATCACTTTTGTTGATGAAATTAAAAATAAAACCGAAACCTTCTTAGCTAAAAAAGGTTTGCTAGATTTTATTCAATATATTAACCAAGGTAAAAACACCATTACCAGCCCTATTAATTTAAGTGGTAAATATGCTGACATTGAAGTTAAAATTGCAATGCAATATAGTTCTGAAAGTAGTGAAACTATTTTCAGTTTTGCCAATGCTGTTAAAACCTTTGAAGGGGGTAGTCACGAAACAGGGTTAAAACAATGTTTAACCTCAGTAATCAATGATTATGCTCGGAAACAAGGTTTATTAAAAGAAAAAGATAAAAACCTTGAAGGTGATGATGTACGGGAAGGTTTAAGTGCCATCATTAGTGTTGGGGTTCCTGAACGCTTAATTAACTATGAAGGACAAACAAAAAACAAATTGTTTACCCCAGAAGCCAGTGATGCTGTTAAAAAAGTTATTAGTACTGAATTTGCCACTTGATTAGATACTCACAAAACTGAAGCCGTAGCAATTGTTAAACAAGCCATTGAAGCCAGAAAATTCCGATTAGAAACTAGAACTAAAAAAGAAACTAATAAGAAATCTAAACTTTCTAAATTAGATAAATTTATGAGTGGGAAACTCACCCCAGCTCAATCTAAAGATCCTGTTTATAACGAATTATTTTTAGTTGAAGGGGATTCAGCGGGGGGTTCTGCGAAATTAGGTCGGAACAAAATGTATCAAGCCATCTTACCTTTAAAAGGAAAAGTTATTAACGCCCAAAAATCAACCTTAAAAGATTTATTAAATAACGAAGAAATTACCACCATCATTAATTGTCTCGGTTGTGGTATTAACAAGAATATGAACATTAATGATTTGAAATATCATAAAGTCATTATTATGACCGATGCCGATGTGGATGGAAGCCATATTCAAACCTTATTGTTAACCTTATTTTTCAATTTAATGCGTCCTTTAATTGAAAAAGGTCATATTTATATTGCTTTACCTCCGTTATATAAAATTAGTGCTAAAAATAACCCTGCTAAATATGAATATGCTTGGGATGAAACTCAATTAGAAGAATTAAAAACCCAATTTAGTAGCTACGAAATTCAACGTTATAAAGGGTTAGGGGAAATGAATGCTGACCAATTATGAGACACTACCATGAACCCAGAACGTCGTCATTTAATCCAAGTCGGGATTGAAGATTTCTTAAATGCTAATAATAAAGTAGATGTCTTAATGGGCAACGACCCTTCATTAAGAAAAGACTGAATTGATCAAAATATTGACTTTGAAATGGAAGAATAATTATGGACAAGAAAAAACACAATGAAAATTGACTTCACAATCCGAATGTAAAACGTTATAGTTTAGCTAGTGTCATGGAAAATGCGTTTGGTCGGTATGCTAAATACATTATTCAAGACCGTGCTTTACCTGATGTTCGGGATGGACTAAAACCTGTTCAAAGAAGAATTTTATTTGCGATGAATAACCTTGGGTTATACCAAAATCGTCCTTATAAAAAATCTGCTCGGACCGTTGGGGAAGTTATCGGGAAATATCACCCACATGGTGATAGTTCCATTTATGAAGCCATGGTTAGAATGAGTCAAGATTGAAAAAACAATACTTGTTTAATTGACATGCAAGGGAACAATGGTTCCATTGATGGGGATGGAGCAGCGGCAATGCGGTATACTGAATGTCGGTTATCACCAATGTCCATGACAATGTTAGCCAACATTGATAAAAACACTGTGGAATGAGTCTATAACTTTGACGATTCAGAAAAAGAACCTGTCATTTTACCTTCCCTTTATCCAAACTTATTAGTAAATGGGGCCCAAGGGATTGCGGCTGGGTATGCTACTAACATGCCACCGCATAACCCAACTGAAATCTTAAATGCCTTAAAGTTTTTATTAAAACACCCTGAGGCTTCTTTAAGTGATATTATGCAATATATTCCTGGTCCTGATTTCCCGACTGGTGGAGTTATTAACGGGAACCAAGGGATTTTAGATGCTTATGAATCTGGTAAGGGAAAATTAGAATTAAACTGTAAATATGAATTACGAACTACTAATAAAAACTTTTATGAAGTAGTCATTACTGACATTCCTTTTGATATTAAAAAAAGTGAATTAGTTAAACAAATTGCAGTCATTGCGTTTGGTGAAGAAATTGATGGGATTGAAAACGTCACTGATGAATCTGATCAAAACGGAGTCAATATTGTCTTACAAATTAAAAAAGACAAGAACCTTGACACCATCATGGGATATTTATTAAAAAAGACAGCCTTATCGCAAACTTATAGTATTAACAATACCGTTATTTCTAATAAAAAACCTGTTTGTTTAGGCATGAAAGCTTTATTAGATGAACACTTAAACCACTGCTTTAATATGTTAATTAAAGCTAGTCAATATGATTTAAATAAAGCCTTACAAAAATTAGAAATCGTTGAAGGTTTTATTAGATGTATTAAGATTCTTGAAGAAGTCATTCCAGTAATCCGAACATCTAAAAACAAACAAGATGCTAAAGAAAACTTAATGAAACGGTTCATGTTTAGTGATGTCCAAGCTGAAGCCATCTTGAACATGAAGTTATACCGTTTAACTAACACTGACTATGTGGAATTAGAAAATGACCGTGCTAGTTTAAAACAAAAGATTGCTGATTTAAAATTGTTAATTAGTAATCACGATAAACAAATTGAAGTTCTAACCAAAGTCTTTGATGAATACATTGACGAATTTGGATTTGATAGAAAAACTCAAATTGTCAATAATGCAATTAAGTTAGACATTGACTCTAAGGAATTAGTGGCTAATGATAAATGAATCTTAGGGATTAGTAACTATGGTTATTTAAAACTTTTGACCCCACGTAGTTGAAATAACGATAAGTCTTTAAGTGAATATGCTTTTAATAATGAAAAAGACAGTTTAGTCTTTTTAGAAAATGTTTATAGTTTAGACACAGTGGTTCTGATTACCAAATTTGGTAAACTGGTTTGTTTACCAGTCCATAAATTAAAACCAAATAAAGTTAAAGATAAGGGTAACCACTTAAATGACTTTGTCACCCTTTTAGGTGATGATCAAATTGTAGGGGCCTTCTTGTTAAAAAATGACCAAGTCTATTTTGATTCCAACTTAGTGATGTTATCAAAACAAGGAATGATTAAGGCCACTAATTTTAATGAATTAGTGTCTAAATCAAGTTTAAAAAGCACTTCAATTATGAAACTTAATGATGGGGATGAAATCATTAGTTTTAGTATTGTCAAAACTGATCAAAAATACTTTGTTAATGTCATCGCTTCAAATGGAAACACTTCTTGTTTTGAAAGTGACCAAATTCCCGTTCAATCTAAGACCAGTGCTGGGGTTTTAGCAATGAAATTAAAAGACAAGGATTATTTATTAGGCATGGCCATGGTTGCTTCTGATCAATCAATGTGAGCAGTGTGTTGTGAAAATGATTATCAAGTTATTAAACAAGCCAGTGTTGATGTCACTAACCGTAACACCACTGGTAAAAATATCTTTAGTTCTAAATTGAAATTAAATAAAGTAATTGGAATTTTTAGTTTCAATCCTGACACTGTTTTTATTGGTAAAGAAACTAATAATAATTGCGTCATCACATTATCTAACTATAAACTTGATAAAATGAATGGATATGAAAACCATGTTAAATTGACTGGTTTATGTATGATTGAAACAACCCAAAATATCATGCCTAATAAACCAATTAAATTATTAGATTTAGAATAGGAATAAAAATGAAACTGACTGATGTTTTGTTAATTAAATATTTGCAACCGTCAGGGTTTGTAAATAGTTTATATGACTTAAATATTAACGATTTAATTAACTCGGGGATTCAAATGTTAATTTGTGACCTTGACAATACTTTAGTGCCCCACTTTTCTAAATTACCTAACAAACAAGCGTTAGAGTTTTGCAAAAAAGTTCAAGCAGCGGGGATTAAATTTGTTGTGGTTTCTAATAACACATACAGTCGGGTCAATCAGTTTTGTGAAATGTTAGCCCCTGATGATTTTATCTATAATGCTAAAAAACCAACCTTAAAAAAACTAAAGGGGTTATTAACCAAACATAATTGTTCTCCAACCGATGTGATTATGGTGGGGGACCAGTTTATTACCGATATTTTTGCAGCGAACAGGTTACATGCTAAAAGCATTTTAACTTTACCAATTGTATCGTTAAAAGCCGAATCTAACAGTTGGTTTCGGTCCTGAATTGAAAAATATATCTATAAGAAATTAAATTTAAACCATATGGTCATGAAGTCTAAAAAAGAAGAGGTAATTTATAAATATGAAATTTTCTAATTGTTGTCTTGGGTGTGGGTGTTTATTAGATAGTGACAATGAAAAACAGTTATGTTATCGTTGTTTCCAACTCAAACACTATAACCGTTTAGTGGTTGATGAATCATTAATTAATAACCAATTAACTTATCTTGATGATCTTGATGATCGGTTCAGTAATGTTTATTTGGTAACCGATTTATTTAGTTTAAGTCACGACATTCAATATTTTGCCCAACACAAAATCCAAAAATTAAATGTCAT
Organism: Ureaplasma sp.; assembly: GCA_020024695.1. GTDB lineage: Bacteria > Bacillota_I > Bacilli_A > Mycoplasmatales > Mycoplasmoidaceae > Ureaplasma. Next base: position 46,923 of record JAHHTK010000001.1, on the reverse strand, counting down.
TGTCAATAAAATGGATTTATTGCCTAAATCCTTTAATTTTACCTTGACCGATGAATTAATTAAAAAGACCTTTTTAAAGGCTAATTTAAAGGTTAATAAGGTGTTATACACTTCTATTTATAACAAAAATAATATGGAAGCTTTAAATGACTTTATGGCCCACCACCATAAATTACCAAACGTACTTTTAGGTTATTCTGATGTCGGAAAATCTAGTTTAATTAATGCTTTATTAGGCTTAAATCATATTGAAGACCAAATGTGTTTAACTAGTTGCTATATTAATACCACTAACACCATTAAAATCTTTGAATTACCAGACTATCAATTAGTGGATTATCCAGGTATTTATGACCAAGGCAATATTTTAAATTACTTAGAACCCAATGATATTAAAAAAGTCATTGATTATAAATTTGCTCGTCCTTATCAATTACAAATGTATCAATCCCAACGGATTTATATTGAAGATTTAGCAACCATTGATGTCATTTTAGAAGATGGGGTCCGTTCCAGTTTAAGTTTATATGTGTCGCCGATCTTGAAAATAAAACGAAAGAATTTATCTCAACAAATTAGTTTAGTCAATGACCAAGCTCAAATTCATTATTTAAATCAAAATGATGCTTGAAAAACATATGAGTTTGAGCTTAATCCCAAAAATTATAAAACCGACTTTTTAATTTATGGGTTAGGTTTAGTAGTTATTCATAAAGGAGCTTGCAAGGTAATTGTCAGAGTACATGAAAATGTTTGTGTCCAACAATTGCCATATGCTTTAATTTAAGATGAAGAAGTTATTAGTTTTTGCGGGAAGTTTTGATCCTTTCCATAATGCTCATTACATGCTATTAAAATTAGCATTAGCCAACCAGACATACGACCAAGTTGTTTTAAGTATTTCGCATCAAAATCCATTAAAAGATCATGTTCCAGTCAGTTATGACCATCGGTTAAAAATGGCCCAACTGGGACTTTATGAATTAAAAGACCAAGTGGTCTTTGATGAGTTTGAGCACCACCAAGCCACTCCAAGTTATACCGTGGATTTAATTCGTCATTTACAACAAGTTTATCCTGGTTATGAAATTACATATTTATTAGGTAGTGATAGTTTTGAAACAATTAATCAATGAAAAGACATTGATCAATATTTTCATGACATTCATTGATTAGTGGCTGGTAGAAGTAGCGATATTCAATTTGAAGCTCAAGCAAATGTGTCGTTATTAATTGCTCCCTTAATGAATATTAGTTCTTCTAAGATTCGCCAAGGTGTCACTTTAGTTGACATGAACCCCCAAGCCTTAAATTATTTAAATGAATATGGATTATATGCTCAAGAAAGAGTGTTATCATATACTACTCCTAAACGGTTTGAACACATTTTAAGAGTGGCTCAAATGACCCAAGACATTATGCAACAATACGAACCTGAACACGCTCATTGGGGTTGAACAGCTGGAATTTATCATGATATTGCTAAGTCTTGAAGTTTTGATTTTCAAGGTGATTTAGGGACTTATATTTTAAAAATGCCCTTTAGTACTCCTAAAATCTTGCACGGGTATATTGGGGCTGAAATCATGAAAACCCAATATTTATTTACTAATGAAATAATTGTTAATGCTGTCGCTCGTCATACTAAACCATTTGATGATTATCCAAAGGGTCATCAAAACACTTTAGATAATCTTACAAATTTAGATATGGCTTTATATTGTGCTGATAAATTAGAACCTGCACGGACTGAAGAAGATTGCACTAACATTGATTATTACCGTGAGTTATTAAAGATTGATTTAAAACGTTGTTTTGATGAACTTTATCACGCTATCCAAAACCAATTTCATAAGGAAGATAAATAATGACTAAAACATGTTTTTTAATTGCGATGCCTGAAGAAATTAATTTAACAAAATTAAATGAAATGCAAGGGATTAAATTAATTAATCGTTATCCTTTTGAAGTTTATCAATTAGTATCTAAACCGCATTTATACATTGCCATTAGTGGCATTGGCATGGTTTGTAGTGCTGCTTGTTGTCAATTTATGATTGATAAATTTGATATTGATGAATTTGTTTCATTTGGATCAGCAGGTACCACTAATGGAACTTTAAAACCCTTAGATGAGATTGTGATTGCGAAGAGTTATTATGGGGATAGTGACTTAACAACCTTTGGGTATGAAATGAACCAAATGGCTCGCCAACCTATTTGTTTTGAATCTAGTGCTGCTTTAAATCGGAAACTATTAAATATTGGGATTGAACTCTCAAACCAAGCCTGTTTAGGAACTTGTTATTCAATTAATAGTTTCTTAAACCATACTAATATTCAAAAGTTTAATGCTTTAATTGAAGCCAATCCATCATGTACGGAAATGGAATTAATTGGAATGGTTCAAATTTGTGATATGAATAATAAACCTTGGGGTGCATTTAAAATAATAAGTGACTCGATCTTAGTGCCAACACTAAGTTCTGAGCAATTTCAAGTTAATTTAAAACTTATTGCTGATTTAATTATGCAAGTAGTTTTAAATTGATAGGAAACGGTATGAAAAAAAGAAAAGAATGATGAATTAGTAGCCTTACTATCGGGGCTTCACTGATGAGCTGTGGCCTTTTAGGACTGGTTTCGTGTTCTCAAACCCAAACGCAACAACAACAACCGAGTTCACCTGAAAATCCAGCACCCGAAACCCATCCAACTTCACCTAATAAACCAGACCAAGGAACTTCAACAACTCCTGAATCTACTCTACCTCCACCACCAGTTACTCCAGATAAAGACTTAGAATCAAAACAACAATTTAATATTGCTAACTATGCTGATTTTGTTGATCAAACTACCAAAACTTTAACCATTCCTGCACAATACACATGCTTGACAGGGCATGCTGATTTTAGTCACGCAGACATTCAAAAAATTGTAATTAAAGGCAGTGTTAAAGTAATTCCAGCCAATACTTTTTTAGGATTAAAAACCCTGCAAAGTATTGAATTTGGACCTGATTTACAAGAAATTGGAATCGGGGCTTTCAATGGATGTTCGATGCTTGAAATAACGATTCCAAAGTCAGTGGTGAAATTAGATGATAACTGTTTGAATGGGGTCTTAAAAGTTAGTTTTGAACCAAATTCAAAACTCAATACAATTGGGGATAATGCATTTTGTAATGGAAAGTTTACAAGCATTCAATTGCCTGAGACTGTAACTCAAATTGGAACAGGAGCTTTTCAAAACTGTTCTAATTTAAAAAGCATTCAAATACCAAGTAAAATTAAAGTTTTATTTCAAATGACTTTTAGTAACTGTCGGGCATTAGAAAGTATTGTCTTACCAAACCAATTAATGATGTTAGGTTCTAACTGTTTTAATAACTGTTTTCAATTAAAAACAATTGTTTTACCAAATAGTTTAGAAGTCATCGGGGCTAGTTGTTTTGCTTATTGTAAAGCTTTAAGTTCAATCGCAGTTCCTAATGGAATTTTAGCGATTGGAGCCAATGTTTTTGTTGGCTGTAATCAATTAAATGATATTCATTTACCAAGTGTGTTAAATAGACCAAATGATTATGGTCCAAACGGAAATTATCAAACCCGACTTGGGTTTAGTCAAGAACAATGAAATGCCATTCATTGAACTAATCCAACCCCAAGCAACCATTGATGACCACTCGGATAATTAGACTAAAAATAGTCTAATATAATTGAAAATCTTAATGTCTATCTTGTGGTTTTTAATAATTACATCAGTTAAAAAACCACAGATAAATCCAAGAAGAATTAATTGATTTTCGTTTTAGAAATGATTTAAAGGTCTTAGTTCTGCTTTTGAAAGGATAGCAGACTGAGACCTTTTACTGTCCCGTCGTTTGTTAATTTAAGTGCAAAAGAAAAGATAGCTAGTAACCGGTTTTAGCTATCTTTTATGATGTGTATATTTAAATTAAGTCGTTAGATTATTTGCTAACAGCTGGTGTTGCAAATAAACCTTTTCTTAAAATAGTTTTTTTGGTTTTAGCACTAACTTTTAATGTAACTGCTTGACCTAAATCATCTACTACAGTAACTTTTTGTAAGTTAACTCCTCATTCACGACGTGAATGATTCATAGCGTGAGATCTTTTGTTACCTGTCATTGGGCCTTTACCTGTTAATTGGTCTTTACGAGCCATGATTAATAACCTCTTATCTAAATATTTAAATATTATTTATTTATATCATATTATTTAGTTAATGCAAATTTTTATTTAAATAAAATAGTCCATAGGTTATAATTTATTAGTATTTAAAGGTAAAATAATGCAAAATAATTTGATAATTAACACTAAAACTTTAATCCAAATTTTAAAGGCTCAGGGTTTAAAAACACCTGGGATTATTGACATTGTCATCAATGAAAATGATATTAATTTAGACAAACTTGAATTTAATGTCACTGCTGTGATCAATGCTGAACTTGCGAACGTCATGTGAATTGCATTAGAATTGCAAAAAATGCTCCATGCTAAAATCTGCTCTCTCATTGATCAAAACAAAGCAGTTGTTAATGTTCAAATTATCTTAAAGGAAGATACCCCTAATGAATAATATTAAAACATCTCTTGACATTAAAACGTTTATTGATACCCTTGAAGGGGGCACCAAGCTTATTGGGCTTGAACAAAATCATATTAACGATTTAAATGTTTTCCCAGTCCCAGATGGTGATACTGGTTCTAATATGAATGCCACCATTGCCAATGGTTTTGAAGCATTAAAAAATACTAATATTGACACATTTAAGAAATTAGCCAAAGTTTATTCAGAAGGCTTATTAATGAATGCTCGTGGAAACTCGGGTGTTATTTTTAGTCAAATCATGCGTGGTTTCACTTCTAGTTTAGTCACCATTGAAAATGAATTAACCCCAACCGATGTTGTTGTCTGTTTTGTTAATGCCAAAGACCGTGCTTATGCTTCAGTTGCGAAACCAGTTGAAGGAACCATTTTAACTGTCATTCGTTTAATTGCTGATGCTTTAGTGGCTCATGGTGAATTTGAAACCGTTAATGACGTTTTTGCTTTAGCATACGAAGAAGCGAACAAGGCTTTATTACAAACCAAAGATATGTTAGAAGCTTTAAAACGTTTAGGTGTAGTTGACTCAGGTGGTTATGGTTTAATGACTTTTATCCGTGGGATGAACGGTGTAATTCAAGATAACTTAGATGAAGTTATCAACGATGTCAAAGCAACCCTCGACAAGACAGCTGAAAATGATAAACCTGACCTAACCAGTTTTATCAATCCAGTTGATAATGGTGGGTTTGGATATTGTTCAGAAATTATTTTAAAGTTAGGGGATCAAATTGACGCCGAAAGTAAACCAAAATTACATTTTGACCAAGTTAAATTTGAAACCTTTTTAAATAAAATCGGAAATTCAGTTGTTTTAGCGGTTGTTGAAAGTATTGTCAAAGTTCACGTTCACACTTTAACCCCTTACAAATTATTACAAGAAGCTCAAAAATATGGTGAGTTTGTCAAAGTGAAAATTGAAAACATGAACAATCAATTCTTTTCACAAGCAAATAAACAAGGAATTAATATTAAAGATTTAAAAGACCTTGAAGATCGAACAGAATTAATCGTAACTGCCCCAAGTTATAAGATTGCTGAATTCTTCAAGGCTAATTATGGCATCAACCACATTATCGTTACTGAAGACGATGGTAACCCAAGTATCCAAACCATTTTACAAAAAGTCATTGATACCAAAGCTAAAAACGTAGTTTTAGTGGTTGATGATAATAACATTGTTTTAGCTGCTAAACAAGTTGCTAAATTAATTACTAAAAAAGTTAAGATGCAAATTGTCGTGACAAACAACGCCTTTGAAACTAGTTTAGCGATTGCTAACTTTGATCAAGAAATTGAACTTAAATCTAGTTTAAAAATTGTCAATGGAATTTTAAAACAAGCAATTTCTGGCTTAGTCTCACAAGCTAGCAAAGATGTCTCTTATGCTAAAGTTAATGTTACTAAAGGCCATTACATTGGCATTATCAAAAAAGACATTGTTGTTGACCACCCTGACCGAGTTGAATGTGTCTTTAATTTAGTCAATGATTTAGTTGCCAACATTAAATTAAAAGATTCTGATCAATATTTGATGCACATCATTTATGGTAAGGGAATTTCAGCTGAAGAAGCTTTATATATTGAAAAAGTGGTTAACGAACGTTATGGAATTCCATGTAATATTGAAGATGGTAACCAACCAACTTATGATTACATTATCGGATTAGAAAGTATGTAAGATGAAACCAAGAACTGATCGTATTATTCGTATCGCTTTTGATGTGATGGGTCATGAGGGCAAGATTCAAGATGCGATTGAAGCAGCTCGTGCCTTAATCAAAAAGCATAAAAATACCCGCATTGTCTTAGTAGGTGATCAAGAGCTTATCAAACCCTTAATGAAATATGAAAATGAGTTTGAAATCTTGCATACTAAAAATTTCATTAGTCAATCAGACACCTTTTTAGGGGTAAGAAATAAAAACGATAACAGTATGCAATTAGCCATTAACCTGGTCAAAGAAGGCCATTGTGATGGTGTGCTTTCAGCTGGAAATTCAGGGGTTTTTGTCGGCAAAACCTATTTAACCTTTGGGTTATTAGATTCAGTTAAAAAGCCTGCTTTTATGCCATGTATTCCGACAACTGATCATAAGTTCTTTAATTTATTAGACTGTGGGGCCAATGTTAGTGCCAAACCGATGGATTTAGTTTTATTTGCAGTAATGGGTTCCATTTATGCTTCCATCTTTTATAAAAATCCACGGGTTAATTTATTAAACATTGGCACAGAAGATAAAAAAGGTACCAGTGAAATCATTGAAGCCAACCAAATTTTAAAAAATATCCCTGAACTTAACTACCAAGGTTTTATTGAACCTCGTCACTTATTAGAACGAAGTAGTGAAGTTGTTGTTACCAATGGATTTACTGGCAACATTGTTTTAAAAACCCTTGAAGGAACCGCTAAAACCTTTGGAAATATTTTAAAAACCAACTTTAAAAAACCTCTTTATTGATTAGGCTATTTATTTAGTTTAGGGGTAATGAAAAAAGTTGTCAAAGGGTTTGATTATAAAAACCACGCTGGGGCCATTGTTTTAGGGTTATCTAAAATTGCTATTAAAACCCATGGTTCAGCTGATAAACAACAATTTTATTCAGCCCTTGAAATGTTATGAGTCAATATTGCCACCGATTTAATTAGTCGTTTAAAAGATGGTTTAGCAAAAATTAATTTAGAAAGTGTAATTGAAGGTAATGAGTAAGAATAAAAATATTTATCGGACAATCAGTGACCAAACAATTATTCGTTTATTAGAACCATTTAACATTCACCCAAAACAAGAAAATATGTGAATGTACAGTCACGCTTTAACCCACTCTTCATTCCGCCATGAAGCTGGATTAAATTATGACTATGAAAAATTAGAATTTTTAGGTGATGCGGCTTTACAATGAGTCGTCACCAATTATGTCTTTTCATTAAGTAAAGATTTAAATGAAGGTCAAATGACTGTTTATCGATCAGGGTTAGTTTGTAAACAAAGTTTAACCAGAGCCAGTGATATTTTAGGGTTATCTAAAATTGCTTTATTTGGCAACGGGATGACTGAAATTTCTAATAGTATTAAAGAAGATTTATTTGAAGCTTTATTAGGAGCCATTGCCCAAGACGTTGGAATTAAAAAGGTTTCAGTGTTAGTCAATAAAGTCATTATTGAACCATATGAAAACCATGCCTTTGAATTACAACGCCACTTTAAAACTGAAGTGCAAGAAATTTTTGCTCCTCGTTCAGTCAAATACCACGTGGTCACTAACCAACGCAACTATGTTGAATGTGAAGTCTTAGTTGATGGCTTAGTCTATGGATTTGGAAGTGGTATTTGTCAAAGAGAAGCTGAAGAAAACGCAGCTAAGAATGCTTATGAAAAACACTGCCAACCAATTAACTAAAATTTTAGAAGATGAATTAATTTTTGTTAACAAACCCCTTCATTGAACGAGTGCTGACGTATTAAATTGAATTAAAAAAGCCTGTCGGATCAAAAAATGTGGTCATGCAGGAACCCTTGATCCATTAGCCACAGGATTATTAGTGGTTGGAATTAATAATGGAACCAAGAAAATGAATGATTTATTGTTAGATAAAAAACAATATATCGCTAAAATTGCCTTTGGCTATGAAACCGAATCAGGGGATAATTCCACTGAAATTATTCACTATGAAAGCAGTTGTTTAAACCCTCCGTTAGCTAAAATTATTCAAGCCCTTGAAAGTTTTAAAACCGAAGCTTATTACCAAGCTGCTCCTAAATATTCGGCCTTAAAATATAATGGCAAACCCTTATATTATTGAGCACGATTAGGAATTGATGTGCCTGAAAAAGTACGGGAAGTCAAATTGTGAGATTATGAAATTTTATCCTATGCTAATAATTTATTAGAACTAAAAGTCACGGTCTCCAAAGGATTTTATGTGCGGAGTTTAGCAATTGATCTTGGTCATCAATTAAATGGTTATGCCACTTTAGTTGGGTTAATAAGAACCCAACTAGGTGACTATCAATTAAGTGATGCTTATAGTTTAGATGAACTGTATGCCATTTTTCACCCTGAAAAAGTAAAGGAAGAACACTAATGGCAATTTTAAATATCAATCAAAATAATGTTCACACCATGCCTGTTGTGGATAAACTTGTAATGGGTTTTTTTGATGGTGTCCATTTAGGTCATTTAAACTTACTAAACCAACCTCACACCACCCTATTAACCTTTAATCAAATTCCCAGAAAAACGACTAATCTCTTTTCTAAAGCTGACAGAATCCAATTCTTTAACCAGTTAAATCTAGACAACGTGTTGTTTTATGATATTTTAAGTTCCAACATGACTGGGAAAGAATTCATTGAAAAGATTTTAAAACCATTAAATCCTAACCAAATTATTGTGGGTGAAAATTTTAGTTTCGGGAAAGATGGTCAGAGTACTTATTTTTTACAACAACATTTTCCAAATGTTAAAATTGTCAAAATTAAACACCACATTTCAACCAGTTCTTTAAGATTTTGATTAACTGCCAATAAACCTAATTTTAAAAAGATTGCTAAATGATTAACCATTCCCTATTTTCGTTCTGGGACTGTTGTTAAGGGTTATCAAGACGGCCGTAAATTAGGGATTCCGACCGCAAACATTGAAATTAATCACCAATTAATTGATCTAATGGAAGGTGTTTATCTTACTAAGGTAGAACTAAACAATAAAGTTTATCAAGGGTTAACCTTCTGAGGAAAAGCTCAGACCATGAATCACCATAAAAACTTTATTGAAACCCATTTAATTAATTATGAAGGTCCTGAGTTTTATGGCCAAACCATTAAAATTACTTTCTTAAAATATTTACGTAAGTCCAAGAAATTTAAATCCAAACTCCAATTGTTGCAAGCGATTAAAAAAGATTATCAAAAAGCCGCAAAATACTTTCAAAAAAATCACATTTAACTCTTTTATAGCTATATATCTATGAAGGAGTTTTTAAATATGATTGAATATGTTAATTTACATGTTGATTATTGTTTTAAGGGTTATTTAATTGGAACGACCAATAAAATTGGTCTGAAAGTTAACACCCTTAAAACTACTAATATTAGTCAAGATAGTGAGGTGAAGTTATATGTGCGGATTATCACTAACCTTGGCATTAAGAACAATTTAACCTATGAGATTTATGGGTTTAAAGATTATCGGGAACGGAACCTTTTTAATGAATTAATTGAAATTAATGGAATTGGCCCTAAAACGGCAATGTCAATTTTAGAATATGGTTTAGATAATTTGGTAAGTTGTGTTCAAAATAAAGATTTTGAGCAACTCAAACAGAGCGTTAAGATTACTGCTCGGCAAATGAATGCCATCATTTCTTATTTGTCTTTTAAATATGATTTGAAAGATCAAGTCAGTTCAGCTGATAATGCCAGTGTCAAGTTAAGTGAATGTGAGAGTGAAATTGCTAAGCAAACGAGTGCCACTTTATTAGCACTGGGGTATAGTAAGAGCAGCATTGAAAAAATTATGAAGCGGTTAGATTTTCAATCCCTTAATGATGTCTCAGATGCTGTCAATCAAGCAATTTGGTTAATGAACTAAGATGGAAAATTTAAGACCTCAATATTTAGCTGAATTCATTGGGAAAGAAAATTTAAAAGAAAATCTTAAAATCTTTATTGCTTCGTGTAAAACGAAACACACAATTTTAGACCACGTTTTATTATGAGGACATGCTGGAACAGGCAAAACCACCTTAGCGACCATCATTGCCAATGAAATGGAAAGTAAAATCCATTATATTCAGGGTCCATGTTTGAAAAAACCATTGGATATTATGAATGCCTTGTCTTTAATTAAAGAAAGCGACATTGTATTTATTGATGAAATTCATGCCATTGATAAATCGTGTTTAGAAGTGCTGTATTCGATTATGGAACAGTTTGTCATTGACGTTCCCATTGGTAAGGATTTTAATACCTCAATGACCAGGATTAAAGTCCCGAACTTCACTTTAATTGGAGCAACCACCCAATTAGGAAAATTACCTGAGCCCTTACAAGAACGATTTGGGATTCAGCTCCATTTAGATGGTTATCAACAAAATGAACTAGAACAAATTGTATCCCAACACGCTCACCACGCTGGGTTTGTCATTGATGACCAAGATCAATATGTGATTGCTAGTTATTCAAAAGGGATCCCACGGAATGCCATTCGACTCACCAATCGGTTTTTGGATTACAAATCCATTAACCAAGATTTAGATGCGATTGATATTATGCAAAAAATGGGCATCTACGACTTAGGTTTAACTGAAACTGATATTAAGTATTTATCCATTCTATTTGAGAATGTACAAACTAGTATCGGAATCAAAAGTTTAAGTCAAAGTTTATCAATTGATTCATTTACAATTGAAAATAAACTAGAACCCTATCTTTTAATTAATAACTTAATTTTAAAAACCCCTTCTGGTCGGACTTTGACCAAAAAAGGGGTTGAATATATGCATAAATTAAACCAACTTAGTTACGCCCACCCCAATTAATAATAAGGGTTCTTCATTATCCCAAAGTTGATAAAAAAGAGCTAATCAATTACTTAAGAGAGTTTGGTAATTGTTAGTTGCTGGTAAGGATTTCATCTTTTTATGGGTTAAATGGTCTTTATATTTCAAATAAACTGTAATGGATTTGGCCTTTTTGGCTTGGTCGTTAAGTTCATTTAAAACTACATAACCCAATTGTTGAATCTTTTTCTTAATGATTTTTTCGTCTCATTCGCTATTCTTAAAGCGACAGGATTTTTCAATACTTTTCGAATTATTATTGGTTAAATCAATTTCAAAATGGCCTTTTCCTAAAAGACCATTTTTTAATTTATAGTAATTGACGCCTAATAAATCACTAATTAAAAAGTCATTTTGATCAGCTAAATAATCACTAATGGTTTCAATATGGTATTGTTTGAGAATGGGTAAAGTTTTTTTGCCTAAGCCAACAATTTTATCAATGGGTAAGGGATGAATTTTGGTAGCGAGTTCATCATCTTTGGTATATGAAATTCCAAAGGGTTTTTTAAAACCAGTAGTGATTTTGGCAATTTCTTTGGTACTGGCAATTCCAATAGAAATGGATAAACCCAAATCATTTAAAACATCTTTTTGAATAATTGTTGCTAATAATAATGGGTTATCGTGGTATTGGGGTAACAAATTATCAACTTGGACATAACATTCATCAATCGAAGCCACTTCAATCAAATCAGTATAGCGTTCTTTCAGATAAGCAAAGAATCTTTTTGATCAGTATTCATACCGATTTTTATGGTTATTAATGGCGACTAAATTACTACATTTACCATAGGCTTTTGCCACCGTTTCACCTTTAACAACTCCATATTTTCGGGCTACATAGTTACATGTTCCAACGACTCCACTTTGAACTTGACCTCCGACCACTAATGGTAAATGTTTGTATTCAGGATAATACTTTTCTTCCACTGAAGCAAAAAAAGCATCAATATCAATATGAAAAATCATTAGTGAAAGACTCCCAAAAATTCAGTGTTACCTTTTTTAGATCCTTTGATGGGCGATTCAATGATGTCATACATTAATTGTCAGCCTCTCGATTTAGCATAATTGACAACCTTATTAATAGCTAACTGATGCATTTTATCACTGACAATTAACCCTTGTTTTTGTTTAGCAGCATCTCAACCACATTCAAATTGAGGTTTAATTAAACAACAGAAATATTTGAGTTTTCCTTTTCAATGATCAATCGCATCAAAAACTCGGGTTAAACTAATAAATGAAACATCAGTCACCACAATATCAAAAAGAGGTTCAAATTTTAAAAATGGAATTTTATCTAAATGGGTTTGTGATAAATCAACTACCCGAGGATCGTTTTTTAAAATAGGGTGTAATTGGTCGGTTCCCACATCTAAACTATAAACTTTTTTAGCCCCATATTCTAAACATACTTGGCTAAACCCACCCGTTGATGCTCCAATATCTAAAACGACACTATCTTGAAAATCAAGGTGATAAGTTTGGATTAAGGCTAATAATTTTTCACTGCCTCGAGACACGTATTTTAATGAATCTAAAAGTTCCAACTTATCATTTTCATTGACTTCAGTATGGGGTGAAAGCACAATTTTATCGTTAACTAAAACTAAGCCATCCTTGATTAATTGAATGGCTTTGGTCCGTGAATCAATATAATGATTTAAAAATAAAAATTTGTCTAATCTCATAGTATCAATATTTTTATTATTATAAAATACATATAAAGGCAGGAACCAATAATATGTCAAAAGTTTCAAAAAACAAACAAACTAAAAGTGAACCCAAAAAAACAGGGTTCAATAATATGTCGAGTCGTTGGGATAATAAATTTGATTTAGATCATATGTATGATATTAATCCTGACGAAATCAAACAACAACAAAAACAAGAAGCCTTAAATAAACAAGAACAGTTAAAACAACAACAAAAAGAAATTGCTCCTGAAATTGTTCAAGAAATTGATGAAATCAAGAAAGGTTTTAAAACCCCAGCAAAAATTGGGTATCATCTTGGTCAAGGGGCTATCTTAGGAGCAAGTATTGTATTACCAACCTTTGGTTATGGAAGTGTACTAGCTTGTTCTAAACGGAACCAAGAAACCTTAGGTTTAATTAAGAAAGGGTTCTATGACCGACCATTTAAGAAATGGGGTTGAAGTTTCTTAGCATTTTTACCATTAATCTTAATGTGGATTTTAACTTTTGTTGCAAGTTATGCTGTTTATAGTGCGATTGGGAATCTAAACTATGGTCCTATTTTATATTTCTTAGGAATCGGGATTAGTTTAGCTTGCATTCCTTTAATTTTATTATTAAGACCTAATTCAGTGCCTTTTTCATCCAAGGCTGTCCATGAGATGAAAACTAAAGATCCAAAATGAAAATGATCAGTAGGCATTGGGGTCAGTTGCTTTGTGTTAGTGATTGTCTTTGGAGTGATTGTTCGGTTTGCTTGAACGAATAATGAAAACCAAAACTATTTATTTATTGGTGGGTTATCAACATTAACCAATAATCAATTAGGAATTTTAGCTACTACCAATTTAGCTATTAGTAATGAAATTGTAAATTCATTAGCAACAACTGAAAGAATTATTATCTTATTGGTCGGGGCAATCTTTGCTGGGTTCTTTACTTTAATTCCAGGATTATCAGCAGGGTTTGGTTTTGGTTTAATGGGAAGTTACCGTTTAGTCAATGAAGCAATGTATGTTAGCTTTACTGGCAAGGCAATTGGTAACTTTACCAGTAATGAAGCGTGACCAATTATTATTGTGGCTGTCATTGGATATGTAGTGGGCTTTATTGCTTCCATCTATTTAATGTCTTTTGTATTAAATAAAAATGCACGATTATTTAATTCAATAGCTGTTTGAACCTTATTAGGCTCAATCATTGCTTCTTTTATTGCTTTAAGTAGTTTTGATTATCAATATTTAGGTACTAACACCACCGTGTTAGGAATTGCTATTTTATGCTTAATTTTAGGAGCTTGTGTCACCATTCCTCAAATCAGTATCCATTTAGTAAAAACTAGAAGAAATCAAGTTCAAAATGCATAATTGTCAAAGAAGGGTCAAACCTTCTTTTTTAATTATTCATATAATCATATATTATGAGTATGAAAACATTAATTGGAAATATTATCCAAGCCAACAAATTATTCAATTTAATTGAACCAGGTGATCGGATTGTAGTTGGGATTTCTGCTGGTAAAGACTCGATGTGTCTTTTGTATGCTCTAGCCATTTATCGCAAGAAAATGTTGCAAGAAACAGGCCAAACTTTTGAAGTTTTTGGGGTTCATGTCGCTTTAAATATTGTTCCAAACATTAATTACCAACCAATTATCGATTTTTTCAAAAAGTATGACGTTAATTTTGAAATTCAGGATAGCAATATCGGAGACATTCTAAAATCAAAGGCCAAAAAAGACGGTCGTTTAGAATGTTCTTTATGTTCCAAAATGAAAAAGGCTGTGTTAGCCCAATGAGCTCACGAACACAATTGTAATAAGATTGCTATGGGGCACCATGCTGACGATGCAATTGAAACCTTATTTATGAACATGATTAATGAAGGTCGGATTGCCACTTTCCAACCAAAAATCTTTTTAGAAAGAACCCAATTAACCTTTATTCGTCCTTTCATTTTAGCTCGGGAAAACACCATTATTAAAGCTAAAAAAGAATTGAATGTGCCAATTATTAAAGGGATTTGTACAATGACTGGGAAAACCCATCGGGAACAATTAAAACCCATTCTTGAAGAGGTCTTTTATAAAAACCATCGTTATGAAGCAAGTTATAAAAACTTCTTTTTAGCTCTATTAAACGGGAAAGGCTGTGATCTCTGATTTATTGACGAGGATTTGAAAAAAATTGACGAGGATTTAAGAAATCGTTTTTATCCTAAAACAGACGCTTAAATTAATTAGTTTATCGACGTTTTTGATACTAATGAATAGGTTTTTAAACATTTTTAGATAAAATAATTTATATTAATAGGAGATATATTATGGAATTTAATAAAACAATGGTAACCGACATTGACGTTGCCAACAAAGTTGTTTTTTTACGTTTAGACCTTAATGTTCCTGTAATTGACGGTAAAATTACAAGTTTCAAACGTATTAATTCAGCATTACCAACAATTAAATATTTATTAGACCATGATGCAAAAGTTGTCATTTTAAGCCACATGGGCCGTCCAAAATCAGCTGATGACGTTGCAAGTGGTAAATATAGCTTAAGACCAGTTGCTGAAGATTTAGCAAAAAAATTAAGTGCTGATTGCAACTCAATCGCATTCAGTCCTGACAACACTGGTCCTGTAGTTGAAACCTACATTAAAGAAATGAAACCACGTGATGTTTTAATTTTAGAAAACACCCGTTACAACGATGTTTTAGCTGACGGTAGTTACTTACCAACTGAAAGTGCTAACAGTGAATACTTAGCAAAATACTGAGCTGATTTATGTGATGTTTTTGTTAACGACGCCTTTGGTGCTGCTCACCGTAAACACGCTTCAACTGATGGTATCGCATCACGTAAAGAAGTTAATGCAATCGGTTTCTTAATGGAAACAGAACTTCAAAACTTAAACTTTGCAATCAAAAATGGTAAAAAACCTTTAACAGTTATTTTTGGTGGGGCAAAAATCTCAGATAAACTTAAAGCTATTACCCAATTAGCACCAATCGCAGACCACTTAATCATCGGTGGTGGTATGGCTTACACATTCTGTAAAGCAATGGGCTATAACGTAGGTACTTCAATGGTTGAAGATTCAATGATTCCAGCTGTTAAAGAATTACTTGTTAAATATAAAGATAAATTAACTATCTCAAGTGACTTTGAATGTGCAAAAGAATTTGCAAACACTGAACCAGTTTACCGTACCATTGAAGAAGGCTTAAATGGTTTAATGGGTCTTGACATCGGTCCTAAATCAATTGAAGCTTTTAAAGCAATTATTGCTAAATCAAACACTATCGTTTGAAATGGTCCTATGGGTGTAACTGAATTCAGCCACTATGCTACTGGTACTAACGAAATCTGTGAAGCAATTGCTGAAAGAACTGAAGCTGGTTCTTTCACTGTTATCGGTGGTGGGGACTCAGCTGCAGCTGCTGAAAAATTAGGTAAAGAAACTTGCTTCAGCTTCATCTCAACTGGTGGTGGTGCAAGCTTAAAATTCCTTGAAGGATCAAACTTAGAAGGTATCGCTTCAATTAAAGATAGATAAGGTACAAAATTAATATATGACTCCACACAATCATGCAAAAAAAGGTGACATCGCTAAAGTTGTTTTAATGGCTGGTGACCCTTTAAGAGTAAAATGAATTAGCGAAAATTTCTTACAAGACGCTAAATTAGTCAATAGTGTTCGTGGTATGAATGCTTACACAGGTAAATATAAAGACATGGAAATTACTGTTATGGGTCACGGAATGGGAATCCCAAGCATCGGTATTTATTCATGAGAATTATTCAGTCCTGAATTTTACGATGTTGATTTAATTGTCAGAATGGGTTCAGCTGGAACTTATGTTGATACAATTAAACCTCGTGATGTTGTCTTAGTTGACAAATCATGAAGTGATTCAATTTATGCCACTAGACTTGGTATTGATGTTCAACATGGTTGATTATTTCCATCCAGTGAAATCAATGAAGTAATTGAAGCAACAGCAAAACAAGAAAACGTAAACTTAAAAGTTGCTAGTTGTTATTCATCTGATGCATTCTATGCTCAAGAATCCTTCCAACCTGAAGGGGTTGAAGTTGTTGAAATGGAATCCTTTGGTTTATTTGCAAACGCTCAAAAATTAAACAAAAAAGCTGCATGTATTTTAACCATCTCAGACTCCTTTGTTGATCCATCGATTATCTTAACTGCTGAAGAAAGACAAACAGGTCTTCGAACTATGGTTCAATTAGCATTAGATTCTGTTTATAACTTCCACAAAAAAGGTTAATGATTATGAATAATATTGAAAATGAAAAAGCTTTAACTCGTCGTGAAATTCTTGCAAAAATTTCAAGCGACGTTGATATGACTGAAAAAGACGTTGGTCGTGTTCTTGATGCCTTAGAACAATTAGTTGTTGAAGAATTACAACGTGTTCAAACTTTTAAATTAGGTAACTTAGGCCGTTTTAAAATTGCTGAAGTTAAAGAAAGAACTGGTTTCAACCCAAAAACTAAAGAAAAACAAGTGATTCCAGCTCACATTACTCCTAAATTTAGTTTCTCAAAACAAATTAAAGGGGCTTTAGAAAACGTTATGAATCCACACGCTAAATTAAACAACGGCGTTATCGATTTATCTAAATAATTCTATTTATGATCATCTAATATAACATAGGTAACTATGTTATATTTTTTTATTTTTAATCCCCTAAAAAATGGGCAATTTCTCATAAAAACAGTTGCTTAAAATTCAAACCAGCAGCTTGGCACGAAAACAAAAATTTGATAAAATAAAATTAATAAGATTTAATAATAAAACGGATTTTTTATGAAAAAAGAGCTTAAAAATTTAACCGAAGACAGTGAGATATTAAAAAATAACTTCGGTTATGACGATAACCAAATTGAAACACTATGAAAACAATTTCTAGATAATCAAACTAATCAAACCTTAATTGTTGATAATTTAACTTTGATTTCAAAGAAAGATAAAAAAATCAAGTTAAATAAGGTTTCGTTTGAAATCATGCCAAAAACATTTCATGTCTTTATTGGTAATAATGGGGCAGGGAAATCAACGACAATCAAATGTATGATTGGTTTAATTGAGAATTACCAAGGCAGCATTTATTTAAAAAATTTAGGTTATTTAGACCGTAATCAAATCGCATATGTGCCTGATGCCATTCCAAAATTTCCTACTAATATGACTACTCGCCAGTATTTGTTGAAAACTGCTATTTTGTTGTCTCATCAAAAACCAGAAGTAATCCAAACTAAACTTAACAGTTATGTACAAAAGTTTGGCAATAATGTATTAAGCGATTCTAAGTTGTTTATATACGATAAAAATAATCCGCAACACATAAAATTTGCTTATCAAAACGATAAAGAAAACAAATTCCCTGCTTTAAATAAGAATGTTATGTTAGGTGAATATAAAACCCAATTAGGAGCTGATACATTAGCACAAACATATAACAAAATTGTAGACACAATTAATAGTAATATTTTTAATGGTTATGATAGAACTAAAATTAAAAGTAAATTGATCAAGCCTGAAGATATTGTGGTTTTATATAGTACAGGTGGTGTTCCTAAACTGGTAACTTATGGTGAATTCTTATCCTTAACTGAAATTGTTCCAAAGTTAGTAAATAGAGATTCATTTAAAATTTACAACACCAAGAAGGATTTAAAATCTGGCATTCAATATTCAAGTGTTTTAGAACCAGCTAAAATTGTTGTCGCCTATGATTTATTAGGCAATATTGTTAACCCTGGAATTGAATTATCTGATTCGCAACAATTGCAAACTACATCAGATGCTATTTTCGATTCAGAACAAACAATTTTAGATAATATCATTCGCACTAAAATTATTAAGCAAGACACAGAAAATGTTTATTATGTTGATGAAAAAGATAACTTTCATCTTACTAAAAATCAAGTGCATCAAATTTATAAGCTTGTTCTTGGTGACAAAATTTATTTTTATCGATCACATCAAGAACTAATGAATAGTTTAAACAATATATTTTATTAAACTCTGAAAAGGTAGGAATTAAATAGTATGAAGAAAAGAATAAAAATTGGTCTTGCTAGTCTAGCAACCGTCGTTTTGACATCTAGTTCATGTATCAGTTTAGTATCTTGTACCAACCAAGCAAATACTAAGCCTGATGAAATTAATCAACCAGAAATTACTGAATTTAAATATGAGACAGTTGATTTTTTAACATCTAATTATTCAGTTTGTGCATCTAAGGAAAAAGTTGAATCTAAATATTTTAAAACGCCACTAGAAGGACGACCGATATTTACTATTGATGATGAAAAAAATCCATTTTATGGAGCAAAATTTATTATCTTGTCTAGAAAAACTGAAGGAGATTTTAAATATTTTAATAGTGTTTCTCTGATTGGCTGAAATGATGAAGACTATCCTATTTTAGAAGAATATGGTTGGGATATTGAAAAAGTTAAAGAATGTAAGACAAATTGGTTAGCAGGAAAAACAAAAATTCCACCTTATATTTTCCCACCTAAATATATTTCCGTTATTAATAAAGCTAGTGAGATTGAAAGACGTAATGTTTTCTTCAGTGTTGCTGGAATTATGATTCCTGGTGGTATAAGACTTTATGATGATTATTCAGAAAACCCACAAAAAAACGAAACTATTTATAATAATTTTCCAAATCGTGATATTGATTTTACAAATATAGATGGAGCACAATTTGTTGGTTTCTTTAACAAAAGTCACAAACCAAGTGTGAAGTATGATAGAGATATAACCATAACATTTGCTTCATTTATTGGACAAATATCGTTTTTAGAAACCTATAACGAAGAAGTGATTGATATTAAAATCACCTTGGATTTTTCTAATAAAATTGATACAGATAAAGGAATTATGAAAAATCCAGATAGAATTGCCCTTTTTTCTAAGAAATTAGAATTTAAAATGCCAAAAGAACAAGATATTTATTTTGACAGTAAAATTGAAGGAAATACAACAGAATTGTGAATCGATCGTTTTGATAATTTCAAAGTTGTTGGCCCAGAAGTCTTTAAAAATATTGAAACTATGAACGGTGGTAAAAAAGTCACTTTACCAGCTGATTGTTATTATTATGACAATTCGTTCCCAGCTGATTTTGTTATCATTGGTGGTAAGAAATTAAAGGCCCCAGTAAAAACTAATCATAAAAATAACTGGGTCCCTGACAACGATTCCACAATCTATTAAAATTGTGAGTAATTATAGAGAAATAGGCATAGTATCGTCTGCTATTTTAGTAATAAAGCAGACTATATCTTTAAAAACAGTATTAATATCTCGCAATCGTTTAAAAAAATAAGCGGAAAGAATGCGATATGCAACGCAAGGTTATTCAAACCAGATGTTGATAACGAACAACATATTAGTTTCGATTATATTAGTGGCAAAGATCATAAATTTAAAAATCATAACCTAATCGTGAGTTTAGAACAGAATAATAGTTTGTTTACAGCCGACACATTAGTACAAACATATAACAAGGTAGCTGATAACATAAATAAGCGAAATTTGAATCCAAGAGATAAAAAGAAATATCTTGAAGCATTAACCGATCCTGAAGATATTGTTGTTTTATACAACCTTGATGGTAGTCCTCAACAAGTAGCATATGGTGAGTTTCTGACTTCTCAGGAACTAGTTCCAAAACTAATAAATAAAGATTCTTTTAAAATTTATAAGTCTAAGAATGAATTGAAAGCTGGCAAAGAATATTCAGTACTTTTAGAACCAGCTAAAATTGTTGTCGCCTATGATTTATTAGGTAATATTGTTAATACTGGGATTGAACTATCAGAAAGTGATCAATTGCAAACAACATCAGATGCGATTTTTGATAGTGAACAAACAGTTATTGATAACATAATTCGTACAAAAATCATTAAACAAGATACTGAGCATGTCTATTATTTAGATGATTCAGGTCGCTATAATTTGATTGAAAATCAAGTTCATCAAATTTATAAGCTAAATCTTGATGACAAAGACTATTACTATCGGTCCCACCAAGAATTAATGACTAACTTAAAACAATACATCTTATTACATTCAGAAAAGGTAGGTATTAAATAATATGAAGAAAAGAATAAAAATCGGGTTAAGTGTAGCAGCGACATCAGCATTGGTTTGTAGTTCTTGCATTTCTTTAGTTTCATGTAATCAGCAACCAACTAAAGAACCAGTGCCAGATGAAACTTCTAAAGAACCTGAACAAGAACCTGAAATTACAGAATTCAAATACGAAACTGTTAACCATTTAAATGATTATATGCTGTTTAGGTCCTATTTAAGGAATTACTCTGTGATAAGTGAATACGAACGCACAATGATGTTAAATGGCAATCCATTCTTTATAGCAGATGATAAGGAATCTCCATACTATGGAGCAAGGTTTGCGATTATATGTGAACTGAATAAAGATGGAGAAGTTACTAATATATATACTACTTTTTTAGGATGATTTGACGAGGATTTTGCTACCTTACAAAAATATGATTGGGATTTAGAAAAAGTAAAAGAATGTCGAATAAATTGATTCAATGGTAATCCAACAGGACTTTATATAAAAATTCCAAAATATCTCAGAATCTTTCGTTATGGGCGTCTATATTCAGAAAAATCTCTTCAAATAAAAGGTGTTTTTTGATTCTATGGAATTGGACATTCTGATTATTATTATCATTATCCTTATGGTGATGATAAATATGACGAAAATAAAGTATTCTTGTATAACGATTTACCAAATAGAAATGTTGACTTCAACGAAACTGCGACAATGATGTTTCAGTTTATTGGGTTCTTTAATAGGACGTGCAAGAATAACACAATAAAATATGAGAAGGATTTTAGAATCACATTTCCAAAATATTTAAAACAAATACCATATCTTGAAACTTATGATTATGGACCAACTGATATTACTATTACATTAGACTTTTCTAAAATTGACAATAGAATTAATGAAATCGTAAAGAATCCTGATAGAATTTCGCTTTTTTCTACTAAGCTCGCCATTAAAATGCCAACAAGAACTGACATTTATTTTGACAGCAAAATCGAGGGAAACACTAAATATCTTTACATTGATTGTTTTGACTATTTTAAATTAGTTGGCCCAGAGGTTTTTAAGAACATCATAACAATCAATAATAGAAAAACTGTTGTCTTACCTAAGGATTGCTATTATTATGATAATTCGTTCCCAACGGATTTTACTATCATTGGTGGTAAGAAATTAAAAGCACCTGTCCAACAATCGACAATTCCTAATGGTGAAACTGAAGATATTCGTGATGGAAATATTTAAGTGATAGCCATAGATCTATAAGATTGTTGGAATTAGATATAGCAATTTATTAATGTTATTTTCTATAAGATAAGTCTATGGTGCTTGCTTATATTGTTAATTGAAAAAGAACTCAGGTAATATAGGTTCATAAATTTAGAAAGGACAGGAATAAATAATATGAAAAAAATAATTAAACTAGGATTAAGTCTAATCACAGGGTCTTCTTTGATATGTGGGTCTTGTATTCCATTAGTTTCATGTAATCAATCAAAAAAAGAAAGTTCTGAAAATGAGACATTTGAATACAAGACTATTGATTATGCTAAGCGATATGTACCATTTAATAGCAAATATCTATCTATTGAAAGTGACTATCCTGACGTTCCTATTCTCTCAGGAAAACCAACGTTTGTAATTAACGATGATCAATCCCCATTTTATGGTGCTAGATATGCTTTTATTTCTCATGTAAATGATGATGGTTATGGAATATATGCAACATTCATAGGTTGATCTGATGAAGATTTTAGTGTTCTAGAGCAGCACGGTTGGGACCTAACAAAAGTAAGAGAATGCATGGAAAATTATTTTAATGGAACAATTAAATGACAGGAATATATTAATATTCCAAAATATATTAGATTTATATCAAAGGATAATAATCACTGAATAAACTGACCAATTAATTTTAAAAGCGTCTTTTTATATTATGGAATAAAAGATGTTGAAGATGTTTCCAAAGAAACTAATAATTCTACAAGTGAACTATTGTACAATGATTTGCCCAATAGAGATATAAATTTTTATAAACTTGACAAAACTATCGAGTATGTTTCTTTTTTCAATAGAACTCATAAAAACCAAGTAATTAAATATGACAAGGATTTTAAAATTATTTTTCCAGATCATCTAAAACAAGTACCATACCTTGAAACCTATGATTATGGACCAATTGATATCAATATCACATTAGATTTTTCTAGTATTGATAGTTCTCCAGCTATACCCTCTAAAAACCCTGAAAAAATTTCGTTATTTTCTACTAAATTATCTATTATCATGCCGCAAATTTTTCCCATTTATTTCGATAGTAAGATTGAAGGAAATACTAAGCATCTTTATATTGATAATTTCTTCAATTTCAATGTTGTTGGCCCCGAAGTCTTTAAAAACATCGAAACTATTAATGATAGAAAAGAGGTCACTTTACCAGCTTATTGTTATTATTATGATAATTCATTCCCAGCTGATTTTAAAATTAATGGTGGTAAGAAATTAAAAGCCCCAGTGAATACTGATCAAGATAATAATATATCAAATGACAATGGTTCCACAATCCATTAAAATTGTGAGTAATTATAAATGAAATGCTCTTGCTAATTTTAAGCAAGAGCATTTTTATTTCTTTGGTTACCAGACCCCATAAAAAAAGATTGTAGTTCTAGGCAAATAGGCATCTACAATCTTAATGGGTCATTTTTAAAATCTTCAATACAACAATTGTATGAGTAAGTCTTAAATCATGATTTAGAATATTAAACCACCTTCTATTTTAAAATCTAAACTTTTAACCAATGTTAAAGCCATGAACTTTAAGCTCACTATAAAAACCATGACCTAATTTAATTTTAATATATTTCCAGAAAAATTGGAATAGGTTCGGCGGCAATTAAGTAGTGAAATTTAAAAGGTATAAATCAGATTTTAAAGCGAAATCAGCACGGTTAAAAAGCAGGCAATATAATTGGTATGCTTTATCAATAAGCAGCGTAAAAGGGATTAAAAAAGATGTCTTACGACACCTTTTTAAAAAGAGCGATTAGTTTTCTTGTTTATCAGCTTCGTGATGTTGGTTTTGTTCATCACAGAATTCTTGCATCTTTTTGATTTGTTCTTCCCGTACCTTTGGGTGGGTTGATGGTTTGTATTTGAAGAACTTACCTTCCTTTTTTAACATTTCTGTTTCAAGGTTAGTAATACGACGACGTTTATATGTATATTCGGTCGCTGGTTGTTTAGCTGCTTTATTTTTTGAATTATTGTTATTTAATTCATAAGAGTTAGAAACAGCATTCTTTTCTTGCTTGGTTACTAAGAAAGTAACTGGAGCATTTTCCCGAGTTTGTTTGTCAACAATTGTTTTAACTCGATAGGTTGGTCATGTGCTTGGTTTTTCAACTGGTTCTTCTTCAACCACTTCACTTTCAAGTTGGACAGGGGTTTCAGAAACCATTTCTTGATAAACTTGACTATTAGCTTTAAGAATGTCTTTTGTTTCATCTTTTTGAACAGGAATTACAAGTTCAATATCATTTAAGACAACTGGTTCTACTTTAGCACTAGCTTTTGCTAATTCATTAATGTATTCTTGGTCTTCAAGAACAGGTTCAACTGGTTCATCAGTAATTTCTTCGATGACTTCTTCAACTACTTCTGGAACTTCAGGTTCAACTGGTTTAGCGGCCTCTGCAACTTCTGCAACTGGTTCATCAATGATTTCTTCGACGATTTCTTCAACCGCTTCTGGTTGATCAATAATTTCTTCCACTTCTGTAACTACAGCTGGGGTTTCGATAATTTCTTCAACTAAAATAGTTGGTTCAACTACTGGTTCAAGTTCAACTAAATCTTCAGTTGGAAATTCAATTGTTTCTTCAATTTCAACTGGTTGGTCAATGACTTCTTCAACGTCTTCTACAACTGGTTCAAAACTAATAGTTTCTTCAACTACTGGTTCAAGTTCGATTGGGTCTTCGCTGTCAAGAACAACTGTTTCAGTAACAGGAGCAACAATTACCATTTCTTCGTTTTCAACTGGAGTTTCAAGAACGATTTCTTCACTAACTGGAACGATTGGTTCATTAATTGTGACGGATTCAATTTCAGTTTCAGCACTTCTTACTAATGGAATGTAAAGAGTGGTTGGATCAACTGGGTAATCAAAACGGACAGTTTTGTCACAGAATAATAAACATGCTTGGTTAGAATCGTGAAGAACAGTATCAAATTCTTTCCGACTAAATGTACTAAATGGAGCAACACTTGCATATAAGACATCAGCATCAGTTTGATGAAGGTCTTTTAAAACAGCAACAACTTTGGCATAACCTGTGATTTTTTGACTTCATAAATCATAGATTAAGATATCTTTTTTCTCATTATCAAATGGTTTGTCAAGGCAAATGATATTTTTGTTTTTATATAAGAAGTTGTGTTCTGGGCAAGCAGTTAAGTAAACGACATTTGGTAAGTATTGTGGATCTTGACTGTTGAAATACATACGTGGGTTAGCAGGATTGTTATGATCAACAGTTAAGTAACTTGCTAAATACTTATTAATTTCAACCACTTTATCAGTTTCTGTTAATAAGTTTTTTTCTTTTTCGATTAAAGTATCGATTTGTTGAAGATTACTACCTTGTTTAAAAACATCAGTAGTACGAGTAGCTAATTCATTACTAAGAACTTGATTAGTTACTGGTTCTTGTTCTTGCTTAGCATCAGCTTCGTTTTTTTTAGATTTTTTGTGGCAAAATACACCGATGGCGATTAATGCAATTACTAATGCAAGGACAGCATAACCAATTGCTAAATCGGTTGCGATTCAGTAATTTTTCTTTTGGTTATTATCAGCTGTACTAGAACTGGTGGAACTAGTACTTGCTGCATAGGTTGTCACTTGGTTAGGTGCAGTTGGTTTTAAGCTCACTGCAATGGGGGTTGCAACAACTAAACTAAGGGTAACCATGCTACCTGCTGCAATGGACAAAAATTTTAATTTTTTATTCTTTATCATATAGATATGCCTTAAGATTTTTTAATGAATTTTTTCATTTAATACACTAAATTTATTTTAAACGCATTTTGCCATTTTTTGTTAAAAAAAATAAAAAGATAATCGCTTAAAATAGTGTTCTATTTTTCGTAGATAACTAAACTAATATTGTTTTTAAATTGACTCTCATCGAGTGGTAATTTTTGTTTTGATTCCATTAAACAAAAATCATAGATAACTGAGATTGTAGCCTCAGGTTCATTTTCATAAAGGTGATCAAATTCACTTTTAGTTAAATAAGTATAATCTTGAATTTGGTTTCATAACGCTTCTTTAGGTGCGGTGATGAATTGAACTAATTTCGCCATTCCTAATTCTTCGTTATTATGGTCAACGAAATGCACTTTGTCACTAACTGGATATTTTTGGGTTGGCAGTGTGACACAGACAACAGCATTTGGAAGAGTTTGGAGTTTTTCTAATTGATTATGGTCGATTTTCAACACATATTCAAGTAAGTTTTTTTCATTATCAAAAGTTGATAAATTGGAATAATTAATGTATTTCATAATTAACTTTCTTTTAATTAATTGTAATAGTATTTATCCATTTGCAGGCACTTGGACCATATTTTTTTAATGCCATTCGGGCATTTATGTATCATCAGAGGGTAATGAAGGCAATAAAGAAACCCATAAATAAAAGAAAGACAATCACTGTTAAACCACTGCCAGGAACCCCATCAATTACTAATTTAGGGTTAGTATTGGACAAGTATGCATAAGGTGAAACCCCAGTGATAAATGGTGAACTTAACGCATAAATTGCATAGACACTTGGCACAACCATTCCATATTTTAAGGTATTTCCTCAAGGGGTAACTGTGCGGGTTGGGTTATAAACCATTAAACAACAACCAAGACCTAAGAAGACAAAAGGATCAATGACATGTAATCATAAAGTTCTGGTTAAATCATAGGGTTGGCCTTGATAACTATTTGCAATCACTGGAAAAATAATCAAGTTGTAGGTTAATGAGACAATGATTAAATAAGCCATGGTGCAGATTCATAAGTCATAGTTTTGAAAGGCTTTTCAACGAGGATTAATGACAAATGCTAATAATGTGAAAAAACACATTAAGTTAGTTTGTTCGGTAAAGAATTGTAACGCAAAGAACCATCAGTTACTTCCATATCCTTGGTTAAACCCAAATGCCACTAATTGACCATTGTTCATCATTGGAAAAATCATAAATCAAACTAAGGGACTCATAACAATGAGGCCAGCAATAGCTAGAAAATAAGTTCAGTGTTTCCGAGGATTAAAACTATAGAATTGGTCATTATTTTGAAACTGACTTTCTAAATATTCACTTAAGTGCATGTGTTTAATTTGGGTTAATTCATAGATTCATAACCCGAGGTTATAAACTAAAGTGAAACTGAAAATATATAAATAACCCATAGTTTTTTCATGCTTCAGGTTTCAAATCCGTGCGTTTTCTAGCACATCAACCCCTAATTTCATCATTCAGATAACAACCATTAATCATCATGAGAAAAAGACAATTCCCATAGCTCTTAAGGTACGGTCGGTTTGATTTAATGGTTGGGGGTTTAAATACATTGGGGAGGCACTATTTAACCCTGAAACCAAAGCTCCAGTCACAGGATCAATGTATTCAGGGATCACACTTTGGTTAGCACTATGAAGATAACCAAAGCTAAAAAAGATAATAAAAGTGCTTAACAAAACACTAACTAACAGCAATAAAAAAAGTTTTTCATGGTTTTGTTGATAAGTGTTTAATTGAACGGGATATTTCTTCAAAAATGGCGGGGATTTAAATAAAATTTTGTGTGGATATTGTTTTGTCATAACTTTGCCTTTAATTTATTCAAAAATCAATTAAATTCCTTTATTTTCTTATGATTTCTTGCTGATTTTGGTTAAAATGTTTATATGATAATTTTACATTTTTTTAGTAGAGAAAGAGTAATTTATGAAATTAAACGCAATTGTTGAAATTCCAAAAGATAGTCAAATTAAATATGAATATGACCGTGCTACTGGTGCGATTTCTGTCGATAGAATTTTATATGGTTCTATGAGTTATCCAACCAACTATGGTTTCGTACCTGAAGCCTTAGATTGAGATGGTGATGAATTAGACGTTATGATTTTCAGCGACCACGCTATTAATTCTGGTATCCGTGTGCCAGTGAGAATTGTTGGGGCTGTTGAAATGATCGATGGTGGCGAAACTGATACTAAATTATTAGGTGTCATTGATTGTGACCCTCGTTGAACTTGATTAACTAGTTTTGACCAAATTCCCCAATCATGATTAGACGAAATTAAAGATTTCTTTGAAAACTACAAAAACCTTCAAAACAAAAAAGTTTTAATCAAAGGTTTCAAAGACGAACAATGAGCTATTAATGAATACAACGAATGTGTTGAATTAATGAACAAATATGGTTCTATGGATAAAAAAGAATTCGTCAAAAAAATGCAACAAGAACACCCAGAAAAATACCCTGCATAATGTCTCACCAACCAAATGCCAACCAAAGCCACTTTCTTAATAGAGTGGCTTTTGTTAAAACATTAGATAAAATTCAAAACGAAAGTGTTCGCCATTATTTTTATGCATTTTTTTCTTATCAAAACCTCTTGTTTAAATTAATTTTATTTTTAGCAATTGGGTTAATTGTGATGGGGAGTGGGTTTGGAATTGAACATTATATCTTAACCAACCAACCCCAAATGGTTGTTTTAAACTCAGGAGTGGGGTTTTCAATTTTAAATAACGCTTCGCCTAGTTTAGTTTATTTTGTTCAATCTATCCCGATTTTAATTTCATTTTTAGCTTTTATTTTTATTCCACAGTGATGGTTAATCATTGGCTTTTTATTAATGGGCTTTGGAGGCTTAAATAATATCATTGATCGGAGCTTAGATTTAAGTTATGTTTTACATGGTGTTAGTTATTCAACAGCAAATGCCGTAGTTGATTATTGACCATTTGTCAAAACCACCATTAATATGAACGATGTGTGAATCTGTATTGGAGTGGGGGTCATCGTGTTATGTTTCTTGATTTGATTAGGAATCAGTTTAAAAAAGTCACACGATGAAGAAAAACAAGCTCAATTAGTTGCTCAAACTAATGCAGATAAGACTGATGCTCAACCTGAATTAAATAATTAATTTATGAAGAAACAATTTATTTATCAAGCAGCTGAACCAATGCGGTTAGATTTGTTTTTGGTGCAAGAATTAGAAATTTCACGCAGCCAAATCAAAAAATTAATTGATAACCACCAAGTGTTAGTAAATGAGAAAGTAGTAACCAAAACTGGATTCAGTCTAGAAAATAATTTTCAAGTTCAGATTTTAGACAATCAAACTGAAATTTCACCTGAAGTACAATCAAAACCAATTGTCACTAGTTCAAAAGTAAATGTAAAATTAGATATTATTTATGAAGATGACTATTTGTTAGTCATTAATAAACCTACAAATCTGTTAGTTTATCCTACCAATCACCATGAAACAAATACATTAGTTCATGGCTTAAAAACTTATTTAAATTGAAATCCAGCTGATTTTAATGATCAAGAAAGAATGGGGATTGTGCACCGATTAGACAAAGATACTAACGGACTCATGGTCATTGCCAAAAACCAAATGATGGTTGAAAAACTAACCCAAATGTTTATGTTTCATGAAATTGATAAACATTATCACGCTATTGTTTATAACCATTTTAATGATTTAAACAAAAGTTTTTCTGTTGATGTAATGTTAGGCTATGACAGAAGTGGAAAGTATAAAATGAAGGTTGGCAATGATGTTCGCAACGGGAAGCAAGCCATTTCTATCATTGCCCCATTAATGAACTTAAACCAAGGGTTTAGTTTAGTGGATGTCCAAATTTTAACGGGACGCACCCACCAGATTCGGGCAACCATGCGACACTTAAACCACCCATTATTAAATGACAGTGTGTATGGACCACGCACCAAAACTACTAGTTATGGCCAATATTTAATTTGTTATAAATTAGGATTTGTGCACCCAATCACAAACCAAAAACTTAATTTTGAAATTCCCTATGACCAAACCTTTCAGGATATGTATGAAAAACTCACCAAATAACTATCAACTTGTGATTGACACCACAAATAATTATTGTTTATTAGCGTTATTAGATAACCAAAAACTTATCCAAACAGTAATGCAACCGACCCATAATAATTTAACCGAATTAGTTACCCAATTAATTCATGATTTATTAGCTAGTCAACAACTAGATTATGCTGATTTATCCCAAATTTATGTTGTAATTGGGCCAGGGTCATTTACTGGGGTTAAGGTTGGTGTTTCAATTGTCAAAACCATTTGTTCAGTTTATCCTCAAATTCAAGTTTTTTGAATGGATAGTGTGTCTATTGTAGCTGGTTTTGATGGGTGTGGGTGCATTGATGCAAAATCCAAGGCTTATTATGTCATTGGTTATGAAAATCAAAAAATAACTTTACCTTTACAAATGGTCACTGAAGATCAGTGAGAAAATATTAAGCAACAATTCACAAATGTAGCTGATTTCTCTCAATTAAAAATTGAAACTTATTTTGAACGTTTGATCACTAATTTAGATCAGTTTCATTTGTTAGCTGATTATCACGATTTATTGCCAGCTTATATTAAACCTGTGTTATACCAACCACCAACCAATAACAAGGAAACTAAACATGACCGATAATCACGTTGAAATTGTGCCTGTCCAAAATCTTGACCAATTAGAAGTGGTTTTTCAAATTGATCAAAGTTTATTTGTTCACGATTATTATGTTTGACCAGCCTGACAAGAAATGTTTAACAACCCATATTATGAAATTGTGGTAGTGGTTTATAACCAAAATATTGCTGGGTTTTTGTGTTTATTAGCGAATCCTGATGAAATTGAAATTATTCGGATTGGAGTGGCTAGTCAATACCAAGGAAAGCATTTAGGTTCAGCATTAATGGATTATGCTAATCACCAAGCCTTAGCTAGTCATAAGAAATTATTATTAGAAGTTTCCAGTCAAAATCCCAAGGCCATTCATTTATATGAAAAATGTGGTTTTCAAGTGATTGGGAAACGAAAACAATACTATTCAGACCAATCTGACGCAATTATCATGGAAAAATGTTTAGAAATATAGGGGTTAAATTATTTTTCACATAAAATTTAAATATATATAAGAAAGCTAAATATGAAACTTGAAGTTAGTTACAATATTGAATGCTACGAAAGCAAAGTGCTTCCATTTCTAGATTTGTTTAATGAAATTGGTCAAAAAGTGCTTGAATTACCTGAAATTAAAGCCCGTCTTAATGACCAAACCACTTATTTTTTAGATGTCTCATTTATTCAAACTCAAGAAATCAAAAAAATCAATAAACATTACCGTCATATTGACCGCGTGACTGATGTCATTTCGTTTGCATTCTGAGATGAAGGTCTAGCAACGCCACTCTTAGGTGAGATGTTTATTAGTCCTTTTAAAGCAATCAAACAAGCCAAAGAATACCACCATTCTTACAAACGAGAAATCTGTTTTCTTTTTGTCCATGGCTTGTTACATATTTTAGGTTTTGATCACATGACCGTGGAGGATGAAAAAGTGATGTTCGGCCTCCAAGATGTGGTTTTAAATAGTTTAGGAATCACCCGTTAATTATGGACAACCACCAAAGACAACCTAAGACTTCAACCATGAAAAAATTTAGTTATGCTTTTCAAGGGTTTTGAACAACTTTAAAAGAAGAAAAGAGTTTCTTGATTGAAGTTATCATTGGTTTGGCCACCATCGTCATTGGAATTTTATTAAAAGTTCCTGTGGATCGATGGCCTGTGTTAATCCTAACGATTGGTTTTGTATTGAGCAGTGAATTATTAAATACAGCGATTGAAAATGTCGTTGATATGGTCGCTTTTAAATATAACTTGAACGCTGCTAAAATTAAAAACATCTCTGCAGCAGCGACCCTTGTTTTTGCACTCGCAAGTGCAATCATTGGTTTAATCATTTTTGTATCCCAAATTATGGATTTAGCTAATGGAACTATTCAGTGATATGGAAGGTAAATTATGGAAAAATTAAAATATTGTGGGGAAATTGCACTTGTGGGTCACCCAAACGTTGGTAAATCTTCGTTATTAAACACACTTTTAAAAAGAAAAACATCCATTGTATGTAATAAACCTCAAACAACCCGTGACCAAGTCAAAGGGTTATATAACAGTGAAGACATGCAAATTGTGTTTGTTGACACCCCTGGTTATCACGAACCAAACAATGAACTTGACAAACACTTAAATGCCCAAGCTCGTCATAGTTTAAAAAGTGCGAACGCTGTCATTTTAGTGGTTGACGCTGCCAGTGGTATTACTGATGAAGACTTATTAGTGATCGAAAAATTACGTGAATATAAAGTCCAACACGTCCTTGTTGCAATCAATAAAATTGATGTCGCTCGTTATAACCAAATTGAAAATATCAAACAAAAATTAGCTGGTTTATATGACTTTGCTGGCTTTTATGAAGTTTGTGCAAATGATCCAAGCACTGTCGCACCTTTATTAGATGCTCTTAGACCTTTCTTAGAACGTATGCAACCAGTTTATGCTGAAGAAACAACTGATTTAATTAGTGACGATTTCATGATTAGTGAAATTGTCCGTGAACAATGTTTAAACTTATTAAGAATGGAAATTCCATATGGGGTCGCTGTTGTTGTTGATTCCAAAAAATATTGTCCTGAAAAGAATCGGTTAACCATTGATATTTCAGTGGTTTGTGAAAAAGAAAGTCAAAAGAAAATTATTATCGGGGCCAACGGTTCTATGATTCGTGAAATCGGAACTGCTGCACGAAAACAATTATTAAATATCTTTGACTGTAACATTATGTTAAGAAGCTTTGTCAAAGTTGACAAAGACTGACGCAACTCAAAATTAGGTATTGAAAAATACGGTTATGGAAAATAATAACCATGGGTTTAACCGTTAAAAAAGGTTATCTCATTCATGAACAAGATTACGATTTATTTGATGAAATTCTCACTTTAATTGGGAATGATGGCCAAAGATATGTTCTTTTTGCCCCTGGTGTTCGCAAGATCACCTCAAAAAATAGTCGTAGTCTTTTTTATGGGAATTACTTGGAATTTGAATTTTTCCAATCTCGCTTTACTTCTAAAGTGTCTAAACTAAAAAAAGTGACGACTCTTTCTAACGTAGGATTTGATATTAATCACCACCCGAGTTTAGATTTAATTAGTGAAATCTTAACCAAAATCAAAGACTTTCATGAAGAGTTATATGAGTTTTACCAACGGGTACTTAATCTCATCTTATTAAAAGTTGATTCAGTTGTCATTGACATTCTCATCTATTTATATTTTTTAAGTGCTCACAAAATTTTAACTTATAATGGTTATCAAACTTGTTACCATCAACATGAACCTCAAATTGGATTTGATTTAACTACCACCAGTTTTGTGTGTCAACAATGTTTAACTACTACCACAGTCTTGCTAGACAGTGATAGTTTAGATGATTTCAAACAATTATTAAGTTATCATGATGAAACTGATTTATTTAATTTTCATGGGGATTTAAGTGTTCTCAAACAAATCTTAAAGAAATTATTTCACAAGCATCGAAAGGAAATTTATGAAAACTCAAACCACGAATAAACAAACCATTCATGACTTAAAAAAATATTTAAGTCAAGTAAATAAATTAATGAAACAATATTATGTTTATATTGAAGATTTAAGTCGCCAACGCTACTTTGAATACGATGCTTTATACCAAATTGATGTGCAAGCCCGTCAATTTTTAGTGAGTTTTCAAACCTTTTGTCAAGACCATCAATTTCACCTTGATAACCTTTGAAAATCGAACTTAAAATTGTTTGCCAAGATTGAAAGTTTGATCAATGATATTTATGAGAATTTCTTAAAGACCATCTTTTATGATTTACAAAGTGTGGCCTTAAATAGTGACAATTTTGAAGGCTATTACTATTTTTTAAATGTTTATAAGATGCACATTTTAATTCCTTATTTGATTGCAAGTTGTTTAGTTGATGACAAAAACCATGTGAATACAGATCATTTAGCGTGAGCGTGTGCTAATAATATTAGAATATTTGAAAAATATGATTTGGTGTGTGATTATGCCAAAATTCATGATGATGAAAGTCAAAAGCAATTGATGTTTTCAAAATTTAGTTACCAAAGTTTCTTTAGTGTGTTAGATAATTTATCTAACTTAGCTCTTTATGTCACGATGGAATTAAAACAGGCTAAAAGTTTGATTTTAAAGTCTCGTTTTGATGATTGAAAAGTCATTTGTTTATTTAGTTTACTTGGGGTTGTTATTATTACCTTAACCTTATTTTTAATTCTAAAATAAAAAGTGTGGTAAAATACTTTTATCATATTCATTAGTTTATGAGAACGGCGTCCTGTCGTTCTCTTTATTTTTATTAAGGAGTGTTTATGGCTAAAAAAGCAGTTGCCACTACTGATAACTCAGTAATTGGAAATATGTTAGCCCTTATTAAGGAAATCGCAAGCGTTCACAACGTGTCTGAAGACGAAGTGGCCACCATGTTATCAGAATGTATTGTGAAAGCCTATACTAAAGAAAACCAAGATCAACAATTAGAAGCAAAAGTTGACTTACAAAAACAAGAAATTAACATGCAAATTCCATACGAAGTGGTTGGAATGGAACATGTTAATGATTATGATGATTACAATCAAATTTTAATTAATGACCCTAAACTTGCAAAAGCAAACCACAAATATGAAATTGGTGATATTTATTGAAACGCAATTTCTATTAATGACTTATCCAGAAAAGTCATTACGTTAATTATTCAAGGGTTCAAACAAAAAATTAGTGAAATCGATTACACTAAAATTGCCAACGAATATAAAGATAAAGTTGGGACTGTCATTTTAGGTGAAGTTGATGAATACAACAGCCGTAATGGGGAATACATCATTAAAGTAGCTGACAATGTTTATGGTGGTTTAGCTAAAAATGAACAAAATGTTGGTGAAAAGATTCCATTAGGAAGCAAAATGGCTTTCTATTTAGAAAATGTTAAAGCTCAAACTCGTGATTGACCATTAATCTTATCACGAAAATCAAAAGTCTTAACTGAATATTATTTAAACTTAGTTGTTCCAGAAATCCGTGATGGGGATATTCAAGTCCGTGAAGTTGCACGGATTGCAGGATTTAAGTCCAAAATTGCTGTTTCATCAACCAAGTTTGCCACTAATATTGGTTCTCCAGCTGCTATTTGTGTTGGTAAAGAAGGTTCTCGTGTGAAAGAAATTAGCCGTTATTTAGGTGGGGAACCTGTAGAAATTCTTAACTGATACGCTAACCCATTAGAATTTGTCATTAACACTGTTGGTGCTAACAAAATTATCGGGTTATGTTTTGATGAACTTGAAACAGCTCACAAAATTATCTTAGTTGTTAAAGAAGATGTTCAATCATTAATTATTGGAAGAAAAGGGATGAACATTCGTTTATGTTCAGAATTAACTCACTTCAATTTAGACGTGAAAACCCCTGAAGATATGCGTGCAAAACAAATGAAATATACCAAGACCAAATTAGTATTAGAAAATGTTGAAGCTTATCTTCCAACTCCAGTTGAATTGCAACCAAGTGCTATCAGAATTACTGAATTAGAAACTAATTTAGTTGACAATTTAGCTGAACTTACCGCTGATGACCTTGGCCTTGATAATGATTTCATGGATAAAGTCAGTCATGATGCATCAGATTTTGATGACTATGATGTAAATGAAGAATTATTTGATAATAATGAATATTTAGACGATTTAAGTGCTGAGTTTCAGGACGAAATTGATAATGTCAAAAAAACAATGTAATTACAATCTTCGTCGCGACATCATTAGTAAACAGGTTTATCCAACCAATGAAATGGTGCGGTTAGTGAAACATAACCACACCGTATCATTAAGTCAAGATAAATCAAGCGGCCGAGGGTATTGAATTAAAAAAGGATTGGATAGTTACAATGCTTTAAATTCTAAAGCCTTGGTTTGCAAAATCTTTCGGGATCACCAACTTGTTTTTGAGGATTTCGAACAAATAAAAAAAGCGATTTTAGATTAAAATAAATCTTAAGTAGTTATTCATAAAGGAGATAAATTATGTCAAAAAAGAAAAATGTTAAACCAGTCAAACAAGTTGAAACAAGAGCTTCCATTGATCTCAAAAAACAAATTAAAAATGTTGAAGTCGGAGTTAAGAATGGTGTGTTCACATTTACATCTCCTTTAAGTATTGCCGAACTTGCACCAAAATTAGGAAAAAATCCTTCTGAAATTATTAAATATTATTTCATGAAGGGAAAAATGAATAATTTACAAACGATTTTAAACGAAGAAGAAATTGGGGAACTTTGTTTAGAATACGGCTTTGATTTTAAAATTGAAAAAGCTGTTGGTTTAGATAACCTTTTAGAAAATATTAACTTTGACGATGATGTGCAAAGTTTACAACCACGTCCCCCAGTAGTTACCATCATGGGTCACGTTGACCATGGGAAAACTACTTTATTGGATGCGATTCGTTCCAGCCACATTACTAAAGGTGAAGCTGGGGGAATTACCCAACATATTGGGGCTTACCAAGTGTCACAAAACAATAAAAAGATTACTTTTATTGATACACCAGGCCACGAAGCTTTCTCAAGCATGCGAGCACGGGGAGCCAACATTACGGACCTTGTCATTTTAGTGGTAGCAGCTGATGATGGTTTAAAAGTTCAAACCGAAGAAGCTATTGACCATACAAAAGCAGCAGGGGTCCCAATGATTGTCTTTGTGAATAAAATGGACAAAGAAGCCGCTAACCCTGAAAAAGTCATGAGCCAATTAGCTGATTATGGCGTAGTCAGTGAAGAATGAGGTGGCGACACCATCTTCATTAAAGGATCTGCTTTAAAACAAGATGGGATTGATGTTTTATTAGACGCTATTAACTTACAAGCTGATATTGCTGAATATAAAGCTAACCCAAACCGTTTAGCATACGGAACCACAATTGAAGCTAACCTTGATAAAGGTTATGGTCCTGTCGCATCTATCTTAGTCCAAAACGGAACCTTGAAAAAAGGCGACTTTGTAGTTATTGGTGAATCTTTTGGTCGGGTACGGGCAATGTTCAATGACTTAGGTCAAGAAGTAGACGTAGCTGGTCCAAGTACACCAGTTAAAATTGCTGGGTTATCAACCATTCCCGCTGCTGGGGATAAATTCTTAGCATTAGATAATGAAAAAGATGCTAAATTATTAGCTAATGAAATTCACTTAAAGAAAGCTAAATTAGAATGAAGTCGTTTAAGTGCTGCTCGGGATGATAATTTAGATAGTTCTTTAAAAACTTTAAACTTAGTTCTAAGAACCGATGTACAAGGATCATTGGAAGCAATTCGGGGCTTAGTTGATAAAATTGAAATTCCAGGTACCAAGATTAACTTAATCCGTTCTACCACTGGGAATGTCACTGAAAGTGATGTTAAGTTAGCTAAAGCAGCTAATGCGATTGTTATCGGATTTAACATTCGTCCAAATAAAGTTATTAAAGACTATGCGTTAAGTTCTGACACTGAATTATTAACTTTTGATATTATTTATAAATTAAAAGAATGAATCCTAGCCCGTTTAGTTGGGAAATTAGACCCAGTAATTGTAGAAAACAACTTAGGAGAAGCGATTGTCCAAGCTACTTGAAAACACTCCAAAATTGGGACCATCGCTGGTTGTAAAGTAACTGACGGTAAAATTAAAAGAAACGCTAAAGCTCGAGTTATTCGGGACGGGGTGGTCATTTATAACTCAACCATTTCTAGTTTAAAACACGGAAAAGATGACGCTCGGGAAATGAGTGCTGGTCAAGAATGTGGGTTAACCATTTTAAACTTTAATGATATTAAAGAAGGGGACATCATTGAGGCGTATGAATTAAATGAACAATCTCATGATGTAAATGAATATGGCCAATAGAATTCGTTTAGCAAAACTAGAAGCTAATATCCTTGAAACTCTTAACACAGAATGTTTAGGATCAGTTGATGATCCATTATTACAAAGTGTGACCTTCACTGCAGTGCAATTATCAAATGAATTATCCATTGCCACTTGCTATTGAATTTGTCCAGATGACAACGATTATGACCAAACTAAGCACGCTTTAATCAAAGTTAGTGGTCTTTTTAGAGGAATTATTGCAAGTAATTTATCCACTTATAAAGTTCCTACGTTAAAATTTATATATGATAATAGTGTTGCTGCAGCTGCTGAGGTTGAAGCAATTATTAAGGGATGAAATAAAGATGAATAGTATTGAAAACAATATTGCTGCTTCCAAAGCAACCAAAGTCACCTTTTTAAAAAAGGTGGAAATTGCGACCAGAAATCCAAAAAACTACCGTGATATTTGATGAACCATTTTGGCTCTCACCATCTTAATCATCGGTTTAGCAGGAGCAACCCTTGGGTTAATTTATCATGAACCAAGTCAAGTAGCCAGCCAAGTGAGTGCTTTTAGTCAATATTTATTAGCGGCTGAAATTTTAGCCTTCATTAGCATTGGGTTAATTGTCTTACCATATTTATATTTAAGTGGTTCTTGAATTGCTGGGGTTAACAACACTTCGAAAGGCCCAATTTACCAAGTCTTTTTATGAACTTGTTATATTGTCGCTGTTTTAGTTGCTTTATTAGCATTTATTCTTTATTGAACAATGTGAATTAATTTATAAAACATGAAAGGAACGAAACCGTGAGGTCTCGTTCTTTTTCTTATGAATTTTTAGGTCTTGTTTTCACAAGTATAGAACCTTTTATTTATAATAAAAATAATATAGGTAATTAAGATGATATTTTTACAAAATTTTATATCCAAAGGCTTTAAAAGTTTTGCCAACAAAGTGGATGTCTCGTTTGATGGAAATTTAACTGGGATTGTCGGACCAAATGGGTCTGGGAAAACCAATTTTATTGACGGGATCAAATGAGTGTTAGGTGAACAATCCAATAAAGAATTACGAAGCCGTGCGAAAAACGAATTAGTCTTCCATGGATCACAAACTGTCCCTGCTGCTTCCAAAGCAACAGTAACACTTAAGTTTAATAACAAAACCCGAATCTTAAAATATGATGCTGATGAAGTTGTCGTCACCAAAAATTTTGACGTGGCGAAAAACGAATCCACATTTTATATTAACGAACAGTTAACCACCTTAACTGCTGTTAAAGCGTTGTTTGCTAACAGTGGGTTAACCAAAGATAGTTTATGTATTATTTCTAACCATAGTGTGGACTGATTTGCAAATGCCAAACCAGCTGAAAGAAAAGAAATCTTTATTTCAGCAGCTGGGGTCAAACCGTTCTTACAAGATAAAAAAGAAGCTATCAAGAACTTAAATAGTACCAGCATTGAACTTGATAAGTTAAACAACACTATTCGTTATATTAACAAAGATGCTGATGGGTTACGAAAACAAGTCGGGGAAGTCGAACTTTATAACGAAAAATTAGACGCTTTAAAACGGATTGAATTAAACTATTATGGTTGCAATTTAGCTACCTGAACCCAAGGGATTGCTGACATGGGCAATGATTTGTCCAGCACCAATAAATTAATTGAAGCCGCTAAAGCTCAAGAAGAAATTACTCGGGACGAGTTAGATAAAGTGGATGCTGAAATTAACCGTTATGAACAATTAGAATCTGATTATGAACACAAAATTGATGATGCCAAAGCCAAATTAGATTCTTTAAAAGAAAGAAAAGTTAATTTAGATGCGAAACGTCAAGCTCAATTAAACTCAGCTGACATTCAAACCAAACTTCGTTTATTAGCCCAAA
The DNA here is from genome assembly GCA_020024695.1 of Ureaplasma sp. Lineage (GTDB taxonomy): Bacteria > Bacillota_I > Bacilli_A > Mycoplasmatales > Mycoplasmoidaceae > Ureaplasma. The sequence goes on along the minus strand of JAHHTK010000001.1, from coordinate 6,902 downwards.
TGATTAGCGAAGACACCACAGCAGTTAACCAATTAACTCACGAACATCAAAAAGCGACTGAAGAATATCAAGAATATAAAGAACTTGTTGAAAAAAGAAAACGTGCCATTGATGAATTAAATTTCAATTATCAAAAAGCCAGAAACCTTGTAAATGATTTGAAAAATGAAATCATTATTTTGGAAAATACCCATGCCAATGCTTTAGCTAGTGAAAAAGGGGTCACCACCTTATTAAAAGCTAAAAATAATTTCAATGGTTTAAATGGCTTAGTTCAAGATTATTTAAGTATTCCTAAAAAATATGAAACTGCCATGGGATTAGCGTTTGGAAAAACCTTAAACCATTTAATCGTTGATAATGAAAACGTGGCTAGTCAATGTATTGAATACTTAAAAAATAATCGGGCAGGACGTTGTAGTTTTATTCCTTTAAACGTGGTTAAACCCAAAACCATCGATGAATCATTACAATATGTTTTAACCCAAACCCAAGGTTATTTAGGAACGGCTAGTTCTTTAATTAAAATTGAACCTCGGTTCCAAAAGGTTCTTGAATATTTAGTTGGGAATGTCATCATTGCTGATGAACACCAAAATGCGAAAGTTATCTCCCAACGGATTAAAAACCGTTACAAAGTCATCACCTTAGATGGAGATGTCTTTAATGCTGGGGGTACCATTACTGGTGGTTATTTAAGAATGAACACCAATGTGCTTTTCAACTACCAAGAAAAGTTAGACAATTTAAATGCTGAATTAAAAATTGCTGAAACTGAATTATTTGAATATGAACAAAACTTGCAAGAACAACGAAGTTATTTAAGTGCCAACCAAAATGACTTAAACTCTAAGCAAGAAGTTTTAACCAATTTTGAATTAAAATTATCATCAGCCAAAAAGACCTTAGCTTCTAACCAAGATCAATACAACGACTTAACTGCTTCTATTGATCAAAAACAAGATTTAGTGGTTGTTGAAGACCAATTAAGTAAAGAAATTGTGGATCATGAAGCACGGATTCAACAATACCAAGCCAAATTAACCAGTGTTAAAAATAACCGTTTTGAAGCTCGAAAACAAAGTAAAGAATTCAGTGAAAAGATTAATCAATTAAATAAATTTATCAATGAATCCTTACGCACCATTAACGACAAAAACAACAATTTAAACACTTATAAAAACAAATATCAAGCCGCTATGGATCGGATTGTGTCATTCTATAAAATGACCGAAGAAAATGTAATTGAAAACTTCCATAACGATTTAGGAATGGAAGAAACTCAAATTGTGTTAACCGTCAACCGTTTAAAAAACGAGTTGGCTAACATGAAAAACATTAACTTACAAGCTGCTGAACAATTAAAAGAAATTGAGGCCAACTTGGATGAAAAAAATAACCAAAAGAATGAACTTTTAGGAACCATTTCTTCTTTAAAAGAAATCATTGCTCGGTTACAAAAACAAGCCGTTAGTGCTTATACTGATTTAATTGATAAAATCAATGAAACCTTGCCAACCATCTTTGAATATTTATTTAATGGGGGTTGATGTAAAGTTAGTTTAGATGAAAGTAATGAAGATATTTTTGAACAAGGAATTAACGTGTCAGTTAACCCAGTTGGTCAAAAGATTACCAGTCTTTATTTATTATCATCAGGCCAAAAAACCTTAGTGGCCTTATCGGTTTTATTTGCAATCTTAAAAGCAAGTAATTATCCGTTAGTAATCTTTGATGAAGCTGAAGCAGCTCTTGACCCAAACAACGTGGTTAAGTTTGCTCACTTAATTAAAGAATACTCCAAAAATACCCAATTTATGGTCATCACCCACCGAGACGGCACCATGCAAATTTGTGATTATCTTTACGGGGTTACTATGCCAGCCCCAGGGGTTACTGATGTCATTAAATTAAAATTAGAAGAAATTAGAAAAATTGTGACAGGAGATTAAGATGGGTTTTTTCAAACGTCTATTTAGTAAGATTAAACGGAAAGATAAACAAACCGTTGATGCTGTCGCTGAAGCAAACCTTAAAAACCAAGTGGTTTTTAATGATCCAAACCAAAAATCCTTTGATGAAGGGTTAAAGAAATCAGCGTCAGCACTAGACCAATCAATTGCTGAACTCTTAGTTGACAAAAAAATGATCATGACTGACGAATGGTATGAAAATCTTGAAGATACCTTAGTCAGTTATGATGTTGGATATACTGCTGCTAGCAAAATTGTGGAAGCAATTAAGAATGAAATTGCTTATCAAAACGTTGATAATCCGAATTTAATTAAAGAGATTATCTTAGATAAATTAATTACCTATTACATTCAAGACACTGATATTAATACCAACTTTAACCTTGAAAATGATCGAACCAACGTTATTTTAGTAGTCGGAGCCAACGGAGTTGGTAAAACCACTTCCATTGCTAAGATTGCTAAATACTTTGTTGATCAAAACAAAAAGGTCTTATTAGTAGCTGGAGATACCTTTAGAGCAGGGGCAGTGGAACAATTAGGTGTTTGATCACAGCGTTTAGGTTGTGATATTGTCACCCCTCATAAACCAGGTCAAGACCCAGCCAGTGTGGTCTATGAAGGAATGCAAAAAGGTTATGAACAACATTATGATTTAATCATTGTTGATACTTCGGGTCGGTTACAAAATAAAGCCAACTTGATGAATGAATTGAAAAAAGTTTATAACATTATTCACAAGTTTGACCAACAAGCCCCACATGAATCATTATTAGTCATGGACGCAACAACGGGCCAAAGTGGGTTATCACAAGCTAAGGCCTTTAATGAATGTGCTGAATTATCAGGCATCATCTTAGCTAAAATGGATTCAACCAGCCACGGGGGAATTGTGTTAGCCATTAAAGATGCTTTTAACGTTCCTGTCAAGATGATTGGTCTTGGGGAACAAATTGATGACTTAAAACCATTTGATCTTGAACGCTTTATTGATGGTTTAGTAGCTGATATTAAATATGAATAAAAATTGAGACATTAATACAAAACTTTATTTTTATTACAAACCGTTATTATCAAAACGTCAACAAGATTATTTTGAAGCTAGTTATTATGATGATTTGTCAATTAGTGAGATTGCTGATATGTATGGGGTGTCGCGCACCGCTGTGCATGATGCTATCATTAAAGCTGAAACCAAATTGCAAGAGTATGAAAATGCTTTAAATTTAGCTTGAAAAGCCCAACAACGCCAAAAACTTTATCAAGAAATTGAACTTCCAGATTTAAAAAAGAAATTATTAGAATTAGAGGAGTAACTTATGGGTTCTAAGATTATAAAACAACAACCAATTGATTTTAATGCTCACGTAGTCATTCAAAATATGCCAGGAAAACAATTAGTTCTTGATCATATCAAAAACATTAAAGAAATTTTTCCTAACAAGAGTGATGTTGAAATCAACAACATGGTGAATAATGCAATTTTTAGAGACATGGCCTTTGATGCGATTATGGATTACATTAGTACCTTGTACGAATATGAATTTGATCCTGCTGATATTGAAAGAATCAAACAATTTCCTTGATTTAAAGAAAATGTGGAAATGATGTTTGAACGTCAACCAAATTTAGGACGTGATTTCTTAGGCGAAGAATTAGCTAAACAAGAAATCAAAAAAGTCTTATTATTTGATGAATTAATCAAGGAATTAAGTATTAGTTATACCGATGCTGAATTTGAAGCCTTAATTGAAAAATATTATGCTGACACTAACTTATCCATTCGGGAATGAAAAAAGAATCCTGAAGCACGAGAAGGAGCAAAACGTACCCTTTTAAGTGAAAAGTTAATTAATACTTTAATTACAAAATTTGTGAACCTTGATTCTGATTTATATTTTGCACGCTTACAAGAAATAAACGACAATATGCGTCGTCAAACTCATAAATAGTTATGAACGCTAAAGCTTACGTTTTTCGTTACTTTTTATTAAAAGCAGTGTCGTTAAAGTACCAAGTGGGCGATATTATGCCTAGTGAAAATACTTTAGCGAAAAAGCTTGGTTTGAGTCGTTTAACCATTCGGTCTGCTTATTTGCAATTAGTCAACTTGGGTTTATTAAAATCAATTCATGGCAAAGGCTATGAATTAGCTAAAACCCCAAGTATGCTTTTGAATCCCCTGAACGGTTTAATATTAGATTGTGAATGTTCCATTAATTATAAACATAGTCATTATGCGATTGAATATCGCTTAAATGAAAAAGCCCAAGCCTTTACTTTTGTCTATATGCCAATGTTGCAAAATAATGCTGTGTTAAATAGTTTTGATGATCTGGCAAATAATTACATCTTAGCCTCCAACCTTGGGTTTGATGAAATTGTGTTAAGTTTTAACGAACGGCCATGTTTATCTATGCACCCTGATTTAAACTTTAACATTAATATTCGGGCATACAAGAAAAAAGAATGTGTCTTTGAAGCAATCAGTTTTATTAAACCAGAACGTTATATTCGAAAATACGCAATTTTAAAGTTTTAATTCAACCTATTTTTAGGTCTGACCATTATTAAAAAAAATTGTGACATTCCCAATGTTTTGATTTCACTAATTTTAAAATTATGCTAAAATAATTAAGTGAAATTGGGGATGTCACGGTTTCGACGTGATTGATAAGCTAATAACTGCAGTGGGGTTTGCCCCTTACAGCTTCGAGATCTGTTTAAATGCAGAAAAAAACAACCAAGCTAATGCGTTCGTAATGAACCAATTAGCAAACCAAAACTTAGCAGTAGCTTGCTACTAATAAGTTTCTTACTATATAATAATTTAGTATAGTTTTTAAAGTTTTCTAGCCTTTATTTTGATGAAAAAAGAAGGCAAGCTCTTGGTTAAGGTTCGCAATTTCGTAAATTTTTATGAACCTTAAAGAGAGTTAAAAGAAACGACTAAAGTTTAATAAACTGTAGACGTTATTAAGGAGTTGGTTGCGGAAAGGGGTTCGACTCCCCTCATCTCCACCATGGGGCCTTAGCTCAGTTGATAGAGCGCTTGACTTGCACTCATGAGGTCGTGGGTTTGACTCCCATAGGCTCCACCATTATAAAATTAAACCAAGTTCATCTTTTAGATGAGCTTGGTTTTTGATTCATATTTTGCCGTTCACTTATTGATCATTTTCTAAATCATAACCATTAATTGGATCAATGATTAACAGACTGGAAGCTGACACAATAATTGGTTCCAGATAACTAAGATTATTTTTGTAATCTTTGAGATTTCGATTGGGAACTAAATAGTTGCATGCCAAAACACTATGATTAGATTTGATATATCAATTAATGGGGTGTTGAGCATCAATAGTTCCAGGTTGTTTCACAATTGGTTGGTTGAAATCAAAATCATCAATTTGGTTTAATACTAAATGTACATTGATTCAATATTGAACCCAAAGATTAGTATCTTCAATTCATAAACAAACATCAACCACATCCCAATTGCTTGGTAATAATAAATAATAAGGGTTTTGATTAATGAATTCAATCTTTTGACATAAAAAATCTGGTTTAGATTGAGTGAGCAAAGCTTGACCATGAACTTGTTCTAATGATTTATAAATATAATGTTTCCGAGTTTCACATCAAGTTGGTTTTTTAGTCGTTAAACTTAACATTCAAATTGAACTCAAAAGAATTAAATTTGAATGATTGTCTTGAATTCAATTTATTACTTCTGAAAAAGTCATGGTTTGGCTAAAATCTGAAGCTAAAAAATCTTTTGCTTGGTTAATTAATGTTTGAAGATGTTTCATTCAAACATCAGGCATAATTTGGGCTAATTTCTTAATACTTGCTTCAAATAAGATTATCTTATTATTTATTGTTTGTTTTAAGGTTTTTAAACTAGCTTCATTAAGAGAAATAAAGGCTAAACCAAGGTTGAAACTGTTTAAAAAGACCTTATCAAAACTTAAAATACCAGGTTGTTTTAAAACATTAAAATCATCTATTTTTTGGATTAAATGAAAATTTAGTTTCATAAATTCTTCCTTTAACATTACTAAAAAACACTAATTAATAATTAGTGTTTAATGATGTTGAGCGTTATTTTTTATTTCCAGGAAATCATGCAACTGAAACAGTTGGTGCTGGTGCTGGTGTATCTGTTGTTGTTGATGCTGTTTGAGCGATTGTTACATGAAAGTTAGTGTGAAGTTCTTTACCATCAGCACCAACTAATGAAATAGCTAAATTTGAGTCAGCAGGGTTAGTTCCTAAATAAAATGTTAATTTAAACATTTTATCTGAACCGTTTACTTTACTGGTTGGTGCAAAACACAATTGTAATCCATTTAAATCAGCATTGTAGTTTTTGAAATTGTCAGCATTATTTTTGTTAAATGTTTTGACACTTTCTTGGATATTATTAATTGCATCTTGGTTAAAACTAGGTTGATCATTAAAATCAGTAAATTTTATTAATGCTTGTTTGTTAGCATCAAAAGCATGAAATCATAATTCTAATTGATTGTTTAATGTGGTTGCTGCCACAATGTTAGCTGGGGTTGAATCACTACTAGAACAGCTGGTAGCAACAACAGCGGTTGTTGAACCAAGTGCAGCAAGACCTAAAACAGGTGCTCCAATTTTTAAAAAACGTCCAAATTTCATCTTTGTTCCTTAATAAAAGTTAAGTTTAATTTAATTATGTATGAAAAAATGAATTTTAATTCATTAATATTATGATTATAACGTGATTGTTATAAATCTATGATTTAAATCATTCAATTACTTAGGTTTGGCTTTATTTTGGTTGGTTGTTGTTGATTTTTTGTTGGATTGATGTAAGGCATGCTTGGTTTCAATTTTTTCAACTTCATGCTGAACCATTTCATGCAAACTGTGTTGGTGTTCTAATGGATCTTTAAG